>JADGEA010000462.1 GCA_016744615.1 Flavobacteriaceae bacterium
AGTGTTTTTTTCTTATACTGGATAATTAGATCTAGTAAAACTCGGCGCTGGAGCGCCGATACATACGTTACCACGCTGGAGCGTGGGAACGAGAGTGCATAACATCAGTTAATAACCATTTCCAAATAGCAACTACCATAATATTGTCTTCAAGAATCGCTTCATCATCCCATGTTACAATTGTACCTGATGTGATGGATAATTCTTGCATGGTAGTTTGTAAACCACGAAGTTCGCGTTTAAAGGTTTTTTCATCTGACATTTGCCAGCAAACTTGAATTAATTTTATTTCATTAGAAATTTTATGTCTGGCAAAAAAGTCAGTTTCATAACCATCTTTAGTGTTGACATATTCTACAATATAGCCGTTACGGCGTAACTGCATAAAAACTATATTTTCTAGTAAAAATCCATTATTTGCTGAATTTCTATAACTTATTGCATTTAATAAACCGGTATCTATTGTATAGATTTTGGCAGGATTTAACATTCGCGCTTTTTCTGATCTGCTATGTATTGGCACCCGATAAAATAAATAAGCATCTATAAGATGATCAAGATATTCATATAAACTATTTTTGGTGCATTTTACCGACATAGTTTTTAAACTGTTATAGAATTTATTGACGCTGAATTTGCAACATGGTGAGTTCATTAAGTGGCGCACTAGATATTTCAGTGCTGTTACATTGCTAACCTTATGACGTTCTATAACATCTTTTAGTAATACTGAATCAATATAACCTTGTAAGATTTCAATCCGCAGTTCACGTTCTAAACCTTGTACTTCAGGAAATCCGCCTATTTCAAAATAATCGCGTATCGCCTTACGTAGAACCGATATAGTTTGAAAACCAAATTTAGTAGGCGGTTTGTCAAATAGTTTATGGTATTTAAGAAATTCTTGAAAACTGAATGGAAATATTTCTGTAGTTAAGGAACGCCCTCGTAAACTGCTTGCAATTTCAGTACTTAATAGCTTTGATGATGAGCCAGTAAGATAAATTTGTACATTTTCAGTATCTAGCAAACGCCGAATAAATATTTCCCATTGATCTATAACTTGAATTTCATCAAAGAAAAAATAACTTTTAGTGCCACGATCTTGATTACTATAATAAATATCCAGAATAGTCTGAAAATCATGAACCGTAAAGCCAAGCAATCGATCATCTTCAAAGTTTAGATACAGCATGTCAGTGATAGGAATTCCACCGGCAATTAGTTCTTGCATTTTTTGATAACAGAAAAAAGTTTTACCAGTACGTCTCATGCCAATTACAACGTTGGCTTTACCGGGTATTTGTACAGTTTTTTTATTTCTAATAGTGAGCGGCGGTAGATTTCTTTCATAGAAATCATCAATAAGTTGAGTTAAAATTATTTTCATAAACTCAATTTTATCTCTTTTTTAGAGATAAATAAAGACTATTTTATCTCTTTTTTAGAGATAAAATAGGGCTTGAAATCAACCTATCTATTCATAATAGCCTTAAATTCTTCCTTGTCCAAATCATTGATAAGTTCA
>JADGEA010000463.1 GCA_016744615.1 Flavobacteriaceae bacterium
TCCATTTTATTTTATCTAACTTATCTAAATTTCTATTAATTGTTTGTTCTAATTGTTTGATAATTTCTAAATCTGTGGGCATCTGTTTTTCCTTTTTTGAATTGTATTAAATTATATCAAAAATATCGTATTATAATAGCGATAATCTCGTAAAGGAAAGAAGATGATAGAAAGAAAACTGTTAGCAATAATATTGGAAATGTTAGATATATTTAAAAATCTCAAATATTACACTTTTGATAATCAAGATAGCTTTAATACTGCATTAAATGACCCTATAGGCTTTATATCTTTTATATCCAAACAAAATGTAGCTATTGATGAGGTGCAGATGATACCAGAAGTAATTCCTGCTATCAAGATAAGTGTTGATGAACAAAATAGAAAAGGCATGTTTCTGCTCACTGGTTCATCAGATATGTTTAAAAATAGTAAAATCAAAGAATCCCTTGCGGGAAGGATGGCAAGTTTTAACCTTTTTCCTTTGTCTTATGCTGAGATAAATGGTCGATCAATAAATATAGTTGATAAACTTTTTAGTAATAGTTTCAACATTTTTGATGTAGATTTTGAAAAGATAGCCAATGATGATTTTACAAATGCTGTTCTAAGAGGAGGTTATCCTGAAGTTTATAAATTATCTTATAGAGCCAGAAAAGCATGGTTTGAGTTTTATATCAAAGCTAGAATAAGCAAAGATATAGCTAATATAGAGAATGTTGATCTAAATAAAGTAGCTTATATCGATAAACTACTTAAAGTTTTATCGGCACAGATAGGTTCTTTGGTAAATTATAAAAATATATCAAACTCTATCGGTCTAGCAGACAAGACTGTTGCTAAATATATACAGTTGTTAGAAGCTCTATTTATTGTTAAACTTATTCCAGCTTATGCCAACAATCAACTAAAAAGAGTTATAAAAAGCCCTAAAATTCAGTTTATAGATACAGGATTGGCTAGTATGCTGCTTAATGTTGATATAGAAGGAGCTATGACAAAACAGGGTGAATTTTATGGCAATCTGGTTGAAAGTTTTGTCTATAGTGAATTGATTAAACATCAATCTTATTCAGATACAACAATTAATATCTATCACTATCGTGATGGAGATAAAAAAGAAGTAGATTTTGTATTGGAATCAAGTGATGGTAGTGTGGTAGCAATTGAAGTCAAATCTGGTTCCAATATAAAAAAATCGCATTTTAAAGGTTTGATAACTTTAGCAAGAACACTCACAAATAAAGCTTTTAAGGGTATTATCCTCTATGGTGGTAATCAGATTTTACCTTATAAGGTAGATGAGTTTCAATTTTGGGTTATACCCTTGAAAATTCTTATTTAGCAAATCTAAAAGACAATAAACCGTGAACAAAATAAAATCTCAAAACAGCCGCTTTTTATACCTATTTTTCATAGATAGAAATTGTTTGAATCAAGCAGTCGATGCCTTAACTAAGAATTTAGATTGGGAAATAATAGAAAAACCATATGGTTTATATAGTGATGAAATGTTGTATCGGATTAG
>JADGEA010000227.1 GCA_016744615.1 Flavobacteriaceae bacterium
GTCTTACTAAGCATATAATTTTGATATCTATCCATTTTCTTTTGAGGCCACTTTAAAGTCATTTTATCAGCTTTGAATAATGATAAAACGGAATGATATTGAGGGTCGTGAGGTTAAACTCAAATTATTAATCTGTTTTCATTAGAGGCCACCACGTCGTTCGTACCTCTCTTCTACCTATGACAACAATTGAAAAGTTAATTTTTTTCTTTTATGTGTGCTTTTTTTAGATAAAAAAAGTACCAAAAAAATCTTTACCTGACCAAGGCCTTTGCTTCGCACCGGTCACTGAAAACCTGAACAATAAAGAAATTAATAAAATCATTTTTACCCCTAGATCCATGTTATTTATATGTGTTTGTGACCTAAGTCTGCGTCCAGGCATCGTTCGCTTAGAAATATTTCAGAGTTTATTTTGATTAGCATTACGAATAAAACTGAAGAGAAAATATGCTCCTGTTTGTCATCAAATCATTGGAGATTTTGAAAATTCTTGGGTCTCGTGAAGACAAAATAAGAATAAGAGAGTATGAGATCATATTCATGCTATCGCTTTAGTCAAAATGACATTCTTCTCAATATTGCTATCAATGCGATGACAAGTTTGACATCCGATAGGATATAAACAAGTAAGTAGCAATCTCTTGAGAACACAATCAAAATTCTTTCAACAACAAAAATATATCCTTAAGTGATCCAAAGAAATTTGGTTATAAGGAAAAACAAAATTCCCCAAAGAATCAATTCCTATAAAATCTGCTCCGTATGTACCTTTGTTTTTACTTTGGTAATGATATCTTCAATAAAACCTTTTTCATCTATAACAAAAGTAGTTCTGTGAATACCATCATATTCTCTGCCCATAAATTTTTTAGGACCCCAAACTCCATATGCATTTATAACCTCTTTTTCTTCATCAGCCAACAAATTATAAGGTAGCTCATTTTTAATACTAAAATTTAACTGTCTTTTTTCCGAATCTGCACTAACACCTATAATATCATAGCCTTTTTTAGTGAATTCAGTATAATTATCTCTTAAATTCTTTGCTTCCATGGTACAACCTGGGGTACTGGCTTTTGGATAAAAGAACAAAACTATCTTTTTACCTAAAAAATCTTTTAACTTAATTGTTTCTCCTTTCTGATTATTAACTTCAAAATCAGGTGCTTTGCCTCCTATTTTTAATGTGATCATCTTGTTTTTTTTAATTGTGGATATTCATACAAATTTAACAGTAAAAAACTTATAAAACAATTTGATCATTAAACCATCAAACATTTTTTAAACTTTGTATTTTTAAGGTCTAATAAATTATTCCACTGAACATGACTAAAAAAGAAAAAGTACAATTTGTAATCAAGACACTTCAAGATCTATATCCCTCTCCACCTATCGCTTTACAGCACAAAGATCCTTATACTTTATTGATTGCTGTTTTATTATCTGCCCAAAGCACTGATGTAAGGGTTAATATCATTACACCTATATTATTTGCCAAAGCAGATAATCCATATGATATGGTAAAATTAACCATAGATGAAATCAGGGAAATTATCAAACCAGTTGGATTATCACCAATGAAATCAAAAGGAATTCATGGTCTGTCTGAAATATTAATTAATAAACACAAAGGAAATGTTCCTGCAAATTTTGAATATCTGGAAGAATTACCTGCGGTTGGGCACAAAACTGCTTCTGTAGTGATGAGTCAGGCATTTGGAGTTCCAGCTTTTCCGGTAGATACGCATATACACAGATTAATGTATCGCTGGAATCTAAGTAACGGAAAAAATGTAGTACAAACAGAAAAAGATGCCAAAAGATTGTTTCCAAAAGAATTATGGAATACACTTCATTTACAAATCATTTATTATGGTAGAGAATATTCGCCTGCAAGAGGATGGCATATAGATAAAGATATCATTACCCAAACCGTTGGAAGAAAAAGTATTTTGAAAAATATTTAGATCAATAATCAGTAGACTATTTGTTGATATTCCGCTTTTCAGCGGAACTAGTTCAACTTAAAATTTTGAATTTGTTTTTAAAAAAATTAGTTTCACTAAAAAAAGGCTCTTAAAATATTTTTAAGAGCCTTTTCCAATTAATTCAAATGAAACATTAAGCATTCTTTTTTAGTCTTAACAGCTTTAATCGATTTTGAATAATTTAGTAAAAACGACACTGTTTCTGTCTTAGGTTCAAGTTTTTCCTTGAAAAATCTTTCTGTGTAAAGTTTTGCCATAAATCTATTTTATTTTAGGGATTATTAATATAACGAACAAAACTCAACTATATTATAAAAGATTCAAAAAAAACTAATAAATCTTTAATTTGTTAAGATAATATTATTTTTATCTATCATTTTTCTTAGATTTATCAAAGCATATCGCATTCTCCCCAAAGCTGTATTAATACTTACAGAAGTTTGATCAGATATCTCTTTAAAACTCATTTCTTTAAAAATTCTCATTTCCAACACCTCTCTTTGATCTTCTGGCAACTCATCAACCAGTTTTCTAACATCTGTATGAATTTGATTTTTGATCAATTCACTTTCTGCACTTAAAGTACTATCACTTAAAACAGAAAAGATATCAAACTCATCGGTATTTTGAAAAGTTGGCATTCTGTTTCCTTTTCTAAAAAAGTCAATTACCAGATTATGAGCAATTCTCATAGTCCAAGGTAAAAATTTCCCTTCTTCATTGTATTTACCTAGTTTTAAAGTATTGATCACTTTGATAAAAGTATCCTGAAAAATGTCGTCTGCAACATCTCTGTTTTGTACTTTTGAATAAATAAAACTGAAAATTCTTTGTTTGTGGCGTAGAATAAGGATTTCTATAGATTTCTCGTTGCCATTAATGTAACTACTAACTAAGACGCTATCGTCTAATTTTTGTGTATGCATAATTCCCCTTTTTTTTTGAAACCATTTTCTGGCTTCGTTCCCTTTTTTTTGAAATCAACACGAATTGATTTCATTTTTATTAGTCATGAAAAGTAGAATTATACTATAAGCAAAAATTTAAATTAATAATTAGGGGAGACTAATTCTTTCTCTAAGTCTCTGGGCAAATATAAAAACATATTAATCATATAAACAAATTTTTTGAAGCTTTTTTTTGTTTTTTTTAACAATTAGATACTTTTTATTAACAAAATTAACTTAGTATATTTGCATTCTATATAACATAAAAATCCTTCAAGGCATTGAAAAATAACGACTTTAAAGAATTTATCATCATTAAAGGTGCTTCTATTCACAATTTAAAAAAAATTGACGTAAAAATTCCAAGGAATAAGCTAATTGTGGTCACCGGACTATCCGGATCAGGTAAATCAAGCCTGGCATTTGATACATTATACGCAGAAGGACAGCGAAGATATGTGGAAAGTTTATCCTCTTATGCAAGACAATTTTTGGGTAAATTGAACAAACCAAAAGTTACTTTTATCAAAGGAATTTCACCTGCAATTGCGATTGAACAAAAAGTTAACAGCAGCAATCCAAGATCTACCGTTGGAACTTCAACCGAAATTTATGACTACTTAAAATTACTTTATGCCAGAATTGGTAAAACCTATTCACCAGTTTCTGGAAATATTGTCAAAAAAGATACAGTTGAAGATGTATTAACGCATATCAAACAATATGAAGAGCATACTAAATTGCTATTGTTAGCACCCATAATTATCGAGAAAAGCAAAAAACTGGAAACTGTTATCAATATTCTTAAACAGCAGGGATTTGCTCGGTTAAAAGTAAAGGATAAGATCATTAGAATAAACGATTTTGATCTAAAAACAGATAAAGATCTTTTTTTAGTAGTAGATCGTATTGTTGTTCAAAATAATGAAGACTTCTTTAACAGAGTTGCAGATTCTGTGCAAACAGCATTTTATGAAGGCAAGGGAACCTGTATCATTGAGACGGTCAAAGTTGCGGAATCAAACATTTTTAGCAATAAATTTGAGTTAGACGGGCTTACATTTTTAGAACCAAATGTGCATTTATTCAGTTTTAATAATCCATATGGTGCCTGTTCAACCTGTGAAGGTTATGGAAATATTATTGGTATAGATGAAGAATTAGTCATACCCAACACTTCTTTATCCATTTATGATGACGCAATACTTCCATGGAAAAGTGAATCTTTTAAAGACTGGAAAAATGATTTGATTTTAAATGCATACAAATTTGATTTCCCTATCCATACGCCATATTTTGAATTACCCTCTACCAAAAAAAAGCTTTTATGGAAAGGAAATAAATATTTTGATGGACTAAATAAGTTTTTTAAGCATCTGGAAGAGAAAACTTATAAAATTCAATATAGAGTAATGCTTTCGCGCTACCGTGGTAAAACAAAATGCCCAATATGTAATGGAACCCGATTGCGAGAAGAAGCATCTTATATAAAAATAAATGATAACCATATCACCCAACTGGTGGATTTGCCCATTAATGAAGTTCTTGATTTTTTCAAAAACATCAAACTGGATAAACACGAACAAAGTATCGCTAAAAGACTGCTAAAAGAAATTATTACACGATTACAGTTTTTAAATGATGTTGGTTTGAATTATTTATCGCTTAACAGGCGATCAAATACCTTATCAGGTGGTGAAAGTCAACGAATTAATTTAGCAACATCTCTTGGCAGTAGTCTGGTTGGCTCCATGTATATTCTTGATGAACCAAGTATAGGATTACACTCTAGAGACACAGAAAAATTGATCAAAGTATTGATGAATTTACGCGATCTTGGCAATACTGTCATCGTTGTAGAACATGATGAAGATATTATGAAAGTAGCAGATCATATCATTGATATTGGTCCGGAGGCAGGTAGCCTTGGTGGAAATGTAGTTGCTGAAGGTAATTTTGATAAAATATTAAAAGCCAATTCTTTAACCTCAGGGTATTTGAATGGTAAATTAAAAATAGAAATCCCAAAAATAAGAAGAACTTCTAAAAACTATATTGAAATTATTGGAGCAAGGGAGCATAATTTAAAAAATATAAATGCAAAAATTCCTTTGAATTGTTTAACGGTTGTTACCGGAGTTTCAGGTAGTGGAAAAAGCACCTTGATAGGAGATATACTCTACCCTGCTCTTCAAAAAAAAATAAATAATTTTGGCGAAAAAGCTGGTCAGTTTACTGATATCAAAGGAAAATTTGAAAGCATCAAAAATATTGAATTTGTAAATCAAAATCCAATAGGAAGATCCAGCAGATCCAATCCGGTCACCTATATAAAAGCATATGATGATATAAGAGCTTTATTTACCAATCAAAAACTTGCAAGAGCCAGAGGCTATAAAGCCAAACATTTTTCATTTAATGTGGATGGAGGAAGATGTGATAATTGCAAAGGAGAAGGAGAAGTTACCATTGAAATGCAATTTATGGCTGATGTACATTTGGAATGTGAAACCTGTAAGGGCAAGCGCTTTAAAAAGGAAGTTCTAGAAGTTTTATTTGAAGGAAAAAGCATAAATAACATTTTACAAACTACAGTAGATGAAGCTGTTGCTTTTTTTACAGAACATTATCAGACTAAAATTGTTAACAAATTAAAGCCTTTACAGGATGTAGGATTAGGCTATGTACAATTAGGGCAGGCATCTTCTACCCTTTCCGGTGGTGAAGCACAACGAATTAAACTGGCTTCATTTTTAGTAAAGGGAATTACAAATAACAAAACCTTATTCATTTTTGATGAGCCAACAACCGGACTTCATTTTCACGATATAAAAAAGCTTCTGGCTTCTTTTGATGCTTTGGTTGAAAAAGGACATTCCATAATTGTAATTGAACACAAT
>JADGEA010000228.1 GCA_016744615.1 Flavobacteriaceae bacterium
TCTACTTCTATTTGATCTCTTTTAAAGAGATGAACTTTAAATTTTTAATGGAACTATAGCAATTTCCCCATTTTGTTTTATAGTAAGGAGAGAAGTTATCTGTTTTATGATCCCCTCAAATAATAAAATTATTTCACTTCTCTCCTTTCTCCCCTGTTTTCAAACTCTCACAGAGTTAATCTTTATATCAAAGTAATTTCTTACTTTTTACAAAACTCCTATTGGAGTATTCTTTAAAATTTATTAAGGAATTATAGCAATTTTTCCTGACTTTAATAGTAAGGAGAGAAGTTATTTGATTTATGATCCCCTTTAAAATAAAAATTTCACTTCTCTCCTTTCTCCCCTGTTTTAATCCCCATATAATATGGAGTATATTTTCAATATTTATATGCGATCAAACTCGCTTATAAAATATCTCTTTTAAGAGAAATTTGTTTTTCTAAGATGTCATGTAGGATTTTATAGCAATTTTTTTCCTTTGGTACTTTTTGAATAAGGAGAGAATTAATAATAAAAAATCTTTTCTCTCCTTTTTCCCCCTTTTATTTTATTCCTTTAATATTTTGAGTTTTGTTCTTCAATAATATTACCTGAATAATTACACTACAAATATATGTACAGTCATTGTTTCTCACAATAGAGGAATTTAGGATTTTTAAATATACCCGAAAACCATTATATCTTTTAAACGAAAAAAAGCTGGTTAATTTGTAATTAACCAGCTTCTACACACTATAACTAAGGTATTAGTACTATCGCAATCGATCTACAGATTTTACAAGCTTTTCATCCTTTAGTATTGATTTATTGGCAAGCGCCAAAAAAACAATCACTAAAACAGGTATAAAAAGCCCAATACCTTTCTCCGAAATCTCACTTTCTCCAGGTAGAATTAGCAAATGATAAACAATAATTCCTAATAAATAGAAGTTAACAACAATATTGAACCTGTTAATTCCAATTTGTTGTTTACGGTTTTTATATAAAAATATAGATATAAATGATAGTATTGCTGACAATCCAAATGCCACAACTATAGAGATCATTTTCCAATCATTACTTTGGATCAAATTTTTAAGATAGATCTCTACTCCATCATTATTAGCCCATAATGGCAATATATATATGACACCTCCAGCAAGAAGTACGACTATTAGCAAGTATATGGTTTGAATTCTTTGAAGCATCTTATTTTAATGGAATGCAAAAATACATTAATCTTTTTTAGAAATAAACATATTATATTAATTTTATTTTGTAATATTGTCGCATCAAATCGAGATATATTGTAAAAACACTTCTTTTGCAATACCCAAAAATTTACAGATAATACACAACTTAATAATATATATTCCATAATTACGGAAATTAAACATTTAATCCATACATATTTATGATGTTTGACATAGACGAACTCAAAGAGAAAAAACTTCTCGAGTTACAAGAAATTGCACAAAAAATTAGTGTACCCAAATTTCGACAATTAAAAAAACTTGATCTTGTATACCAAATATTAGATGTACAAGCTGCAAACCCAAAGGAGGTTAAAGAAAAGATCACCGACCAAAACAAACCTAAAAGGAAAAGAATTATAAAAAAGGCTAATACTTCTGGAGAGACTTCTAAATATGAAGACAAGCCACAAACTAATCCTAATCCTGTTCAAAAAAATATTCCTCAAAAAAAACAAATTGAGAATAAGCAAGTCAACAAAAGACCTACAGAGAAAAGACCTATAGAGAAGAGCTCTGTAGAAAACAAATCTGTAGAGAACAAACCTATAGAGAACAAACCTGCGGAAAACAGAACGACTGACAATAAACCTGTTGCTAAACCTCAGATTAAAAGAGAGGGTACTAACAACAACAAGCCTAACCCACAAAATAACCCGCAAAGCAAAGCTCAGAATACAAATTCAAAGCCTGAACAACGGATAAATAAAAATCAACCAACTAAAAAACCTATTAACCCAAATCAGCAAAAGGATCAAAATCAGCAAAAGCATAAAAGCAATGATTTTAAAAAACAAGGTAAATACCGTGATCCTGATTATGAGTTTGATGGCATTATTGAAAGTGAAGGTGTTTTAGAGAAAATGCCTGATGGTTATGGTTTTTTAAGATCATCTGATTATAATTATCTTTCATCACCTGATGATATTTATGTATCACAATCTCAAATAAAATTATTTGGACTTAAAACAGGGGATACAGTAAAAGGTAAAGTGCGACCTCCTAAAGAGGGTGAAAAATATTTTCCACTAATTAGGGTTTCTTTAATCAATGGATTAAATCCAAGTATTGTAAGAGACAGAGTTTCTTTTGAACATTTAACTCCGCTATTTCCTACGGAAAAGTTTGATCTTGCGGCAAAAGGTAGTAATTTATCCACACGAATAATTGACCTTTTTTCTCCAATAGGAAAAGGACAAAGAGGGATGATCGTGGCACAACCTAAAACAGGTAAAACTATTTTATTAAAGGATATTGCAAATGCAATTGCGTCTAATCATCCTGATGTTTATCAAATTATTTTATTAATTGATGAACGCCCGGAAGAAGTTACAGATATGCAAAGGAATGTGAAAGGTGAAGTAATTGCCTCTACGTTTGATGAATCTGCTGATAAACACGTACGTGTTGCCAATATTGTTTTAGATAAAGCAAAACGTTTGGTTGAATGTGGTCATGATGTTGTAATTCTATTAGATTCCATCACTCGTTTAGCAAGAGCTTACAATACGGTTGCACCTGCATCTGGTAAAATATTATCAGGTGGTATTGATGCAAATGCATTACATAAGCCAAAAAGATTTTTTGGTGCTGCTAGAAATATTGAAAATGGAGGTTCGCTAACTATTATTGCAACAGCCTTGACAGAAACCGGTTCAAAAATGGATGAAGTAATTTTTGAGGAGTTTAAAGGAACAGGTAATATGGAATTGCAGTTAGATCGAAATGTTTCAAACAGAAGGATATATCCTGCAATTGATTTAGTTAAATCAAGTACTCGTAAAGATGAACTACTACAAGATGCCAAAACGGTACAACGCATGTGGGTTTTACGTAAATACCTTGCAGATATGAATCCAATAGAGGCTATGGAATTTGTTCGTGATAAGATCAAATACACCAATAGTAATGACGAGTTTTTAATGTCGATGAACGGATAAAATATAATTCTTTAAAAAGTAAAAAGCCAGATGTTTTATTCATCTGGCTTTTTTATTGCTTATGTTTTTGGTAATTTAAAACTTTCTATAAGTCGCATCTAAAAACTGATTTGCTTCTGATTCAGAAAATTTCGCATTCTTATTATCCCAATGCAAAGTCTTATTAGGAAAACGTCCTGCTATTACTCCTAAAAGAATTGTTTCGGTCAACCTTGAAGCATACGAGAAAGGTGCACTACATTCATCTTTTCCTAAACAAGAATCTACAAACTGGTGATAATGCTTATCCCCTTCAGCATCATAACTTACAGTAGGTTCACCTAAATTATCTGATTTTTTAATTACTGATAGATCCAGATCAACATATTTACCATCAATGATATGCTTAGGTAATTTCATAAAGTGTGGCAATAAAAGTCTCCCTTTCTCTCCAATAAACATTGCTCCCTGCCCCGGAAGTTTCTCATTATTTGGCAATACCAAATCTTTATGCTCAGAAGGTGCTCCTGATCCATCATACCAAATCCATTTTAAAGAATCTGCAGTGTATTTCGTACCTGGGAATTCATAGCTAACTATATTATGCTCTGGAAAACCAAAACCAGTTGGTTTTCTGCAATTATTTTTTATAGTTCTTGGAACATCTAATTGCAATGCATTATATGGCGTATCAAAAATATGCACTCCCATATCACCCAAGGTTCCACATCCATAATCTAAAAGCTTTCTCCAATTACCTGGATGGTAGACTTCCTTTTTATAAGGCCTTTTTGCAGCTGTTCCCAACCACAGATTCCAATCTAAACTATCTGGTACAGGGTCTGAACCTTTTGGTTCCGGCCCATCATAACCCCAGTTTTTTGGAGACCATGCATGCACGGTCTTAACTTTCCCTATAATACCTGATTGTATCAACAAAGTTGCCAGTTTATAATCATAAAAAGAATGCACCTGAATTCCCATTTGCGTAACCAACTTTTTCTTTTCAGCCATTTTACGCATTGCTCTTGCTTCAACTACATGGTGTGTTAATGGTTTTTGGCAATATACGGGCTTGTCATACTCCATTGCCAGCATAGAAGCTGGGGCATGTGTATGATCTGGAGTAGAAACAATTACAGCATCAATTTCACTCTTCATTTCCTTCAATAAAACTCTATAATCTTTATAAGTTTTAGCATTTGGAAACATCTTTTTTGCTACTTTTAAAGCCTTCGTATCTACATCACAAAGTGCCACAACATCTACTAATTTATGTGAAGATATAGATTTAAGATCTGACATACCCATACTACCTACACCAATATGTGCAGTTCTTAATCTTTTATTGTTTGACATAGCCCACATTGGGGATGGCAAAAATGAACCTAAAGCTATAGCTCCGGTAGTTTTTAGAAAGTCTCTTTTATTCATATCTTTAGTTTTATAATTTTCTGATTTTTATATTTCTAAACCATATCGGGCTGGCATGATCTTGTAATGCAATATATCCCTTTTTATATTTACCGTAATCGGGAGTATGATTCCATTTTCCTGAATTTTTTCTTTTATACCAGTCTGCTGACCATGGAATAAAAGAAACTGTCATTTTACCATTAAGCCAGTACTCCACTTTCTCAGGTGTAAAAACGATACGAGTAGTATTCCACTCTCCTATTGGATTCAGATGTTTTTTTGTCGGGTCGGCAGGATACATGGCATAATCTGCTGCTGTTTGCTGCCAGGTTTGTAATTTTTCAGGATCTTTGGTAACACCAACACTTTTATTGTAATCTGTAAGATCGTGAATATCAGCATATTTTACATCATCAATCAGCTGATATTCAGGTGCCATTTGTGTAGGTGACTTATAGCCATTCTCTTTAACATGATAAAAAATTCCACTGTTACCACCCTCTGGCAGTTTCCACTCCAGATAAAGTTCAAAATTATCAAACTCTTCCAATCCATAAATAATATCTTTCCCTCCTTTATAATTTTGTTCCAAACCTAATTGAGTATCAAAGGTTAACACACCATCTTTAGCGATCCATCCAGGAGGTAATGCATCTCCATTATACGCTCTCCAGCCTTTTGTACTTGTTCCGTCAATTAAGTAAATCCAGTCCTCTTTTTGAGAATTAGATCCTGTTTTACAAGAATATGTGAATGCTACTACCAATAAAACTGCAATAATTCTTTTCATAATAATTTTAGGTCTTTATTTAAAGTTTATTAATTTTGATGACAAATATAAATCTTTCTTACAACAAACTTAATAACAGTATACTTTACTTTATGAATATCAAGTGTTTTATAGTTTTGTTAATAAAAAATAAATGAATTGTACTGTTTGTTTTTAAGTTTTATCAAAAAAATTCATTTCCCAAAAGGCAAAAAGACATTTGAACAACAATTCTTTATTATATCGATGGCTTGATAGAACTATCTTTCTCATCACTAAGCCAGCTTAAAGAAGATCAAGTATAGAACTTGGGGACAATTTTCAATTTAATCCTAAAACACTTTGAAGATAAAATAAAGTGCTTATTAAATTTAAAATACTTTGATAGACCTAAGTAATTGTCAATAAATAACATTCTCATTTATAAAATATTTAATTATCTTTGTAAAAAGATCTTATGCAAGAAAGAGATGAGGTAATAAAAGTTAGAAT
>JADGEA010000229.1 GCA_016744615.1 Flavobacteriaceae bacterium
GATTGATAATTTAATTTTTCTAAATTTGTAGCCTTAAAAATACATATTTTTCACCTAACTACATTGAATGTTGAAAAAACCTATTTATATACTTTCCATTGAATCATCATGCGATGATACGAGTGCCGCAATATTACAAAATGAAACTGTTTTATCAAATGTTATTGCCAATCAAAAAATTCATGCCGCCTATGGTGGTGTTGTTCCAGAACTAGCTTCAAGAGCCCATCAACAAAATATTGTTCCGGTGGCACAACAAGCTATCCAACAGGCTGGTATAGATAAACAAGATCTTAGTGCCATTGCTTTTACCAGAGGACCAGGATTAATGGGATCTTTATTAGTAGGAACTTCTTTTGCAAAATCTATGGCCATAGCTTTAAACATTCCTTTAATAGCAGTGAATCATATGCAGGCACACGTCTTAGCTCACTTTATTAATGAAGATAATCAGGAAAAACCTAAATTTCCTTTCCTGTGTTTAACCATTAGCGGTGGGCATACACAAATATTAAAAATCAGCAACTATAACACCTTTGAAATTTTAGGAGAAACCATTGACGATGCTGTTGGTGAAGCTTTTGATAAATCGGCAAAATTACTCGGTTTACCATATCCTGGCGGACCTTTAATTGACAAACATGCTAAACTAGGTAATAAAACTGCTTTTAAATTTACAGAGCCTAAAACAAAAAATGAACTTGATTTTAGTTTTAGCGGACTTAAAACTGCAATTCTTTATTTTTTACAAAGAGAACATAAGAAAGATAAGTTATTTATTAAAGAAAATTTAAATGATATCTGTGCCTCTATCCAATTTACTATTACAAATATTTTAATGAAAAAATTAAAATTAGCTAGTAAAATAACTGGTATAACAGAGGTCGCAATTGCAGGAGGAGTTTCTGCCAATTCAGAAATAAGAGAAACCTTAAAATCATTTGAAAAAACCATGGGATGGAATACCTATATTCCTAAATTTGAGTATACAACAGATAATGCAGCAATGATTGGGGTTGTTGGGTATTATAAATATTTAAATAATGATTTTGAAAAAGAAAATGCTATAGCCACTTCAAGGTTAGACATTAACAGCTAGATTATTAAAAATAAAAAAACCATCAAAAAAATGATGGTTTTTTTATTCTTATTACAATCCTTTGTCTTACTTCATTAAAGATGCAGCAATTCTTTTATAAATACCTTTTTCCAGTTTTTCTCTAATAGATGAGAAAGCAATAATGGTTTCTTTAACATCATCTAAATTATGAGCAGCCGTAGGAATTAGTCTCAATAATATCATCCCTTTTGGTATAACCGGATAAACAACAATAGAACAAAAAATCTTATGATTTTCTCGAAGATCATTAACCATTGCCATTGCTTCTGGTATATCCCCTTCTAAAAATACCGGAGTTACACAAGTGTTGGTTGCACCAAGATTAAAACCTTTTTCTTTTAATCCATTTTGCAAAGCATTTGTATTATCCCATAATTTTTCACGAAGTTCAGGCATTGTTCTTATCATATCCAAACGTTTTAATGCTCCTTTCACCATAGCCATTGGCAAAGATTTAGCAAACATTTGTGAACGCATATTGTATTGTAAAAATTTGATCACATCAAAGTCACCTGCAAAGAAAGCACCAATACCTGCCATTGATTTAGCAAATGTTGCAAAATAAACATCAATATCATCCTGTACGCCCTGTTCTTCACCTGCTCCAGCTCCAGTTTTTCCTAAAGTACCAAAACCATGCGCATCATCTACCAATAATCTAAAATTATATTGCTCTTTAAAGGCAACAATCTCTTTTAATTTTCCTTGCTCACCTCGCATTCCGAAAACACCTTCACTAATCACCAATATACCTCCATTATTCTCTTTGGCAATTTTGGTTGCTCTTTTCAAGTTTATCTCAAAACTTTCCATGTCATTATGCCTGTAGGTAAATCTTTTCCCATGATGTAATCTTACGCCGTCAATAATACAGGCATGAGAATCCATATCATAAACAATAACATCATTTTTCGTTACCAAAGCATCAATAGCTGATACCATTCCCTGATATCCAAAATTAACCAAATAAGCAGATTCCTTATTTACAAACTCTGCACATTCTCTTTCCAGTTGTTCATGATATTCCGTATGACCACTCATCATTCTGGCTCCCATTGGGTAAGCCATTCCATACTCTGCAGCTGCTTCAGCATCTGCCTTTCTAACTTCAGGATGATTTGCCAAACCCAGATAATCATTGATACTCCAGGTAACAACTTCCTTTCCGTTGAATTTCATTCTATTGGATATAGGACCTTCCAGTTTAGGAAACACATAATAACCTTCGGCTTGCTTAGCCCATTTACCTAACGGACCCTTATCTTTAATTATTCTTTCAAATAAATCTTTCATTTAAATAAATTTTTAAAGTAAAATAATTACTATTTTTTCTTTGAATATTTCATCGACAAAAATATAAATTTTTATAACTTATACTATTCTATTCTCTATTAGATTTCAACAATTTAATAACAAATGATCATTATTTATCAATTCCCTCCAAATCAAACAAAAATGAATAATCTCTTGCAATTTCCTTTAAAGCATCAAATCTACCAGATGCACCCCCATGACCTGTTTCCATATTGGTGTGCAAAAACAATTTATTATCATCTGTTTTTAATTCTCTAAGTTTTGCTACCCATTTTGCAGGCTCAAAATATTGCACTTGTGAATCATGCAAACCAGTTGTAACCAACATATTTGGATAAGCCTGTTCTTTTACCTGATCATAAGGAGAATAAGAAAGCATGTACTCATAGGAGTCTTTATTATTTGGATTACCCCATTCATCGTATTCTCCTGTAGTTAAAGGAATACTATCATCCAGCATAGTTGTTACTACATCAACAAACGGAACTGCTGCAATCACACCATTAAATAATTCAGCATTCATATTTACTATGGCTCCCATCAATAAACCACCTGCAGATCCTCCTTCGGCATATAAATGTTTATTAGAAGTATAACCTTCTGAAATCAAATATTTTGCAGCATCAATAAAATCTGTAAAAGTGTTTATTTTATTGAACATTTTGCCATCCTCATACCAATTTCTACCCAAATACTCGCCACCTCGTATATGTGCCACAGCGTAAACAAAGCCTCTATCCAATAAACTCAATCGAGTAGAACTAAAATGATCTTCCATTGTATAACCATAAGATCCGTAAGCATATAAAAGCAAAGGTGTATTCTTATTAATTTTTGTGCTTTTATTATAAACCAATGAGACAGCTACCTTTTTACCATCTCGAGCATTTGCCCAAATTCGTTCACTTTTATAATTGTTTTTATCAAATTTTCCTCCTAAAACTTTTTGTTCTTTTAACACAACCGAAGATTTATCCTTCATATTAAAATCGATTACAGAACTAGGCGTTGTAAATGAGCTATATCCATATCGCAAAATACCTGTATCAAATTCAGGATTTGAGGATACGGAAATAGAATATGTTTCTTCTTTTATGGGTAAAAAATAATCTTTTGAGTTATCCCATCTTTTGATACGAATTTTATTTAATCCGTTTGTTCTTTCCTCTAAAACCAGATAATCTTTAAATACTGAAACTCCTTCCAAAAGTGTATCCTCACGATGTGGAATCACATCAACCCAATTTTCTTTTTGTGGTTTTGCCACAGGTGCTTTCATCAATTTAAAATTCTTTGCACCATCTTTATTCGTTAAAATATAGAAATTGTTCTCAAATTGTGCAATGCTATACTCCAAATTTTGTTCTCTGGGTTGAATCATTTTAAATGTGTCGTTTGGTCTATCTGCATCTAAAAACCTGTATTCATTAGATAAGGTACTACCGGAACCTATTATTATATATTTTCGTGATTTTGATTTATACACAAACGTCCCAAAAGTATCGTCCTTTTCTTCAAAAACTAAAACATCTTCAGATATATCAGTACCCAAAACGTGTTTATAAATCATATCACTTCTCAAAGTAACCGGATCCTTTTTGGTATAAAAAACAGTTTTATTATCATTTGCCCAGGCAGAACTTCCTGTTGTGTTTTTAATCACCTCAGGGTAAATTTCACCTGTTTCCAGATTTTTAAACTGCAAATCATATTGCCTTCTTGAAATCGTATCAATAGCAAAAGCTACAAGCAAATTATTCTCGCTAACATTTAAACCTGCAAGCGCATAATAATCATATCCCTTAGCCATTTTATTTACATCAAAAATAATATCTTCCTCAGCTTTCAGATCTCCTTTTTTGCGTGTATGGATCGGATATTGTTTTCCTGTTTCGTACCGTGTAATATAATAATATCCATTTTTTTTATAAGGAACAGATTCATCATCCTCTTTAATTCTTCCTTTCAATTCTTCAAAAAGATCCTTTTGAAAATTCTTGGTATGAGCAGTTTGATCTTCATAATAATTATTTTCAGCATTTAAAAAATCAATCACTTTAGGGTTTTCTCTTTCGTTCAGCCAGTAATAATTATCAATTCTTACATCATCATGAATTTTTAATTCTTTAGCAATTTTTTCCGCTTTAGGCGGAAGTACATTTTTTTCTCCTTTCATATTCTCTTTTTTACAAGCGTTTGCAAAAGTAAGGGTTAATACCAATACGAATATTATTTTTTTATTCATTTTAACAACTTTATTGATTAATTTTGTAATCTAATTGATAAAGGTAAACATTATGTTCGGAGATATGCAAGGTATGATGGCTAAACTAAAAGAAGCACAAGCCAAAATAGAAGAAACAAAAATGAGATTAAATACTGTAATGGTTGATGGTGAGTCAGGTAATGGTGATGTGATCGTTACTATTACAGCAAACCGGGAAATCAAAAATATTGCTATTGATGATGAACTTCTTAAAGATAAAGAAGCGCTAGAAGATTATCTGATCATTGCATTAAATAATGCTATTGAAAAGGCAAATCAAATCCATGAATCTGAAATGGCTGCTGCTGCAAAAGATGGTTTACCCGATATCCCTGGCATAGATATGTTTAAATAATTTTACTATTCAACTAAATTACCGATAATTAACTCCATTAAAAAAATCAATATTCTTCTTATTTTCTTTGTAAATTTGCAAACTTAAATATAAAGTATGTCAGAGAAGTCTGTTATAATACCTAGAACTAAAAAACCCAAATGGTTAAGAGTTAAATTACCCGTTGGGAAAAAATATACCGAACTAAGAGATATTGTTGATAAATACAAACTCAATACTATTTGTACCAGCGGAAGTTGCCCCAATATGGGAGAATGCTGGGGTGAAGGTACTGCCACATTTATGATTTTAGGAAACATATGTACACGCTCATGTGGTTTTTGCGGAGTAAAGACTGGAAAACCGGAGAGCGTTGAATGGGATGAACCTGAAAAAGTTGCCAGATCTATCTTTTTAATGAAAATAAAACACGCTGTAATAACTTCTGTTGACAGAGATGATCTAAAAGACGGAGGTTCCATCATATGGGCAGAAACCGTAGAGGCTATTCGCCGTTCAAATCCTAAAACTACTTTAGAAACATTAATACCTGATTTTAGAGGTGAAAAAAGAAATATTGACCGATTAGTTAATATTGCTCCTGAGATTATTTCACACAATTTAGAAACAGTAAGAAGGCTTACTCGCGAAGTTAGAATTCAGGCTAAATATGACAGAAGTCTTGAGGTATTAAAGTACATAAAAGAAAGTGGTCAGAGAAGAACCAAATCAGGTATTATGCTTGGACTAGGAGAAACTGAAAAAGAAGTTATTGAAAC
>JADGEA010000230.1 GCA_016744615.1 Flavobacteriaceae bacterium
TTTTTTTGATGTAAGAGAAACTAAAGCTGGTGATTATTACCTAACAATTACAGAGAGCAAAAAATTTACTCATGATGATGGATCATTTCACTATAAAAAACATAAAATTTATTTGTATAAAGAAGATTTTGCTGAGTTTACAGAAAATCTAAACAGAGCAACTGAATTTATTGTTAATGAAAAAGGTGATGAAGTGATAAGTGAACGTCACCAAAAAGATTATCAGAAACCGAATGAAGAAACTAACGGTTCTGATATCGAGAATTCTACAACAGAAAGCTTTACCGATATTAGTTTTGAAGATATATAAATAACAAAACACCCGTTGAGAAATCAGCGGGTGTTTTTATTTAAACCAATTCCTTTTTACTTTCTGCTTTTTTAAGATCAGAAAATAATCCATCATTTAGTAAATTCAATACAGATATTTTATCTGCTGTTTTTACTAAAAATGAAAGATTATAATTGCTGCCTCCATAAGAGATCATTCTTATTGGGATTTGATCAATACAATTAAAAATAGCTGAGGTTACACCTTTTTTATTTTGAGCTAAATCTCCTGCGATACAAATAATACTAAGATCTGTCTCAACTTCAATATTTCCAAAACTTTGCAATTCGTCAATAATTCTATCTAATTTTTCTGTATTATCAATGGTTAGAGATACTGCCACTTCTGATGTTGTTATCATGTCAATTGCTGTTTCATTCTTCTCAAAAACCTCAAATATTTTCATTAAAAAACCATAAGCCATCAACATTCTATATGATTTTATCTTAATAGCCGTAATACTATCTTTTGCAGCAATGGCTCTTATTTTTTTTACCTTGGCCTTATCATGAATTAGTGTACCAGGAGATTCCGGATTAAATGTATTTTTTACCAAAACAGGAATATTCTTTTCCTTGGCAGGAATAATACTTTGTGGGTGTAATATTTTTGCCCCAAAATAAGCAAGTTCAGCTGCCTCATCAAAAGAAATCTCTTCAATAGAAAATGTGTTTTCTACAAATCGTGGATCATTATTATGCATGCCATCTATATCTGTCCAAATTTGAATTTCGTCAACAGCAAGAGCTGCCCCAATTAGCGAGGCTGTATAATCACTCCCACCTCTTTTCAAATTATCAATATCACTATTGGAATTTCTACAAATAAAACCCTGTGTAATAAATACATCTACATTATTATTTTGGAGTATGGCAAGCAAATTATCACCTATGTGATCTAATACTGGTTCTCCTGAACTATCAATTCTCATAAAATCCAACGCTGAAACAAGTTTTGAATTTTCTTGATTTTCTTCAAGAAGTATTTGAAACAAATAAGTAGAAACCAATTCTCCTTGTGCAAGGATCTCTCTTACCAATTGATCAGAATAGTCTTTATCTGAAAAAGACAGCAAAACATTATTAAAATAGGATATTCTTAAACTTGCTTCTTTAAATCGATTTCCCGAACCAAATAAATCATAAACCGTATGCTGATATTTTTTATTTAAATTTTCTATTTCAATTTTTGCATCATTCATCTTATCCAATTCAATAAGGTCTATAATCCTTTGTAAACTATTGGTAACTCCAGACATAGCAGATAGCACAACAATTCTCATTCCACATGTATTCCTCACTATATCAGCTACTTTCCTCATGTTTTCAACAGTCCCAACTGAAGTTCCTCCAAATTTCAATACAATCATTTCTAAATATTTTGCACAAATATTTAGATTAATTAACTTTTAATAAAATTATTTGCAATATATTTACTTTTTATAACAAAATGTTTAATATTTAACAATGAAAACAATACAAGAAACTGTTGAGACCATCATTAACAAAACTCCTTTTATAGAAGAAGCAATGCATGATAAATTAATAAACGTTTCATCATTGGCCAGGGCAATTAAACCTGAGGTTGAAAAAACACTGGGTAAAAAAGTCAAATCAGGAGCTATAATGATGTCTATCAACAGAATATCTCCAATAAATGTTTTAAGAATTAAAAAAAATATCAAATCATTTTCATTAAAACTAGGAGATTTTATTGTTCGTTCTGACCTTTTGGATTTCACGTTTAAAAATACAAGTACATTACATAAACAAATCTCTGTTTTATTTTCAAAAACAGGAAAGAACAGGGAGTCTTTTTTTACGGTGTCTCAAGGAATATTTGAAACGAACATTGTGATAAGTAAAAATTTGAAACCTGAAATAGAAAAACTTTTCGCAAAAGAAAAAATTGTAAATTCTTTAGAAAAATTAGCATCTATAACCATTAAACTGCCAAAAAAAAATGTAGAACAATCTGGAATTTATTACTTTATTCTAAAACAATTAGCTTGGGCAAATATCCCTTTACAGGAAATCATTTCAACAACAAATGAAATTACTTTAGTAGTAAAAGAAGAAGATATCAATAAAACATTTTCCATTTTAATTGAATTAAAAAAAGCTTAAAAACTAACCTCTAATCAGCAATTTTTCGTATTTTTCCTCAAAGTATTTAAAATACATATACAATTCATAATTAACATCCATACCGTAATGAAGTTTGGGTTTTATTTGATAATCAACATGTTGTACATATATATCTGAATCAAATTTTGGATTTCCGACCCTTCTATTCCATTCACTAGCGTATTGCATATTTTCAATTTCTAAACTACTTTGAAGATATTTGTGCTTAGGAGATTGTTTTTTCAACCATTTGTAAAACTGTTCACCTTTAAAGGTAACCTCAAAAGATTTATGATCAGTAATGTAAACAATATTATTCTCTTTTTCAGTAGTTGAAATGCTGTTTTTTAAAACTGTCTGAGCTGAGATGGAAGAGCTCCCTCCAATAACAGCCATTAAAATGATTAATATGAATAGAGGTTTAATTTTCATTACGATTGTATTTTTTTTATAGAACGAATGAAAACAATATTTATTTCAAATAAGAAGTATTTGAAGGCAGCATAAAACCTGTGACTTCTTTAAATCTTAGAAACCATACATTAGTAAAGTTTTTGCTTATACTTTTGCTGGAAAAATTGAAAATACATATAAAGTTTATAATTCACTTCTTTACCATAGTCAATATGCGGACTATAATCAATAGGTAACTCATACAAATGAGGATCATATACAAAAGGTTGATTGACTCTTATGTTCCATTCTGTAACATAAAAATTATTCTTAATTCTCAGCGAACTATTTGAATAATACCATATTGGTTTTTGTGTAACCAACCACGATTCAAAGCCAATATCAATAATTATTATTTCATACTCTAATTCCTTATTCTCAATTCTAATGGTATCCGCAACTTTTTCAGTTAAACTGATATTATCTTGATTCACAACTGTTTTTGGGGAGTCACAACTATAAATTAAAACTGATAAAAACAAAACTACCATCAAATATTTCATACATTTAATTTTACCACATTACGCAAGATATCACACAATTATAATGCCAGTCTCAATTTATTGAAATTATGGCTTTGCTCAAATATGCTATTCCGTTTGAAGCAATAAATGTTTCCATGGTTTCTTGAGATTCGATTGCAATATCAGCAGATTTTCCATGAAGGAAAATTCCTAAAATACTTGCATGAATTGCTGAATAATTTTGAGCCATCAATCCGGTAATTAAACCTGTTAAAACATCTCCACTACCCGCTGTTGCCAAAGCCGGGTTCCCAGTTGTATTGAAGTATATTTTATGCTGAAAAGCAATTGCAGTATAAGCTCCTTTTAATACTATCACACATTTTATTTTTAATGCCAATTCTTTAAGAAGATCTAATTTTTCATAATCATTATTCCATTTCCCAACCAGTCTTTCAAATTCTTTTGGATGAGGTGTTAAAACCGAATTTTCTGGAATTAATGACCATAATTCTTTATGTAAAGCTAAAATATTCAATGCATCAGCATCAATAACTAAAGGAACTTTGTTGCTTTTTAAAAATTTAGCAAAACCATCTTTTGTTTTACTATGTGTTCCTAGCCCAACACCTATTCCTATTGCATTAGCATTAGTTTTAAAATTAAAATATTGAAGGTAATTATCATCATCAACTTCAACCATAACTTCAGGGTTGCAGGTTTGCACAACCTGATATCCACATTTTGGAATATAGGCAGTTACCAACCCACTACCCATCTTTAAAGCAGATCTTGAAGCTAACACAACTGCTCCTATTTTTCCATAACTTCCACCTATGATTAAACTATGTCCAAAAGTTCCTTTATGTGAAAAATTTTCTCTTGGTTTAAATATCATTTTGATCTGGTTTATATCAATAGCTTCAAAATCTGCATCCAAACTATCCATAAACTGTTGATCTAAATCAATATCAATTACTTCCCAATTATTAATAAACTCTTTATTCTCAGGTAAAAAAAATGCCAGTTTAGGATTCTGAAATGTAAGAACATATGTAGATCTTATAACTGAATCTTTATCAATAACCGATGTTTCGGCAAACAATCCGGATGGAAAATCAATTGAAATTACCAAACAGCTGCACTTATTTATTCTTTGAATAATCTCTTTAACAAAACCAGCAGGAGCTCGTTTTAATCCAATCCCAAATATAGCATCAATTACTATTTCATCCCTAGTAATAATAGGAAAGGAAGATGCTTCAGATAATTCAATCGGAGTAACATATAATTGAGTTAACATTTTATAATTTACTTGAAAATCATCACTTCTTTTATCACTAAAATTAACTATATAAGTATTGACCAGATATTTTGCCTCTGTTAATTTTCTGGCTAGAACAAGACCATCTCCACCATTATTACCAATTCCACAAAAAACATGAATTATTTTACTCTTACTTTTTGATATTTCACAAATTCTTTTAAAACATTGATTTGCCGCAAATTCCATCAAGTCTATGGAAGATATTGGCTTATTCAGGATAGTTACTCTATCTGCTTGATAAATTTGATCTGTTGAAAGTATTTTCATATTTACATATAATTGACTCCTATAAAATTACGGAAAAAACATGAAAATAAAAAAGCCTGTAAAAACAGGCTTATAATTATTAAATAGTTCTATTTGATTTGGAACTAACCGCTAAATTCACCCATATCAAGATATTTATCCATCCTTTGTCTAACTAATTTTTTAATGGTTAAACCCGATAGTTCTTTATATGATTTCACAATAGCCAGTTCAACAGATTTAAATGTTTTTTCTCTGTCAACATGTGCACCTCCAAGAGGTTCTTTGATAATTCCATCAATTAATTTGAGCCTTTTCATATCTGTAGAAGTAAGCTTTAAAGCTTCTGCCGCCTCTTCTTTATGATCCCAACTTCTCCATAAAATGGAAGAACAAGATTCAGGAGATATAACAGTGTACCAAGTATTTTCTAACATAAAAACTCTATCTCCAACACCTATTCCTATAGCACCACCAGAAGCTCCTTCTCCAATGATTATAGAAATAATTGGCGTTTTTAATCTAGACATCTCAAAAATATTGCGGGCGATTGCTTCACCCTGCCCTCTTTCTTCTGCTTCCAAACCAGGATAAGCACCAGGGGTATCAATTAAAGTAACAACTGGAATGTTGAACTTTTCGGCCATTTTCATTAATCGCAGAGCCTTTCTATAACCCTCTGGGTTTGACATACCAAAATTTCTGTATTGTCTGGTTTTCGTATTGTAACCTTTTTGTTGCCCAATAAACATAAATGACTGATTACCAATTTTACCTAAACCACCCACCATTGCTTTATCATCTTTTACCGTACGATCACCATGAAGTTCCATAAAAGTACCTTTCGTAAGCGCATTAATAAAA
>JADGEA010000464.1 GCA_016744615.1 Flavobacteriaceae bacterium
GTTTTTTAGGGGCAAATATACTGTATGTACTGAAACGTTCTAAATAAAACCACTTGGTAAGCGGATTAGTGGTAATAATTTATCACCGTTGGTTCGGGTTATGTTGGATAGTTTAAAATAAAGATATTTCTTTCTAAAAAGGAAATAATCATATATTATTTCTTTATGAAAAAGAAATATGTCATAAAAACTTTATTAAAAGATTTTATTCAGTCTAAACGCCCTGCAATGGTGCAACGTGAATATAATATTCCTATTAATAGTGGCAAAATTATCAGTTTAATTGGTGCTAGGCGTAGTGGCAAAACTTTTTTGTTGTATCAATTGATGGCTAATATTCCTTTGCAACGTTTGATTTTTATCAATTTCGAGGATGAACGTTTGGAGTTGCAAGCTGATGAGTTGGATTTGATTTTACAAGCCTATTTGGAGTTGTATCCAGAAAATTCTGATTTGTCAGAATGTTATTTTTTCTTTGATTAAATTCAAAATATTACTGGTTGGGAGAAGTTCATTCGTCGTCTCTATGATACGATTTCTAAAAAT
Organism: Flavobacteriaceae bacterium; assembly: GCA_016744615.1. Taxonomy (GTDB): domain Bacteria; phylum Bacteroidota; class Bacteroidia; order Flavobacteriales; family Flavobacteriaceae; genus Lutimonas. The sequence goes on from JADGEA010000464.1 coordinate 547, forward strand.
ATTTTTATCACTGGCTCTAATGCTAAAATGTTAAGTAGCGAAATTGCTACTACATTACGTGGTAGATCTATTAGTTATACTATTTATCCACTTAGTTTTAAAGAAATGCTTCGCTTTAAAGCAATTAATTCAGATATATATTCAACCACTAATAGGGCTTTAATCTATTCCGTGTTGGATACTTATTTATCTGAAGGTGGTTTTCCTGAGTTGGTATTTATAACTGATAATGAGATTAAACAAAAAACCTTGCAGGAATATTATCAAGTTATGTTATTTCGTGATTTGGTAGATCGTTATCAAATCACTAATATTGCCGGTTTAAAATTTTTTCTGAAGCGGCTTTATGCTTCTGTCACTAAGCAGGTATCAATTCATCGAATCTTTAATGAATTAAAATCAGCGGGAATTCCTATTGGTAAAAACGCGCTTTATCAATTTTTAGATTTTGCTGAAACTATTTTTATGATTGGCAATTTAAAAAAATATTCTCATAAAATTTCCACGATAGAGCTAAGTGAAAAAAAAGTCTATGCTATAGATAATGGGCTTGCTAATGCGGTGAATTTTCGATTTTCAGCCGATTTGGGTAAGGCATTAGAACAAATCGTTTTTTGGGAGTTAAAACGCCGACTTTCAAATTTAGAAAAGCTTTTTTATTACCGTAAACAATCTGCTGAATGTGATTTTATAATTCAAACTGATGAAGAAATTACAGAAGCAATTCAAGTTTGTTATCAATTAGATGATTCAGAAACTAAAAAGCGTGAAATTAAAGGCTTATTACAAGCATGTCAATATTTTGGCTTAAAACAAGGTAAGATTATAACTTATGATAGTTATGATTCCTTCAAGATTGAAGGAATTTCAATTGAATTGGTTCCTATTGTTGAGTTTCTTAGTTAGTGAATTTGTTGGAATTAAAGAAAAAAATTATTATATCATTTTTCAAAAAAAAGTATTAA
>JADGEA010000026.1 GCA_016744615.1 Flavobacteriaceae bacterium
AATCATATAAAGCTCTTAATTTGTCTTCAACGGTTACCTCTTTCTTTTTTGCCATTTCTAAATATAGTTGATAGGATTTGTATTTTTTTCTGATAAAATAATTGCAAAATTAGTGAATTTTTCCGTAAGATAATCCACTAAAAGATTTTTTGTGAACTGTTCACTTTCATAATGCCCTATATCAGCCAAAACTATTTGATTTTCAGCCTTGTAAAAATCATGGTATTTAAAATCGGCTGTGATATAAATATCAGCACTTGCTCTTTTAGCCTGATCTATTGCAAATGTACCTGATCCTCCTAAAACTGCCACTTTGTTTATTTTATTTTTGATAATTTTAGAATGACGGATCACACTCAAGCCAAACAAGCCTTTTAATTCATTTAAAAAAAGTCTAATTTCCTTTTCATCTTGTAGCTCCCCAATCATTCCCATTCCAATATTTTGATGGATATTATCCAAAGTTACAATTTCATAAGCAACCTCTTCATACGGATGGTGCTTAAAAAGAGTATCCAATATTTTACTTTCTAAATGCTTTTCAAAAATTACACTTATTAAAGTTTCTGCTTCTACATGTAACTCACCTTTATTACCAATTGCAGGATTTGAATCTTCATTTCCTCTAAAGGTTCCTTCTCCTTTTATATTAAAACTACAATGATCATAATTTCCAATATTTCCTGCTCCTGATGTAAATAAGGCTTCTCTTAAATTTTCAGCATCCTTATGAGGAACATAAGCAGTTAATTTTTTAATAATTCCCTTTTGTGGAATTAAAACTTTGGTATTTACCAATCCTATCACCTCAGCCATTTTTGCTGAAACTCCCAAATGAGAATTATCTAAAGCTGTGTGAGTTGCATATATTGCTATATCGTTTTTTATTGCTTTTATTACAACTCTCTCTACATAATTACCTCCATTGAACTTCTTTAAACCCTTAAATACAATAGGATGAAAACTAACTACCAGATTACAGTTCTTTTCAATTGCCTCATCTATTGTTTCTTCTAATGTATCCAAAGCAACCAATATACCTGTAACCTTTGTTTGAAAATCACCCACCAATAAACCTACATTATCAAAGCCTTCTGCATAGGATAATGGGGCAAGTTCTTCTAAATAGTCTGTGATATTTTTAATTGTCATAGGAAGATAAAATTGATTCTTAAATAATTATTCCTGATAAAGTTTAACAACATTTTCGCCGGTTGATCTTTTATAGCCCCTGTACATTCCTTCTGTATTAAAATCCCAAGCTACCACCCCATTTTTATCTAGACCAATCATTCCTCCATCACCCCCAAGTGGTTCAATCTCATTAAAAATAACTTCATGCAGAGCTTTCTTTAAAGAGTATCCTTTATATTGAATTAAACTAGAAGTTTCATGTGCTGCCAGTGTTCTTATAAAATACTCTCCAGTTCCGGTAGACGAAATTCCACAGGTTGTATTGTTAGCATATGTTCCAGCTCCAATAATTGGTGAATCACCAATTCGATTGAATTTTTTATTGGTCATTCCACCTGTGGAGGTCGCTGCAGCAATATTGCCATTCTTATCCATTGCAACTGCACCAACCGTTCCAAATTTATGTTCATCTACATAATTAGTCGACAAATTTTTGGTGCTTTTTATTTGTATTTTTTCTCCATTTTTTTCTTTCATCTTTATCAGGCTATTCCATCTTCTTTCATTATAAAAATAAGCATCTTCTTCAAATTCAACGCCATATTTTTTAGCAAATAATTCAGCTCCTTTACCACTTAGCATTACATGTTTTATACTATCCATTACCAACCTTGCCACATTAATTGGATTTTTAATATTTTGTACTCCTGCTACAGCTCCGGCATTCAATGTTTTTCCATCCATAATAGATGCATCCATTTCATTTTTCCCTGCACTATTAAAAACTGCGCCTTTTCCGGCGTTGAATAAAGGAGAATTCTCCATCACATTGATGGCAGCTTGTACAGCATCTAATGATGCTCCTCCTTTTTTTAGCACTGCATAACCAGCATCAAGGGCTTCTTGTAATTTATTTGTTATTTCTTTTTCTTTTTCAGGAGAAATAAATTCTTTTTTAATGGTACCAGCTCCTCCATGAATTACAATAGCAAAAGGAATTTCTTCAATAGTTGAAGAATTTGGTTTACTCTGTTCTTTAGAGCAATTTATCAGAGTTGTTAAGATAAATCCAATTAACAAAAATGTAATAAAATGTTTCATTTGTAAATTTTATAGATGCAAATCTATAATAAATTAGCTAATTAATATTTTTCAATCCCAATTATTCTTCATCAATCTACGTATTCCTCTTTAAATTTAATTCTCTATATTTTCAATAAAAAATTTGTTACATCATTCCAATATTTTTTATGATTGGTATTATCATCCCAAAGAGTCTTAGATCCGTGTCTACCTTCTTTCATCATTGGAAGAAAAAGAATATTTTTTTGTTGTTACCGAATCATATATTCCTTCCCGTTGTTTGTGCTCTTTTCCGGATGATGTCATAAAAACAGGGCATTTAACTTTTGCTGCATATGATCTGATATCTTTGCCATGAACACTTCCCAAATAAAACATCAAAGCTGCTGAATATGAACTTCCCCAAATAATAATCTTATCGGGTTTTATTTGATTTTTTACATAAGAAAAGGCTGCTTCCAGATCAGGAATTGTATCTATATACTCTGTAGCTTTATTCATTTTTACTACTTCTAAATGTATTTGATTCACAACTCCATTTACCTCTTTTCCAGATCTTTGATCAATTGCCACACAATTAAAACCTAGCTCATTTAATTTTGGTTCAATCTTTCTATACTCTCCCCTACTATATCTTACCTAATGAAATAGAATGATAAAAGGAACTTCACTTTTATGTACCATATACATATCAGCCGTAATTTTAACACCATCTCTTGACTGAAACTCAATGATTTTTCCGATAAATTATCTTTGCTGCACACCAGTGAGTTGAATCATAAGTAACAGCCAAAAAATACAATATTCCTTTCTTTATATTTACTTGGTTTTTTTAAAGTTTTAAAGTTAATGATATTTCACAAAAAAAAATCACTAATTTAACATGAACTATTCTGTTAGAAATAATCAAAAAATATTATATTTGTTAAATAACCTTTAAAATAATTAAAATGAAAAAAAGAGCTGGTTTATTCACCTCCATCGTATTGGTTGCATTTTCTTATATAATGCTTTCATACACAACTGAAAAGAACAATGAAAATACAGATTTGACTGACACAATAAGTATTGATATACCAAATGATGTAATGGCAATTATAGATAATAAATGCTACGGATGCCATAATAATGAATCTAAAAGTTCAAAAAGCAAAGGAAAACTGAATTTTGATAAATTCAAAGATGGATATTCAAAAAGTAAAACAATCAGTAAATTAGGTAAAATATCAAAGGATCTTCATAAGAATGAAATGCCACCTGAAAAGTTTTTAGTTAAGTATCCTGACAAAACCTTAACTGCTGATGAATCAAAGTTGATTATAGACTGGGCAGAAGGACAACGCAAAACGCTTATCGGAGAATAATTAATTTTATAAAATAATTTCAATATTGAAATATGGGTAAAAAGACAAAGATTTTTTTGTACGCATTGGCAGGTCTGTTTTTACTAATACAGATATATCCAATGGAACAACCAGAAGTGACAGATGTCAATCCTGATGATCTTTTGAAAAATGTAGATATTTCTGAAAACGTAGCATCCATGTTGAAATCAGCATGTTATGACTGTCATTCAAATGAAAGCACTTACCCTTGGTATGCCAATATTGCACCTGTAAAATGGTGGATTTATGATCATATCAATCAAGGAAGAGAAGATTTAAACTTTTCTGTATGGAACACTTTGAGTAAAGCAGATCAAGCAGAAGCACTTGATGATATCGCTACAGCAGTTATGGAAGGTGAAATGCCTTTAAAACCATATCCAATTACACATCCAAAAGCAAAATTGAGTGAAGAGGACAAGCAGGCTATTTCAGATTGGACAGAAATACTTGCAGAAAAATTGTTTGAATAGTTTTTTGTCAATCAGATTTAAATCCTCAAAATTTATTCATTAAAATATTTTTTTGAGGATTTTTTTATTTAAAATGTTTTTTAGATTTTGTCCAATAAACATCCATTTCTTCCAGAGTCATTTCCGAAAGCTGCATACCCTTTTTTGCTATTTCTTTTTCAAGAAACTGAAAACGTTGAATAAATTTTTTATTTGTTCTTTCCAAAGCACTTTCCGGATCTACTTTAATAAATCTTGCATAGTTAATCATTGAAAACAATACATCTCCAAATTCAGTCTCCATTTTGGATTGATTGTTTTCTTTAACCTCATGATAAAGTTCAAATATTTCTTCTTGAACCTTTTCGAATACCTGTTCTGAATTATCCCAGTCAAATCCTGCAGAAGCAGCTTTATCCTGAATTCTACTGGCTTTTACCATTGCAGGTAAAGACCTGGGAACACCTTCTAATATTGATTTTCTACCTTCTTTTAATTTAAGCTTTTCCCAGTTTTTTGCAACCTCCTCTTCGCTTTCTACTTGCACATCACCAAAAACATGAGGATGCCTGTGAATCAATTTCTCATTGATGGAATTGATTACATCTGCAATATCAAAAGTCTGTGATTCTGAGGCAATTTTAGCATAAAAAACAATATGAAGTAGCAAATCACCCAATTCTTTTTTGATCTCAGGTAAATCATTATCTAATATTGCATCACCTAATTCATAGGTTTCTTCGATAGTTAAATGTCGTAAAGATTCATAGGTTTGTTTTTTGTCCCATGGGCATTTTTCACGGATCTCATCCATGATATCTAATAATTTACCAAATGCTTGTAATTGCTGTTCTCGATTATTCATTATTTCAATTGCCTAATATCAATTTTCTTTATTTTTAATCTTTCTTCTAACCATTTTCTTAACTTTTCTTCCTCCTTTTTTTGTTCAGCTTTATTTATTTTAGAATTCCATTTTACAGAGACTACTGATAACGTATCGGTTTTTTTAAAATTTGTTATAAATTCACGTGCAAAGCTAATTTTTTTCAAATTATCATAATTGATCTTTATCTCTTTACTAAGTTGATTAAACGATATTTCATTATCATAATACTGTCTCAAATCTTTTTCTAATTCCTGAATTCTCACATCTTTCTCTCTCATAGATTCATCCTTAGTCGATAGTAAATTATGATTCTTCATATACAATCTCTTCATTTTATCAATATCACTCCTTATTTCAACATCATTCTGACTTTCCAAAATATCAAGTTCGGTATTTTTTAACCCAAGATCAACCAATTGCTTCTCCCATCGAATTTCATCTTTTGGAGAATAACTTGATCCAAAAACATACAAACTTATTTTTTTATTTTTATAATCAATTAATTCATTATTGTCTCCAATAAGGTGTACTCCTTCACTTTTTATGCCTTCGATAAATTTTTTAGCCTGCATTTTATAATGGTTCTCCATATACAATTGATAAAATAAATAGACACTAAGTATCATTATAGAAGAAGCTACTACATAGGCTAATTGCGATATTCTTTTTTGCTTGGTCTTGTTAAGATACTTTACCATTGGAAAACGCAAATACTTGGTTATAAAAAAAGCTGCCAAAGCAATAAAAGTTGAATTGATTGAGAAAAGGAACAATGCCCCTCCAAAATAATTTAAATTTCCGGTAGCCAAACCAAATCCAGCTGTACATAAAGGTGGCATTAATGCGGTTGCTATTGCAACACCTGCAACCGTATTAAACTCTGGCCGAGGTCTGCTTATCGAAATAAATAATGCCAATCCACCAAAAACCGCAATCAAAACATCTCTTACATCAGGCTGTGTGCGAGCAATAATTTCAGGGGTCTCCTGTTGAAAAATAGGTATACTAAAAAACAAAAAAGAAGCCAAAATACTTAATACCACCATCACTGCAAAGTTGATCAATGAAGATTTTAAAGTATCTACATCATTTATTCCTACCGAAAAACCTATTCCTAATATAGGACCCATCAATGGTGAAATAAGCATGGCTCCAATTACAATTGCCGGAGAACTCATATTCAAACCAATAGAAGCTATAAAGATAGAGAAAACCAAAATCCACGCAGTTTGACCTTTCATGGATATTCCTTTTTTGATAGATTCGGATGTTGCCTCTTTATCTGTACCAGCTTTTATGGTCAAAAGCTCAGAAAAAAACCTTTTTGCACTTTGTGAAAAATTTTTGAATTCTTTTTTCACTTCTGCTTTCTGTTCACCTATTTTTTCATCCTGAATTTCATTCTGGATTTTCTCTTTTTGCTCTTGTTCCTTTTCTTTTTTATCTATATCCTCTTTTTTTTCTTCCATGGGCTGCTGCAAATGTTGATTCGCTAAGTAAAATTACTAAAAATTATTCTTTGTTTAACTTTTCCTGAGCTTCCTTTGAAAGTTCTTTAATCTCCTGTTCTTCCGATTTTGGACAAATAAGAATGGTATCTTTTGTTTCAACAATAATATAATTACTCAAGCCTTGAACTATTATTTTTTTACCTAATTGAGACCTTACCATATTATTATTTGCATCTTTAAACAAGGTTTTTGCATTTACAATGGCATTATTACTTTCGTCTTTTGAGAGTTTATCATATAATGAACCCCAAGTACCTAGATCATTCCAACCAAAATCTACAGGTAAAACATATACATTTTTGGCACTTTCCATAATTCCATAATCAATAGAAATATTATCCGCTTTAGCGTAATTATCTTCAATAAAACTAGATTCTTTTGAAGTATTCCAAACAGTATTTCCAGCATTAAAAAGTGTACACATATTGCTCAAACTATTTTCAAAAGCTTTTATGATACTCTTTACACTCCAAACAAAAATGCCTGCATTCCATAAATAATCTCCTTGCTCAATAAATTGCTTTGCAGTTTTTAAGTTGGGCTTTTCGGTGAAATTAATTACTTTTTTTATCGCTTTCGCGGAATCTTCAAATTGAATATAACCATATCCTGTATTTGGATTTGATGGTTTTATCCCTAAAGTCATTAAGATATCTTCTTTTTCACAAGCCTGAAATGCAGTTTCAACATTTTGCACAAATTCATCTTCATTCTCAATAAAATGATCCGAAGGAGCTACAATCATTACCGCGTCTTGATTCAAGTTTTGAATTTTCAAAGCACTATACAAAATACATGGTGCTGTATTTCGCATTGCTGGCTCTAACAAAACTTGATTTTCAGTAACTTGAGGTAAATGTTCTAAAACTAGATTTTTATAACGTTGATTGGTTGCAATCAATATATTTTCTTTTGGGATTAATTTTTCTAATCTAGAAAAAGTACTTTGGATTAAAGATTGACCAGTACCTAACATATCGTGAAATTGCTTAGGATTCTCAGTTGTACTTACTGGCCAAAATCTTGATCCTACCCCACCTGCCATAATAACGGCATAATAATTTTTATTCATTTTTTTAAAATTGTAATTAATTTTCAAGCAAATCTACTTCAGCATTTGCATGAAATAAATATTTTTTATCAGAATACACCTCAGTGCATTCATATCTCGTTCTTCTCTTTTTACCTCGGATAAATATTTTATTATTGTGGGTAAATTTACTTGCTAATGGTATTTCAAAAATATAATTTTTATCTGTTTTTTCGTCAAATTGTTTTAATGCTAATGATAACTTAACATCCGTATCTGTACTTGCCTTGGGGTTGATTAAGTAATGGGCTAAATAAGGTAATATTTCTTTGGGATAAGTCTCTGGGCTAACAAAAGGTAACATCAAATGTTGAAAATTTCTTTTCCACTCTATTCCATGTGGTTTTACTCTTTTATTTTTTTTATAAGTCACTAAATGTGCTATTTCGTGAATTAGGGTAAGTAAAAATCGATAAATATTTAAATCATTATTGATTGTTATTTGATAATCTCCGTTAGGATACTTTTTAAAATCTCCATGCTTCGTTTTTCTATTATTAACTATTTTTAAATGACATGGGTGAGTTTCTAATAATTCAATTACTAATTTTACCGATTTCTCGGGAAGGTATTTTGATAAAATTTTTTGTTGTTGTTTCAAAAGAAAAATAAGCTTTCTATTATAATGACTACTTCGTAATCTTAAATTATTTATTAAATAAAGGCTTGTACTTTTTTCTGCAATCGTAAATAAGCCAAATGTTTATTGCTAATATCATGATTGACATGGGCATTCTTTCAGGTGCATCTTGTATTGCATGAAATAAAAATATTCCAATATTTACAGGCAATAAGATAATACTAGCCAGAGCTCTAAATCTGGGAATCATTAATAGAACACCCCCGATAATTTGAGAAACCCCTACCATTTCCCAAATCCATCCACTTTCTACAAGCGCTCTCATTGTCGCTTTTGCAGCATCAAGCATCTCTGGTTTTGGCATGTATTTTAAATCTTTTGGCAATAGTTTATTTAACCCTGTGTTAGCCAGTAGTCCCCCAAATAAGATACTTATTATTAGATTTATTTTTTCTTTCATTGTAATTAAATTAATAGTTAAATATTAAATTTCACAAGCTTACGGCAAAATAATGATGATGAATACTAACAATTTTATTCAAAAAGGTTTTTAATTTATTCCATAAAACCAAACCTACTTTGACAAACAAGAAACTCGCAAAGCCTTGTTTTTGATAAACTTTTCTGATTAAGCACAAAGTTAGTAATATATTTGCGATTATAACAATAAACAGATTTTTAAGAAAGAACCTATTTTTAAATAATCTATAACAAAACTCTATTTTGTTATATCAGAAATCTTATCCAAAACGGCTCCTGTTGGGCAAGCAATTCTACACCAAATAAAAGGATATTTCAAATTCACTAAAATAATTATTAATGAGATTAAAAACCACACAAAAATAAATTCTAGACCAAAGAAATCAGGAAATATTTCAAAATTACCCCAAGATCTTAATCCTAATAAAATACCTGTAATTAATATTACTGTAACTGCATCTCTAATTCTTTTAACCCATTTGTTTGGAATGAAAAATTTAACAGAGAATCTTTTTTTTGATAATTGCAAACTTAACCTTTGGGCATGACCAAACGGACAAACATACTTACAATAAACATTTTTACCCCAAATAGCTCCCAACAAGGTAAATAAAGCATATAATGCAACAAAGGTTGATACCGTTGTGCCTAAAAATGGATGTAAAAAACTTACATAAGTAAATGAACTATTCATAAAAAATCCTATGTAAACAACAGAAATAACACTTAAAATTTGGATGCTTTTTTTTGTTTTTTTAAATTTCTTTTGAAAACCATATAAAAACAATAAACCTATAACAGTAATATGTAAAACCCACCACAAACTGGTTTTAGCCAAAACATGAAAAGAAATAACATCTCTTTCTACGTTTAAATAATCAGTATAACTTGCAACACTTTTTTTAGCTAGCTCGGTAGTTATTTTTGCAATTGCTTCAGTAGTTAAAGTAGCACCCGTGACGGCATCTATTTGATGATCTTTTTCTAAAACTAAATTCTCAAACCTTTGATAAAAATTATTTTTCGCAATTTTATTGAGGTAACTTTCTGTTTCTTTTGATGATATGTGTTGAACTTTTTCTATTTCACCATCTTCATTCACTAATAAACCAACATTTATTACCCCGCCATAGCCTCGAATGTTATTAAAAAGATTTGCACTTTCTTGATAAAAAAATGTTTTGCTATCTTGTTTAATTTTTAAATAGATAAATTCTTCGGTAGGTACAATTTCAGTTTCTATTTTACCTGGTATTATTTTTTGAGCATGTGCTATTAATTTTTCGGCGTAAGCCTCAGAAAACAAAACATCTAATTCTGCTGTAGAAATTAAACCAGACTCTTTTTCTTTCTTCTTTCGGTTTTTAACAACCAAACTCCAGCCATCTCCTTTTATTTTTGCCTCTTCTATTTCTCCATAAGATTTAATCTCACCATCTTCACCAATAATTTTTGGTTTTGAAAATTCGGTTTCTTCTTGCTCAAGATGGGCTAAAACCTCGACTACTTGAAGTGGACCGTTTATCCAAAAGAAAATAAAAAAAATACTCACTACCAATGTAGCAAGTACTTTTTTTATTATTATTTTATTTTTAAATTTCAATAATTAATTTTCTACAGTTTTAATTGCAATATTTTTTACCCAGTTATCAATATTAACGTCTGGTAAAATAGCGTCTTGAATATATTTTACATTATCACCAACTTTAACTTCATTAACTGCAGTTTGAATAATCTCATCTTGAAAATATGGGTCATTAGCAACTAAAACAGGAATTACAATTACGTTGTCATCTAACTCTTGTAATTTTTTAATTCCATTTTTTGTTGGCTCTGTTGAATATCTAACTAAGTGACCACACCATGCATAAGCAATATCATCATGACCAGTTTTTATTTTTAAATATTTACCTATGTCACCAACCATTTCTTCCCACTGTTGGTTATATTTCTTATCACCATAGGCTACTAATAATACTCCTTCATTTTCGGGATTTTTACTCAATTTCTCAACTCTTCGAGCAATATTTTTCTTTAAAATTGATGAATAATCTAACGGAGGAGTTATAGTTACTCTTGCTTTTGCTCTATATACTTCAATTTTTTCTTTCTTTAAGTTTTCTTGAACTTTAGGATCGGAGCTTAACCCAACAATCACCGGAATATCATGAGAATAATGTGAACTCACTGTTAAAAATAAAGGTACTAGAATAACTTCATCATAGCCTTCTTTATCAAATTCTTTCATTCTAGTTGCTATAGACGGCTCTGTATATTCCATAAAAGCTGTACGAACGTCATTAATTTTAGGATTTGAAATTAATTCTTCTTTTATATTTTTTTCTACTTCTAACAATTGATTTCTCCATGTTTCTGAATGAGACCCGTGATTTACAATTAATACAGCCGTTTTTTTAACTCCGTCTTTTTTTTGTTCATTGCCTTCTTTTGGATTGTTACAAGCAACCAATGTAATAATTACAACTATTGCAATAAATATCTTTTTCATTATAGTATTAATTTAAATTAATTATAAATTGTTTTGCAAATTAACGACAAATTCAACATTGGGTCAATCCCTTAAAAAGGGGATATTTATTTTATTAATGAAAAATTAATCGGGTTTAAAAAGGTTGATTATTTTTTAATATATAGCCTTAAAAATTACTCACCCAGGTATTTCCATTCAATAGTAAAAGTACCTGAATTTCCTTCGGCATCATAATAATTAACTATTTCAAAAGTTGGATATTTACCGTCTGGTGTATTAACCACATAAACATAATCACGTGGTGTTAGTACATGCCCTGCACCATAATTATACCATCCTGTAGTAACAAAACTTGGTAATTCGTCTGCTTCTAAACCAGAATCTGAAACTGTAGCAACATCTTCAATATCCGTATTTACAAGTTTTGAAGTTGTTGCATTTGGACCTAACCAAATACTATATCCATCAAATTTTAAATCAAATGAATCATCAGAAGTTACAATTCCATTTTCAAATGAAAAATATTGCATATCGGTGTTTGCATCAGGTACTGTAATAGAATTTAAAGCAGTAGAAGTAAAATCTGTACTTCCACCTTCATTAAACTTATATTCAAATTTTATATCATAAAGTTGGTGTTTTGTAGGCTCGTAAGTATAAGCTGTAAGCTGTAATATTCCAAAATCACCACTACAAGTTTTAATGACATAAGTATCAGGGTTTATGTTAAAACTACCGTCTACCCATGTTTTTCCAATTACAGGGTTTCCTTCAGAAATATCTTCTTTAAAAGCAGATTCTCCTGGAATTACGGTTATTTCATCTAAATTGGCTGCTTCAATTTTTGCAATTTTAAGATCTGTTCCTGCAAAAATAACTGGATCATTTGGCATTGTAAAAAATTGACAAGGAGCCGTTTCAACGGTTAGTGGTGTTGAACCAAAAGCTATATCCCAAGTTGCAGGTTCTCCTGTAGTTCCTTCATTACTTGCAAAAGTAAAATATTGCTTTCCTTCTGTTTTAATATTATGTGATTTAAATGTTGATTTTACTGGCTCTTTAGGAGTAGGTTCATCATCATCTGAACATGCAAAAATAAATGAACTGATTAGCAATAGTGTAAGAATTTTTTTCATCGTTTTTAAATTTAAATTTATTTATATTAATTCCAAGTTATTATTCTAGAGTTGTTTTCGAATTTTTTTTGAGTTTAACTTCTTACTTTCTAAACTTATAATTTAGACCTACATACCATTCTCTTCCAGGCATTGGACCCCATAATTTATCATAGTAATCTACAATATTCTTTACTCCCGCATTCATGGTTATCCCCCATTTTATAGGTGCACTAACATTTGTATGAAGTAAAAAATAATCATCTATCCAGGCCTTTGTCCCCGTCATAGTTGTATCATCAAAATCTTTCCAATAGAACTTATTGCCTATATATTGACCTCTAACATTCCAAGTAATATCCCAAGGCAGATTAAAACTAACCGAAGCATTTGCCCTGTGTTTTGGTTTAAAAGTCATTTCATCATCTGTTGCTGCATTCCAAGTATCTAAATAATTATATCCTAATGATATTTCTAACCACTTTATGGGATAATATTTAAAGTCTAACTCTACTCCCCAGGTTTTAGCTGAATGAAGATTCGTACTTTCATATGTTCCAAATCCATCAACAATTCCTAAATATTTATAATCAATTAGGTTTTCAATTTTATTATAAAAAAAATTGATTTGACTTTGGTATTTATTCTTTTTCCATTTTTCAAATCCCAATTGTAAAGCATTAGATTTTTCAGGTTCCAGATCAGGGTTACCAATAACATGGTAATTAACCGAAATATTAGTATAGTCTAAATACAACTCTTTAAATGAAGGCGCTCTAAACCCGTGACCATAAGAAGACCTTATTCTGGTTGTTTCACTTGTTTTTATCATTGCAGATAGTTTTGGAGAAAGCTCTGTTCCATATTCCGAATGACTGTCCAAGCGTAAACCTCCGACTAAAGTCAACCATTTGGTCACATCAATTTCATCCTGAATAAAAGCATATAAAAGATTACTTGATTTTTTGCCTCCTTCTACTCTATCTGTATTTATTTTTTCATTTTCACCTCCAAAACCTCCATTAATTTTATGTGAACCTAAATCAAAATCATAAAGTAAATCTCCTTTAAATAAATTTTCGGTTGTGAGTGAACCTTCTTTTAAAAACCCTGAGCTCAACACAACTCTGTCAAACTGATGGTTATATTCTGAATATTCAAGTCTTGCATCAAGGTTTACAAAATCGAATACATTATTATAAATCCCTTTAAACCTTATTGCTGTGTTATCGTTTTCTATTTTATCTTTAAATATTGAACTACTTACAACTTCATTATTTTCTTTGATATAAAAAGTTTCTAAATTCAGCGAAAAATCTTCACTTATTTTTCCATCTAATGAAAAATTAGCCTGATACTTATTGTATGAGGGAGCATCTTCTATCTCATTATCTTTATTAAGATCAAACCCGTCGTATTTACGGTAATTTAAATTTATAGAAGATTTCCATTTTCCCAATGGAACATCAACCAATAAATTACCATCAACCCTACCATAACTTCCAACAGTAGTATTAAGATTCAAACCAAAATCATCTGAAGTTTTTTTAGTAATAATATTGATTACCCCACCCATTGCCTCGCTACCATAAAGAGCTGAAGCAGCACCTTTTACAATTTCAATTCGTTCAATATCGCTTGGTGAAATTCTTGAAATATCAAAATCACCATTTACTCTACCAATCATTTTCATACCATCAATCAAAACCAATACATGCTCACTATTTAAACCCTGAAGCTCAACGGAATTCATACCATTATTAAATGAATTTGAATGAACAACGACACCCGTAACTTCTTTTAAAGCCTCACTAATATCCGGTCCTCCAACATTTTGAATTTGTTTTGCACTAACAACTTGCGTGCTAACCGGTGTGTTTTTTAATAACCTCTTTGTACGTGTTCCTGTAATAACAACCTGATCTATATTAAAATGAGATTCTTCAAGTTGAATATTAATTCTAATATCATTATTATTAATTAGGCTAATCTTTTTTTCAAAATCATTAAATCCAATAAATTTTACCTGCAAATCAAAATTTGTTGATGTAAGTTTAGAAATATCTAAAGAATAATTACCTTCAAAATTAGAAACACTTCCCAAATTTGCACCTTTGATAATAATTGTAGCTCCTACTAATACTTCTCCTGTATTTTGATTGATAACATTTCCTTCAATAACTTGAGAAAATCCATTAACAAAAATAAATACAGCTAAAAACAACGGAGTCAATTTATTAGAAATCATTTTCTTTTATTTAAAGTGCAAATTTAACACACTAATAAAGTTTACACAATCACTAAAAGAGGTGAAATTATTGACACTAAATCATTAAAAAAAGGGATGCTTAAGCATCCCTTTTTTTAATGATTTTCTAAAAAATCTATAATAAATACTTATCTTTCTCTAATCTAAATTTGTAATTGCCTTTTATTTAAACCAAATAAAGGGCAATTACCTACTATATCCTGATTTCAATTAATCCATTTCTTCAAAAAATGCTTTATGCTTAAATGTTTCAAATGAACTGCGCATTTTAGCATTCATCAAACTCAAAAATAAAAAAATTACTACTCCCAATCTAACAATCTTTGCTCCCCTTCCAATCCTCTTAAAACGGTAGCATCATACGTAATTTCTAATACTCCCTTATAATTTCCATTCTCATTACGAACAGCAAAATATTGTATATATACAAATTTATCGTGAAATTTTATCCAAAAATTGGCTTCACTTTTCTCGCCACTTTTAAAAGCTTCTATAATTTTCTCTACAATATGAACACTTTTAGGCGGGTGACAGTATTTTACTTCTCGTCCAATAATTCCTGAACTTCTTGGAAAAACTCGATCTTCACCTTTGTTGTAATAACGAACCTCATCATTTTCATTCACATAAGTTACATCAAATGGCATGTGTTTGAAAATAAGATTTATTTGCTCTGGTGTTATTGCTCCAACTTCTAGGTTTATTCCTCCAATAGCTGAATTTCCTTTCGTTCCAGTTGTAAAAGGTATTGGATTGGCAGTACTAGAAGCTCCTATTTCTGTTTTCTCATTATGACTTGGATGTTTCCAATTGGGATTCCACATAGGTGGAGTTTCTATCAAACAATAACCTACCTCATCTTCTCCTTCACGAATTTTTATCCAATCTTCTGTACTTATCAGTTCTAAACTTGTTGGCCAAAGAATTTTTTCTTCTTTAAAAATCATATCTTCAATAGCGTTAAGCATCATTTCTTGCGTATCAAAAAGTTCTTCGTAATTTTTATCCTTTAATAAGGACTTATAAAATTTTATTAAAGTACGAATATCATCATGTAAAGCCCACATTACCGTTGATGGTTTATCAAAACCTTTAGTTTCTAAAAATGGAAATAATTGATTTTCTTTACGTACATAATGTATATCTATTTGCCATAATTTATTATAAGCATCTATCCAATATTGATGGTTTATATTTTTTAAATCAATTTCTTTTTCAGCTTTTCTCAATTCTGTTAATAAGGCTTTTATAGCATTATTTTCTTTTATAAAAGTATCTAGTGGGTGACCTACTTCTAAATTATCGATAGTTACTTGCTCTAAAGATTTTTTAAACACTTTTAGTAATTCATCTATTTGAGCTTCGAATTGAGAATCGTCAATACCAAGATTTTGCATTTTTTGTTCAGCGAGTGCAAATTCGGTTGGTGTTATAGTACCTGATAGTTCATTTTGAAAGCGTTTTTCTAACTCCTCTATTGGCTTACCACTAAAAAACTCATTTACAATATTGAGTATAACACCTATTCTTTTTGGATCTGATTTTAGATGTTTATCCATACTTACTTTTACATTCCATACTTTTGGAGGTTCGGGTATTGTCCAGCCTATTTCATCTTCCCCTTCACGGATAGCGACCCAGTCTTCATTGGTTAATAATCTTGCTGCGGTAGGAAATAAAACACGCTCTTCTTTTAC
Organism: Flavobacteriaceae bacterium; assembly: GCA_016744615.1. Taxonomy (GTDB): domain Bacteria; phylum Bacteroidota; class Bacteroidia; order Flavobacteriales; family Flavobacteriaceae; genus Lutimonas. The sequence goes on from JADGEA010000026.1 coordinate 16,177, forward strand.
GGTCATTTCATCTGCTTCTCTTGCTAGAGCAGGTAGTAGATAGTTAGCTGTTTTTTCATTATTTTCTTTTACTGCCTTTAAGAATGCTTTTGCTAAGGTTCTAATTTCGTCATCTAATGTCCACATTATTGTACTAGGATGATTAAAACCTCTTTTTTCTAAAAATGGAAATAATTGATTTTCTTTTCTTAAATAATGAATATCTAATCCCTCAAATTGTTTTGCTAATAATAGCCAATCTGAATATAAATCAATAAAACTATTTTCAGCTACAATCAATTCATTGGCTCTAATTGCTAAATCCTTTATTTGTTTATTCTCTTCTAAAAAGGAATGTATCGGATGTCCTTTTGTAAATGTGCTTAAATCTTGTTGTGGTATCTTTTTTTCAATGATTTTAAATATTTTACGCTCTGTTTCTAAATGTTGTTTGGTGTCTTTAAAAACACCTTCATCATCTAATTTTTGAGCAACTTCAGTTACTTCTTCAGTAGTTATTTCTGGAATATAATCCATAAATACTTGAATAAGTTTATCTGATTTTTCTGTTTCGTTATTTGCCAGAGAAATCATTATTTGCTTGAGTAATTCTTTTTTATCTCTCATTTTATATTATTTTTTTATTACTTTATTTCACAAGTGTTAGATAACTTTATTGTAAAAACAGATGGAAATTCTTTCATTAAATCTCCTATTGTATCCGTTAATATTTTCATGACTTTTAAATATTCGCCTGTTATAACACTACTCATATTCCCGATTTCAAGTTTTACATCTTCTTTCTGTATTTTATCGAGAAAAATATTTACAGGATTACTGAAATTGTTTACCAAAGGATAATAACTTATTTCTACTGATACTATCATAAATTTATCTTTTTTGTACAATTGTTGCTATAAAAACTGGTTCAATATTGTTTTTGTTTTCTGTATTATCTAATAATTTATAATCCGAGTCTAAATAAACTCCAAATTTCATTTTTATTTCTCCAAAAAAGTCTAATTTTTGTTCTAATTCTTTTGGCGTTAAAAATATAGCATTCTTAAAAGTTTTATCATTATTTTTATTTTTTGCTAAAATCGAATTTGCATTTAAACTTCCTAAAATAAACCAGCCATTAGGTTTCAAAATTCTATAAATTTCGCTAAAAACTTTATCTTTATTTTCTACAAATTCTATCATTGTAATAGACGAAATTACAGAGTAACTATTATCTGCAAAAGGTAAGTTTTCACTATTTTTATTTATAAATTTTGCTTTTAAATTCTTTTTTATAGCAATCTCTAGCATTGGCTCTGAAGTATCGATTGCTAAGATTTCGTAATTTTGTTGTAAAAAATATTCTGTCCAATGTCCTGTTCCGCATCCTAATTCTAACATTTCACCTTTTGGAATGTTTTTTATTAGCTCAGAGATCATACTTTTTTCTATAACATCAATTCGTTTTCCTAATTCGGTATTATAAAAATCATCATAACTTTTAGCAACTATTTTATCTTCAAAAATATTCATTTTTTAACTGTTTTTAATTACCAAGTTCTTGTACCAATCCCACCCTTTCCAATAAAAATTCATTTCTGTTTTTACTTCTACTGGTAAAGGAATTTCTTCAATCACGGGGATTAATGCTCCTAATTGAGAAAAGAAACGTTGTATATTTTTACCAAATAAATTTTTAGCTACTTCTAAAGTTTCTGGTGAAGCATCTTTTCTTAAAAAAAGCATTTCGGGCAAAACAATAGCTCCTTCTTCTGGAATAAGTGTATTTAAGTTTTTACCCATATTGTATCTCGCAAATGGTAATGGTAATAAACCTACATCATAATAACCTTTGTTTACTCCTGTGATAACATCAAATGGCAAACCGCTATACTTTATTGTTTCAAAAAACAAATCTGTATTTTCACCAGCAGCTATTTCTTTTATTAAAAATCGGAAAGCTTTACTTACAGGTGTTTGTGCATTTGGTGCTAAAACCTTTCCATGAAAACGTTTGTCTAATAAATCTTTCCAAGTTTTAGGTGGGTTTTCAACCTCTTTATTTACCAACATAATTATTGGTGTATAAAGTAATGGTTTAACAAAAGATTGTGAGCTTTCAAAATTTAATTCTTTTAAATCATTCCTCAATTCAGGGAATTCAGTATTAAAATCAACATAATGCTTTCTTACTTCTGGTTGTTCAAAATGTTTTAATATTTCAGGTTGTAATGTTACAATCAGTTCTGGTAATTCTTCCTTTACAGGATTTTTAAAAATATCTGCAAAATATTTCAACTCTTCACCAGATGATGATGGTGTAATAAATTCTGTATTTGGAGCTTTTCGTTTGAGTAAACTTTCTAGATTACGACCAATGTTTATTGGTACAAATATGAATATTTTTCTTTTCATTTGTTTAGTTTTAGAGGTTCATTCACTACATTCCTAACATTTATTTTCCTTGATCTGAAATTATATCAGCATTCATCAATGGTTCAAAAGTTATTTCGACTTCTATTATAAAATTTGGATATTTATTTCTAATACTTTCTTTTATACAAATTGATTCATTTGTCTTCTTTTTCACTTAAATACAATAAATAAGAGATATTCAGATGCAATATCTTTAGACATCCACTGGTAGTTTCTTGTTTCTAGTTCTGGCAATAAAAATTGTGGTATTTTTTTATGATTTACTAATAAAACATAATCATCTGGTAAAGTTTCTAATTCTGATAAAATAGTAACCATTGGTTCTGGCATTTCTAAATGCCTTACATCTATTTCTTTCATTTTATCGCCAAAACTTGCTAATTTATCATCAAAATTTCCTTCTGTTTTTTCTTTACGTTCAATAGTTTTAGTTTCAATAGACAAATTAGCTTTAGTGAAATAAGTATGATATTCTTTGTCACTAATGGTGTTTGTCCAAGATTTGAAACCCCTACCTTTTAATACGTTTATTAATGGAATTGGCACAAAAACGTTAATTATTTTAAGCGTTTCATTATCTTTTAAGTTGTCTATTGCTTGCATTATTATTCCAAAAGGATCACTACCAGATGCTATTGTAGGACGAACATCAAGAGGAACAATGTTTAAATTATCGTCACTTACACCTTGTGTTTCTATTTGATTATCAGAAGGAATGGTTTCGTATTCAACTTCAAATCCTAAATTTTCAATTTGTTTTAAAAAAACATTGGTAGGCATTTTTCCTATTTTAGCAAAATCTTTTACATCAACTCCAGATGAGGCATATTTTTCAATAGTCCAAATATCCAATTTTTGAAAATCTGTGCTTAATTCCTTTAATTGGTTGACGGTATCTTTGCTTACAAATTTTTCGATTTTACTATCTTTTGTTATTTTCATTTTAGTTTGTATTTAGATGCTTATTGCTATTACGTATATTTCTTGTTAGTAAAAAGTTATTCATTTTAATAACCTTGTTTTTCTTCAATTTGATATTGGTTTTTTGTTATACTTTTTTTCCAAGTATAAATACCTATCATAAGCAAAACAGATAAAATTCCTATTACAAGAAATTTATGGTGTTTTTTTCTAAAACTCCTAATAATAAGTATTGTATTTAATACATAAAAAATTAATAAGTTTAAATAATGAAATAAGACAAGGAGTAGTTCGTCAGTAAGATGGTCACCTCCTTTTGAAACATACTTTCCATTCACATAATTACTGTCTATAAAATGTAAAATTGATGGTTTATACAATGATATAAAAGTATATAGTGCTATAAATAACATTATACTATTTATGATAATAATATTTTTAGTGCTTTTCATACCTTATGTATTGTTATTTTTAAATTATCAAGGTGTTTTTTTAATTTTACCCCAATCTTTAGCATGTTTGTCAAAATGTTGTTTCATGAGTTACTATTCAATTATACTTTAAGATATATTCTGCTTTATGAATTCTCATTCCTAATGTGAAATAAGATTCTTTTGTTGCTATAAAGCCTTTTTCTTTTATTAATTCATCTGTATGCCTATTCAAATTGCATCCATCACCAATTACTTTCCAAAAAGGGTTTATTATGTTTTCAAACAGTCCTTTAAATTTTTTATCTGAATGTATATGCTCCAAAACTATTAATTTACCATTTGGTTTCAACCATTTTTTAAAATTATCTAAGGCTAATTCTGGATTTGAAATAGTGCATAAAACTAATGTAGAAACTATTGCATCAAGACTATTTTCTTTAAGAATTGAATGTAATTTTTTATCATTAACGTCAAAATTCAGTAACTCTATATCTTTATTTTTAACTTTCTTAATAGATTTATCTAACATTGGCTTAGAAGGTTCTACAGCAAATACTTTTACTTGGTCATTAAAAAATTCAAAATTAACACCTGTACCAGAACCTACATCTAACACTTTTCCTTTTAATTTACCAAGCATATTTTTTCTATCATCTTCTATTTTAGCTTCAAAAGAAGTCATAAAAGAATCGTAATATTTTGCAAATATTTTAAGGTATAATTTCTTCATCTATTTTATTATTTACACAGTCATTAAAAATGCATCTTTTAAAAATTCTTTAAAATCATCATCTTCATCAACAGGTAATTCTTCTATTATACCACCTGCAAACATCATAAATATTCGGTTTGCAAATTGCACAATTTCTTCTGGCGAATGCGAAACATACAAAACAGGTATTGGGTGCTCTGCTAAGAGTTCTTTAAGCATTGTTTCTAAAACGGATTTCAATCGCAAATCTAAAGCAGAAAAAGGTTCATCAAGTAATAATAAATCTGGTTCTAAGGCAAAAGCTCTTGCTAAAGAAACCCTTTGTAGCATTCCACCAGAAAGTTGTGCAGGGTAATAGGTTTCAAATCCATTCAAACCCATTTTATCTAAATAGTGTAATGCTTTTTTTGTGGTCTCTTTCTTTTGTATTCCGCTTACAATTAAAGGTAATCGTACATTGTCTAAAGTTGTTTTCCAAGGCAGTAATCTTGGTTCTTGAAATACATAGCCAACTTTTTTTGTATTATTTATTAAAATTCCTTTTGTTGGTTTTTCAAGCCCAGCAATAAGTTTTAATATGGTAGATTTTCCTACACCACTTGGTCCTAATATTCCGATAATATCTCCAGAATTAACTTCAAATGATAAATCATTAATAACTTCTAGAGTACCAAAAGTTTTATTAATGTTTTTAAATTGTATTAAAGAATTATTAGCATTCATTAAATATCACATTTTTTTATAAATAGACACATTGGACAAAAATTTAGAAATCCTACAATAAGTGGAATAAATCCTAAGTAAAACCAATTATTTTCTGAATAAAAAGCTTCAATAATTAATGCCAATCCGATTGTTATTCTAATAGATTGGCCAAATATTTCTAAGTTTATTAGAATCCTTAATTTTCAACTTTTCCATCTTAAAAAATAATTTTCAATAGGTTTGAAAAATAAATATTCGGCAATCCCAACAAAAGCTAAAGTTACAATAAGCCAAGCAAAAATTTGTGGTGTATTCATATCGGTTTTTGCAAAAGAAAATTCATAACCAATACCTGAATTTGTTCCTAATACTTCTGCTAAAATAATCATACGCATTCCTGCTGTTATCACGATGGTCATTGCTGCCGATAAAGGACCTACTAGAGCAGGAATATAAATATGTTTTAATTTTTGAAATATTGAAAACTTATAAACATTTGCCATATCTACAATTTTTTCATCTACCATTTCAATACCTTTTATGGTATTTACATAAACAATTGGTGATAATAAAAAAGCAGCAATGAAAATGACCATTTCGGTTCCCATTCCAAACCACATCATTGCAATACCCACAACAATTATTGGTGACACACTCATTACCATCCACCGTATAGGTTCAAAAAGGTTTCTAACATTTTCATTTAAACCTGCAAATATTCCAAACACAAATCCAACAATCCCTCCCAATAAAACTCCTGCGAAAGCTCTTTTTGCTGTTATCCAACAGGCAAACCAAAAAATATCTGTTTGCACCATCTTAAATAATTCTTTAAAAGCTTGTAAAGGGGTAGCAAGCATTATTTCATGCATAAACATAGAACCTATTTGCCATACACCTAGCAATAAAAAAATACCCAAAACCGAATAAATAAATTTATTCGATTTTAGATATTTAATCATATCTCTAAAAACCTGTTTAAAATATTGCATATACTATTTAATTTCAAAACATTAAGTTTAGAATTTTGCTTTAACTCCTGCAAAAAAGAAAGGACCTACATTAGAGCCTAGTATTTTATCTATTTCGGCATCAAATACATTATTAATTCCTCCAAATAATTCAAAATTTGAGTTAAGTTTATATCTAGTATTCAAATTTACTAGAGTATAATCATTTGTTTTCATATCAGTACCTCCTAAAGCATAATATTGTTCTCCTGTATAAGCTATCATGGTATTTAAGTTTAGGTTTTTATTAACATCCCAATTTAAACCTAAATTAACCCTTCTTTCTGGATTGAATTCTAAATCGTTATCTGTTTCCTTATTTTCTGTTTTAAGTTCTGACCAGAAAAAATCTACATTTACATTTTCAAGTAAATTATATTTCAGCCTTAACTCTAAACCAAATGTTGTTGCACTTGCAAGGTTTATAAAAGTGAAATAATCTATTTTATTATCATTATTAGTGTCTACCGCAATTTTTTCTATCATGTTGGTAACATCATTATAAAACCCAACCAGCTCATAAGAAAATTTATTGCTACTACCATTAACAGCTAACTCATATGTATTAATACTTTCTGGTTCTATATCATATAATGTCTTGTTAAATTGTGGTAAAACGGTATGAGCCCCAAGTTGTAATCCTGCTGGTGTGAGTTTTTGAATAAATAATTCGCGAATATCTGGAACTCTATAACCTTGAGCAAAATTAGCACGTAGATTAAATAATTTTTTAAACTTTTTAACTGCTCCAATTCTAAATGTAAATTTATCATTAGTGTTTTCTTCACGGTTATTTCCAAGTTCATCTATATATGATTCTTGGGTATAAGCATCATAACGTCCTCCAACTGTCAGATTTAAATCATCTGTTATTTCCCATTCATCTTGAAGGTAAAAAGCTAAATAATTAACATTTCGCTCATCAAAATCGGGTCCTTGTGAGAAAACAGTTGCTTCACGATCTTCAGTACGATATTCTCCTCCCAATACTATTGTTTGTGTTTGTGTTGCAACCCAAGTGGCGTAAGTCTCAAAAGAAGTAATAGTAACATTAGCACTCATTCCGCTAGCTGCAGATTTTTCTTCAGAAGGGTAACCAAAATCAGAAAATTCTTTCATAGTAGTTGTATTTATCTTTTCATAAAACGATCTATAAATTCGTGCAAATAATTTTAATTCATCTGATGGAGTATATGTAAAATCTATTGAAGCATCTAGTCTATAATTGTCATCTTTTGAGTTTACTGGCACATCCCAAGCTGGAATTTTCCCTCTAACTTTTCCAAATTTATCAAAAAATGATATAGGAGTATTATCCGGATTATAACCTACAATTGGATTAACTTTATGCCCAATTGGAGCAATATACCCCATAGGGTGGAAAAAACCTTTATACACTCCCTCTCTATCTTCTTTAAAATAATTAATATCAAAACCTGCTGTAAAATTATCTGAAAAATCATAATCTATTCGCCCTCCAACAGTTGCAACATCTGATTTTTCAAGGTAGGTTATATCTATATCATAACTGTCTTTAACATTATTGGACATTGTTGAACTAAATTGGCTAAAGGCATTCTGTGCTGCTACTTTATCTGTTGATAAATTTACTGGATTTAGTGGTTTTGGTTTAACCGAACCATCTGCTTGTAAATAAAATGGCCTTCCTCCTGTTGGACCATTAGGATTAAGATAGCCAGGTGAATTAGGGAGTTGAGATGGTGTATGACGTCCTCCACCTACTTTAGTGTTTGTTTTTTCAAGTTCTGTGTAAGGGCTTCTATTTTGATAAGATCCATATACACTATATCGTAATTTGCCAAGACCTCCTCTAATATTTGCATTTATTGGAAAATTAGCCCCATCTCCATCTGCATTAGCTCCATAACTAATACTAACATCTCCTACTAAAACACCTTTAGATTTTTTAGTAATAATATTAATTACTCCTCCCATTGCATCAGCACCATATAGAGCCGACATAGATCCTTTAATAATTTCAATTCTTTCAATCATAGAAGCAGGAATCCGATCCATTTCATATGGATTCTTTACTTCACTAGATATTCTACGACCATCTAATAACCACAAAGTACCTGCTCCACCAATTCCCCTAATTGTTACAGAACTTTTTGATTTACTACTGGCAGAAGGAAACGTACCATATTGTAAATTTAATCCTGGCGTATTTAGAAAAATATCTTTAACCGTTTGAGCTCCCATTCGCTCTATATCTTTGACATTAATTACCTCAACCGATGCTGTTACCCTATCGATAGATTTTTTTGTACGTGTAGCACTTACAAAAACTTCATCTAAAGAAAGTGGATCATTAGATAGTTTAAATATTACTTCATTTTTTTCATTAGGTTTAATTTCTATTTCTTCTTGAAGTGTAGCAAATCCTATAAAAGATATTTTAATTATGTATTTACCTATTTCTAGATTAGGAATCTTGAAATTTCCATTAAAATCTGTTGTAGTTCCTTTTTTTATATTTTTTAAAATTACACTTGCTTCTGAAAGAGGCACATTTGTTTTTATATCTACAACCGTTCCTGATATACTTCCTATTTCTTGTGAGAATGTTAGGCTAGTTGAGATTAAAAATATCGCTAAAATATAAGCTAGTTTACTCATTAGTTCTCTTATTTAAAATTTATTATTGATTTAATATTGAATTCTATTTATTAATAGTAAATGAAACTTAAAATTTTATTTACTGTTTTTCTAAAACTTCTTTTTTTTAAAAATTTAGACATAGCTGTTCTTGTGACTGTAACTTTATGACGTGTTAAAACTGTTACAGTCTCAGAGAAAGCACAACATTAAAAGCCTTAAAGCTTCAAATTACTTCCTTCTCAAAAAATTTAAATATTTAGTGTTTATGGTTATGTTCTTTAAAATAAAGTTCTTCAAAAGCAGAAACCTTTTTTCGTAATTTTTTAATTAACAATATATCTGTTGACTGTTTGGTTTTCATAGCACACACTAAAATTTGATGTAATGTTGTTAGTTGTTTTAAATAATTTTGATAATCTTGTTTATCTTCTTGCTTTTTAACTTTAATACGTTGATATAGAAAATACTGACTTATAATATCTTGTATTTTCTTAGCATGCTCTTCTTTGTTATTTACCCAACGGATTAATTGATTATAATCAATCTCTTTCTCTTTCGATAATTTATCTATTGATTTCATTGATTTTTCAATAGTTGTAATATGCTCTTTAATTAATGTAATACGTACTTGGTCGTTATAAATACCACAAGGCACTTCACAATGATCTAGTTTTTTTTGAGAATCTTTTTTATTTTTTTTATTTTCTGTTTTATTCTTAGGGTCATTATTATGCAATGTGTGCGCAGTTAAACCAAAACTGCTAATTATTAGTATTATAACTAATATTTTGGTAATTGTTTTCATAATTATTTTTTAATTTAATATTATCTATTACTTCTTATCTAATTTAATATAAGAGACCAACTTATCCCATTGCTGCTCTTCTAAAACATCTTTTTTCATAAAATCTCTGCATACTGTTTTTGTAACTGTAATTTTATGACGAATTTCTTCGATTTGTTTACTCTTTTTCAAAATTTCAGATTTGGGTTTATTCTCTAAAAATAATTGTCTAATTTCAGCTTCTAAATCAGCTATTTTCGAATGTGCCACTACTGAATTTGCATGACGGTTTGTACTCCAACTAGCCAATTTATTTATTTGATCTTCACTTAGCTTTAAGTTTTCTACATGAAAAACATCAATCATATAATTTGGCACGGGACTCATTCTTCCTAGAGGGCCTCCTATATCATAAGGGTTGATTTTGTTGTGTTTTTTTGCAACAGTATTCAATTGTTCTGTGCTAAGAACTTTAGCAACAGCATCTCTACAATCTGTTTTTATTTCAGCAAATTGTGTTTTTAATTTCCCAAATTTGTTGCTTAGTTTTTCTATCTCTTTTGCCACTACACCTTTTAAAGATTTTTGCTTAATTGTTTTTGCCAATTCGTCAATCTGTAGTTTTACAGGCATAGCCTTAGGCATATATATGTTTTTTAAGTCTACTAATTTATTTTCTTGTTCTTCAGTTATATTAAAATCAGTTGTATTTTTTAATATATAACCCATGTAACTAGGTAAATACGAAACTGTTGGTTTTGCTTTTTTCTTTTTAAATCCAAAATAAAAATTATTATCAGGTAATTTTCCTCCAATAACTTCTGGTTTTGATTTATGAAGTATACTAAAAAACTCTTCTAATTTTGGTTGTACATCTTTAGCATCAATAGATTTCAAAATTACATTACGCATAGCTTCTGCTACTGCTTTTTCATTTAATTGAGGAATGTATTTTACCACCATTTTTGCTGTTTCTTCAGGGTTATTCATACACCATTCAGCTGCTTTTTTATGCGCTACGTTAAATTCCTTTAACAATTCTGTGTTTTTTAATATTTCTGAACCTGCCATAATTCCTGCAAAAGGAATTTCATTTTCTGTATTAAAAAGTCTTCCCCATTCATTTTGAATGTCAACAGAACGATAAATATCTGGAGCAATAACACTAGATAATCCAGATTTTGATTTTTCTAAAACCATTGAAACAGCGGGGTCAATAAGCAACGCATGATCAACTCTTCTCATCATCATTTTTTTTGCAGCATCCATTGGTGATGGAACATATTCCAAATTGAAATCTTTTTCAGGATCTAATCCTTGTTTTTTAGCTAATTCCATAAATACAATATGTGGCATATCTCCTTTAAAAGGCATTGCAATTGTTTCTCCCTTAAAATCGGCTAAAGTTTTTTTATCATCACTTCTAGAGATTAACCAAATGGCTCTCCAAATAGAAATATTTAATAATTTTACATCGATTCCTTTGTTGTAAAGCATTGCTCCTATATTAGATGGTACTGCAAAAATGTCTGCTTGCCCTCCTGCAACAAGAGACCGAAGTTGATCTGGAGTTTTCCATAAAATTAATTCTGCTTTATTACCATCTTTATCAAAAGTTCCGTCTTCTATCAATTTAATAATAGGGTAGGATACTGGCGCAAAAGGTACTGCGAAAACAATATTTTTATTAGTATTTTCTATCTCTTTAATTTCAAAATCAATACTTTTATTAAAGTAAAATACAGCTCCAATAATAAATAATATTGGAATAATAAATTTTAGCTTTTTCATTTTTTTTTAAATTTATATTAATTTGATTCTAGCTTTTTTTAAATGTTAAAAAAGAATCAAACAAGTAAGTATTATTGCGTTTATATTTTTTTATTTAATTTGTTATAAAATATTTATAGTTAATTAAAATTATCTCACCATACTTGAAAAGAATCCTGTTAAATACGGAATAAGCCAAATTAGCCAAACAAATAAACTGAACTTATGAAAGGAAGTTAACTGTTTTGGATTATTTTTTATAATAATATATGTTGCCCATACGGTATGAACTGCCATTAAAATTAAACCTAACATCCCCATTATGGTATGAAAATTAAAACACCTACTTGTTTTTTTACATAAACTGTACCTAACGTATCGAAAATTAAACCCAACCAAAAGAAAATAAGATGCCACTTTTTTAGTCTTTTTTTTATTCTCTCAGCCCAAACACCAATGCTGTAAAAGAGTAAGGCTAAAGTGAAATATATTAAAGCGTATTTTACAATCTCAGGCATGGTTATTTATTTTTTTTATAATATGTATTCCAACTACTAAAATGACTCTTTTCCTCTTTTGAAGGAAAATTCATTTGTATGGCTTCTGATTTATTTTTAACCTCTTTTTTAAACAACACAATAGAATCTTTGGTTATGTTTTTTAAAAAGATCACATAGGATACATCATTAAGTTTACCAACCCATCTATTGTCATTAGAGATAAAAGTATCTTTATGCATTATATATTTAACTTTTAAAGGCCCTTGCATTTCGTATTGAATACTATCTTTCCAAACCCTATAATATACATGTGCTATACTATCTTTTCCTAATTCAAAACTGCGAGACCATATCCCTTCAAAGGGTAAATTTGCAGAAATGACTAACTTTTCATTTATTCTTGTTTTTTCTTTACTACTATTACATGCTATAGTGCTAACTAGAATAATTGCAAGTACCCATAAATATATATTTTTCATAATTTTATTTTTTAATTCCTATATTTTTTCTTTTATACCAAAAATCAAAGAACAAAAAAGTGTATCCATATTGCAAAATTGAGTCCATACAAATTTTGAATACCAGCCCAAAATTACGTTTAAGGGCAACCCAAGTAAACCTTCTTTATAATTTATCTAATTGTTTTTGACTTTTTAATTCCTTTTAAGCTTTTTAACATTTACTTGTTTATCATTTTTATTCTGATTTTCAACTCCTCTGTTCCAACCATTAAAAAAAATGGAATTATTACCTATAAGAAAAACTCTTGTACCGTTGTTTGACTGATTGATGTGATTTATTCTGCTCATCATATTAAAGAATATGTTAATTATTAAATTGTATAAAATTCAGAAAGGAAGTGCTTATCAATTGAAATTGATTTTGATATTTATTAGGACTTAACAATTGCTTAAGTTCTATAAACTCTTCCCTATTTAGAATCACATTGAAATTCTTATGACCAATAGGAATTATAATCTTTTTGTTATAAAATGAATCTTTGTTTATACGCTCCCATTCATCCAGCTTAAGTTTTAAAAAATAATTAGAAAAATGTTTGTATTCAATATCAGAAAAATTAAAATTCAGATTATTAAACTCAATATGTATTTCATTACATTTTGAACATAAAAAAACTTTTCCGTTTTTTGTTTTGCTAAATAAAGTTATCATTATCTTAATTTAAATGAAGAAAAAAACAAAGAGTATTTTAATTATTTGGCTTTTGATATCTTTTCTCTTGTAGCTTTCTTTATTGTAATTTATTTTAATGTAAAATTAAATCACAATAAAGATTTATACAATCGCTTAAAGATGTGAATTTTTTAGTGTGGTATCCTTAATTTTAGGGATATGAATTTTCGCTTGAAATTAACCGCTACAATTATTAACTTATTTCGAAATTTTTAAAACAGTATTTATATCAATAATATTATTTGCCGCGGCATAAATAGCCATTGCTGCTGAAGACTTCATACCAATTTTTTTATTAATATTTTTACGATGTGAAACTACTGTATGCGCACTAATAAATAATTCTTCGGCAATTTCTTTATTCGCATAACCCCGAACGAGAAGTTTTAAAACATCTATTTATCTATTACTTAATACATTGTCATTTAATTCAATTGTACTATCGGATTCTTACAATTGTTTTTTTATTACCGAATGAATTGTACTCCTTTCATCATTAATATAAATACAATCTTTAAAATAGCTACAAATATCTCTATCCATACTTGTGTGCAGTAAACCAATAACATTGATATTCTTAAAATTTTTAAACATGGGTAAAAAAACAAATATTTTTTCGCACTCATTGTTGGGTGTTCTTTTGCTGTTACAGATATACCCATCGCACCGACCAGAGGTAACCGAAACAAATCCAAATGATTTATTAAAAAATAAAGATGTTCCAAAAAACATCGCCTCCATGTTAAGGTCTGCATACTATGATTGTCATTCCAATAAAAGTACTTACCCTTGGTATGCAAGTATTGCACCCGTAAAATGGTGGGTTTATAATTATATGAAGGAAAGAAAGAATTAAATTTCTCTGGCTGGAAAAATTTGAGAAAAGCAGATCAGGCAGTAGAACTTTCTGAAAAACTGATTGAATAATTTTGTTTAATTTATAATGTATAGCGAGTTTATACAGGGCAAACGCACACTTTTTTTAAGTTAATTTCTTTGAATTTAAGTTGTTTTATTATTAATTATTCATATATTATATTGATAATCAGATAAATAAAAACATGAATTCAAATAGTAAATTAATAAGTATTTTTGGTAATGTAGAAGATCCTAGAAGCGATATAAACA
>JADGEA010000465.1 GCA_016744615.1 Flavobacteriaceae bacterium
TTCTATATTTTTTAATGATTTTATTAAATATTGGAAAGAATTTTCTATATCAACGATAGTAGTTGCTGCTCTGTTTTTAATTTGGGATTATTATTTTACCAAAGCTGGAATTTGGGGCTTTAACTATAATTATTGTTTGGGTTTAAAAATATTTGAAATGCCAATCGAAGAATGGCTCTTTTTTATCATCATTCCTTTTTGTAGTTTATTTATTCATTTTGCTTTTTTATATGTATGGCCAACGGCTCATTTAAATAAAAAACCGACATATTTAATTTCATTTGTATTAATTGCGATTAGCATTTTTCTTGTAGCACTGAATTATACAAAAGGCTATACGTTAGCTAGCTTTATGATTTTAATACTAACAATTTTATATGGTTTATTATATCACAGACCATTATTACAAAAATTTTATATCACATTTTTAATAATCCTAATTCCTTTTTTCATTATTAACGGAACTTTGACTGGCTCGTTTATAGAAACTCCCATTGTTTGGTATAATAATAAAGAAAACCTAGGGATAAGATTAACTACGATACCAATAGAGGATATTGCATATTGTTTTTCATTATTATTTGGGAACTTAATGATTTTTGAAAAATTAAAATTTAATAAAATTAAAAGAAATACTTAATGGGATTATCAATTAAAAGTCACTCAAATATGTATACACTAAAATCGGTTGCTGTTGTGCCAATTAGTGTTTCAGAAGCTTGGACGTTTTTTAGTTCTCCAGAAAACTTAGCAAAAATCACCCCTCCAGAAATGAATTTTTCAATCACTTCAGGGATCCCAAAAAAAGCATATACAGGCCAAATAATTAGTTATAAAGTAAGCCTAACTAAGTTCATTCGAATCAATTGGGTTACCGAAATAACAAGTGTTAATTTTGAAAATTATTTTGTTGACGAACAAAGGTTTGGCCCATATAAAATGTGGCATCATGAGCATTTTTTTGAAAAAATTGACGATTATAATTGTAAGCTTATTGATATTGTGAGTTACAAATTACCTTTTGGTATAATTGGTAAATGGGGTCATCATCTTTTTATTAAAAAAGACCTTCACAATATTTTTGAGTACCGTTCCAAAAAAGTAAATGAACTTTTTATTGGGGATTAAAAAAACATTTCAATAAGCATCGATGCTAGGTTAACTTAATAATGATTTTGCATCTTCTTCAGTTCCCAAAAGTACCGCAATCCATTTGGTGTTTTTATTTTGATCTAACATTATTTTGATTGCCATGGTTAATGGGACCGACAGAAACATTCCAACGATTCCTAAAATAAATCCCCAAAAAATAAGGGACACAAAAACGACATAGGTAGACAGTCCTAAACCTTTTCCCATCATTTTGGGCTCAACGACATTCCCCACAAATATATTAATCGCTAAAAAAATGACCCCAGTCCAAAGGGCACCACTAAAACCTAATTGGATTAAGGCAAATAATACCGCTGGTAATGCTGCAATTATAGACCCTATGTTTGGGAT
>JADGEA010000466.1 GCA_016744615.1 Flavobacteriaceae bacterium
GAGACAGGTGTGTTATTTTCATCAAGTACCACACCTTTTATAATTGCATTTTGTGCAAAAAGGGTTCCAGTGGTTATAAAGAGGAGTATTGTGAGGAGTAAAGTAGAAGTTTTCAAATGTATTTTTTATTTTATTTTCTGAAAAATGTTGCTTCAAATGTAGCATTATTTCCAACATTATCAATAACAATTAGTTTCAAATTGTTTTCAGATTCCGAAATAATTTGGTCATCAAAATCATAAGTAAGAACGTCTTTTTTGTAATTATATTCCATTAAAATAAACTTTCCGTTAATAGTAGCTCTATAAGAACTAATCCCGCTAAGGTCATCAGTGATTTTGATTTTTAAAGTTTTGTTTTTACTTAGCCATTTTTTATCCTGAAAATTAGCAGGTTTTATTATTGGAACTGTGGTATCCGCAACCAAAACAAATGTTCCAAGAATTTTTGTTTTTGCAGTCAGTTTGTTTCCTTTTCTATAAGTAGTATTGTAATAAGGATCTTTTTTATAATTGAGCCTTCCAATGTATAATTTATCAATGTCATTTCCGCTATAATTAGAAATGTCTGTTGAGATGGTCATGTTTTTATGAAGAGGAATGTTATTTTTATGTAGCTTTAATGTGTCTTCATTTGCTTTAATATCTAAATAAACATCTTCGTAAAAACTGTTTGCAGGTATATAAACATTAAATTTTCCTTTGGTAATTGAAATACCTTCGTCAGCATAGATAAAGTCATCTGTGACACTGGACTTTCTTGGTTTTAAAATTTCTAATTGTTCTCCTTTTATGGGGATTGAAATAGTTACTTTGTTGTTTTTAAAATCGGTAACTTCAATAGTGTAGGTAGAGTTTAATTGATCTTGAACGTTAATGACTCCTTTTTTATCTTCACTTTTTATAATGCTTAAAGGATTGTTTGGTTGCCTGAATAGTTTCTGAACTCGACTTCTGTTATCTTTAAAATATTCGTAATCTATGAATCTATTAATATATCGGGTTTCGGAAAATGAAAATTTTTCAAAAGCGACTTTAAACTTCTCAACTCCATTGCAAGAAGTTTCAATTTTATAAACTCCATTTTTATTGGAAGCTCCATTTTGTTGATCAAAAGTTGAAATTCCGAAGCCAATTTCACCAAAAGCGACTATGTTTTCAGCTTTATAAGATCCATCTTTTTGTAAAATCAATCGAATCTTTACTGGATTCTGAGATTGATTTATTTGAGCATCTTTACTTAAAGGGTATGCAAATACGCTGGTAACAATTGGTTTTTTTGTGTCGGGTATTTCAATACCAAAAAGCATAGGATTCATAGGACGAGAATTTGCATCTCGTATTTCGAAATGAAGATGGGGTCCGCCACTGCTTCCGCTATTCCCCGAATAACCAATAAGGCCTCCTTTTTTTACTGATAATTGATTGGCTTCAGGAAACAACTCAATTTCATAAGTTTCTTTTTTATATTGAGCTTTTTTTACAAAATCCTGTATGCTA
>JADGEA010000467.1 GCA_016744615.1 Flavobacteriaceae bacterium
GAACGGCAAAAAAAGGTGATAAACAAGATGCTTTTAGCTCTACCGAATCATTTTGAAGGTGGCATGAGGGTTCAGAAATATACAGGAATTACAAAAACCACACGTATTACTGCTAGTCGTGATTTAGCTGATTTAGTAGAAAAGGCTATTATGAAAAAAATTGGCAATGGTCGCGGAGTTTATTATGAGTTGATATTTTAAAAAATAATACTAAATATCTTATTAATAGCAACAAAGGAATTAAGATATTTGATAAACCTAATCAAATCTCATTAGAGATACCAAATGATCCTTTAAAACGAAAATAAGCGGTTGCATTGGCTTTAAGTGTTGCACAAAGTAAGGGTTGGGATTTAAAAAAAATGAACATTTCAGGTTCGTTTGAGTTCCAACAACAAGTTCAAAAGCATATATGATATTATTTTTTACCGCAATATGAATGTCACCGTAAACCCATTGCTCATAAGTTAAATTAATGCAAAAAAATAATTACCATCCACTTACGTATTTATATTCCTGTTTTCATCAATTTAATACCCCTAGATATCAAACTGAATAATACGATTATCTGCAATGAACCCAGCTCGACTAATTGCTTTTTGGGCACTAATGTTTCCTTTCTCAGTTGAGCAAATGGGTATTAGCCCTCTAGTTTCAGTTATCGTGATTAGTTGTTTTAATACAGTTGTAGCAAGTCCTTTCCCTCTCGCTGATTCAGAAACTATTACTCCCAAGTCGGCATAGCCAGTTTGGTATTCATCATATCCACGGCTTTCACCAGCTGCCAGCAATTGCCCCTTTTTCCAGAAACCAAACAACTCCTGACGATTGATTAGGTTAGTGTAATAACCTGTAAGCCACTGCTCTGGTGCACCTACATTAGATTTTGCAAAATCAATCAATTCAGCCAACTGTTCAGATTTTACAACTGTCAATGGCAATTTATGTTCTTGACCAGCTTCTTGTTTTTTATTTAGTTGGTACATCAAAGAATTAACCTTAAAATTTGAAAAGTTATCAAGACAAAGAGATAGATACTGTGGTTCCGCAGTACTAGCAAATGCGCCATTAATTTTTTCAATCGGCAAGTTATTCTGTGATAGGATTGAACCTAAAAGGAGGGCTGATTGATCCTGATTCTCCGAGCATAGAAAGAATTGCAATAAATATCCTGCGCCGTTGATACAGCAAAAACCAACAAGTTTCTCATTTTCGTAAAATCCAAAGTGAGCCGCCATGGGGACAAAACCACACAACCACATACCATCGAGTGGGGCTGTTGTCTGAGTAATGTACTGCTGTTTTAATTCACTAAATTGTTCGAGTGATTCGACTTTTTTAATTTGTAACATTGGCAATCCTGATTCTATGTTGTTTAGTTTTAATTTGAATGATAATATTTTTTTTACGCAGTAAAAACACGTAACCCTACCTACTCAGTTTAAGGTGTCAAAATAGTATTTTCTGCAATTTCATTAGTATTAGGATAGTCAAGT
>JADGEA010000231.1 GCA_016744615.1 Flavobacteriaceae bacterium
TTTATAAATTACTCTTCTCTGTTTGCCAGTCCCACAGAAAATGAGGGAGTACAAATAGCAATATATTCACATGCTTCATTAAAAGGGTTTGCGTATTGAACACGGCTCCCTTTTAATATTTTAATAGATTCACCTGCATTCAAAATAATTTTTTCACCATCTATGGTAATTTGCTTTTTCCCTTTTATTACGAAAGTATATTCATCAAATTCAGGTGTTTGAAAGGGTTCACTCCACCCTGAAGGTGCATTCATAGTGGCCAGACTTAAATCCTCATTTCCATTGGTATGGCCAAAATGCTCTTCTATAATTTTCCCATCTGACGTAGGAATTACAAATGGGTTTGTTTGTTTTATATAATTTGTCATTTGATCAACTTTTTTACGCTATTTGGTAGTTCAATTCCTTCTTTAAAGTTATCATCTGCAATTGGCTTGCCATACTTTTGTTTAATTGGTAATATACCGACCCAAATATCTAAATCATAATCTTCTTTATCATCACTTACTCCCTCATCACGTATCTTGGCAGAAGCTTCTGTGATTTTTAACTGAAGAACCTTTGTTATATTAAGTTCCTTTTTATTAGGAAGTCTCACTTCTTCCCATCTTTCAGGGATGATCTGATCTGAAATTATTTGAAGTGCTTCCAGTTTGTCCAATTCATCTTCCACTAAAGTGGCATTACCAAAAATAGTAACCGATTCATAATTCAATGAATGGTGAAAAGCAGATCGAGCAAGTACAATACCTTTGGTTTTTGTTACATTCAGTGAAATAGAAACTCCTTTTTCTAAAGTTTGCAGCATTCGACTAACACTTGCTCCATGAAAGAATAACCTATCGCCTTTTCTTCCATAAATAGTTGGAATTACGACTGGGTAATTATTATAAACAAATCCTATCTGACAAACAAAATCATTATCTAAAATCCGGTATATGGTTTTCTTGTCATAAAAACCCCGATTTGGAATTCGTTTTACATTTGTCTTATCTGTCTTCATTTTTTTAAAAGTGACCTTCAATCAAACCAAAGTGTAATATACTGGATATTTGCCATATCCGGAATTTGATCTTTACTTATTTTCCTCATATCAAATTCAGCAATTTTCAAATCTTTTTTATCTAAAGCTATTCCTGCATTTATTTCATCTACTGAAACAATTACAGAAGATATAAATGGCTCCACTTTACTTATAGAATAATTATCAATAACATCTTTAAAAGTAGAATCGGTAGTCAACCCTTTTTCTGTTTTGAATTGATTGCTAAATATTTTTATATTCCCAACACCCTTGATTGTATCTCTCTTAACATCTAAATTAACCGTTAACAAATGTTGACCCGTTTTATCGTAAACCTTGTACTTATTAAAAATATTAGCATTCTTTGGTAATTTTACAACAGAGTCATTCTCAAACATTTTATCTAACTCATCAACAGTAGTGCTTTTATGAATATCACCCAAATTATTCTTAGTAATTAAAAATTTCTTATCACTATTACATTGTATTAGAATCAAGCTTAATACTAAAATTGCTATAATTTTCTTCATCTATCTAATTATTTTAATACTTTATTTAAAACTTTAAAAACACCTCTTATAAATGTTGCACTGGTTAAAATCTTTACAATGGGATCCATCCCTGACTTCTTTGTTCTTGACGAATTTTTCTTTTTCTGTTTAACTACTTCTACTTGCTTATGAATACTTTCAATCTTAGAATTTAAGATTTCATAGGCACTTTCACTATCAATATCTGCGTTGTATTTTACAGATATTTTTGACAAATCTATTAAATCTTTTAGTTCTTTACTACTTAAAATATCCATTCTGCTCATTGGAGCACGTAACATGGTTTTAGCCAGTGGAGTAGGTTTCCCTTTTTCGCTTAAAGCAGAAATTAATGCTTCTCCAATTCCTAGTTGTGTTAATTCCTCAGCTGTATTATAAAATTTAGAATCCGGATAATTTTCAGCCGCTAGCTTAATTGCTTTTCTATCTTTTGCAGTAAATGCTCTTAGCGCATGTTGCACCTTCAATCCTAATTGTGCCAATACATCTTCAGGTATATCTTTAGGGTTTTGGGTTACAAAGTAAATTCCTATCCCTTTAGAACGAATCAATTTAACAATACTTTCAATTTGGTTAAGCAATGTTTTGGAGGCATTTTCAAATACCAAATGTGCTTCATCAATAAATAGTACCAAT
Source organism: Flavobacteriaceae bacterium (assembly GCA_016744615.1). GTDB lineage: Bacteria > Bacteroidota > Bacteroidia > Flavobacteriales > Flavobacteriaceae > Lutimonas. The sequence goes on from JADGEA010000231.1 coordinate 2,212, forward strand.
TCCGGGCGATCACTATCTCCTTGCTCAGGAAAAGTATTATAAATTTCAGCCAACAGTTGCAACATAAAGGTTGAAAACAGCTGTGGTCTATCCTGTATATCTGTCAATCGTAATATTGAAATAATACCCCTACCATCATCTGCCACTCTTATAAGATCCTTCACTTCAAATGACCTTTCTCCAAAAAACAGATCTCCACCCTGTTGCTCTATTGCAACAATTTTACGTAAAATAGAACCTGTAGATGACGTAGATATTCTTCCATAAGAAGCCTCTAGTTCTTTTTTACCCTCTTGTGTAGAAAACTGTAATACCTTTTTAAAATCCTTAAGATCTAAAAGAGGTAATTTATGATCATCACAATATTGAAATAAGATAGCTACAATACCAGTTTGCACATCAGATAGATCTAAAATCCTTGAGAGTAATGTTGGTCCAAATTCAGAAATGGTAGCTCTCAATCGGGTTCCTTCTTGTTCTGAAATAGTCAATATTTCAACCGGGAATTTTTTAGGCGTAAAAGGTAATCCGATTTTTTTATGTCTTTCATCAATTTTTGGATGCCCCGGACTTGGTTGTGCCAACCCACTTAAATCTCCTTTTACATCCATCAATAGAACCGGAATTCCATTTTCTGATAAATTCTCAGCAAAAACCTGTAGTGTTTTTGATTTACCTGTACCAGTTGCTCCAGCGATCAAACCATGTCGATTTAGGGTTTTTAACGGGATTTTTACAAATGAATTTGTAATCGTATCATCACCAAGCATTGCTGACCCTAATGTAATAAAATCACCTTTTGTACTATAACCTATATCAATGAGGTCAATAAATTCTTGTTTGTTCGGCATGGTTATTTTTTTTATAAAAATAGTTTTTATAATTATAATTTGAAAATTTTAGCAATGTAATTCCTTAACTTTGCAACTTAAAATTTAATATTGGATAAAATAACAAAAATAAAATTGAAAAATGGTGAAATGCTTCCTTTAATGGAAGAATTCTATACCATCCAAGGAGAAGGATTTCATACAGGTAAAGCAGCTTATTTTATTCGAATTGGTGGATGTGACGTAGGTTGTCACTGGTGTGATGTAAAAGAAAGCTGGAATGCAGATCTTCATCCGGCAACGGAAACTAACGGAATAATTAATAACGCTAAACAGCATGCAAATACTGTAGTAATTACTGGTGGAGAACCTTTAATGTGGAATTTAGATTTTTTAACTTCAGAACTTCAGAAAAATAATATAAAAACACATATTGAAACTTCAGGTGCCTACCCTTTATCAGGAAAATGGGACTGGATCTGCCTATCGCCTAAAAAAACAAAATTACCCTTACAGGACATTTATCCTGCTGCCAATGAGCTAAAAATCATCATTAATAATATGCATGATTTTAAATTTGCCGAAGAACAGGCTTTAAAGGTTAGTGAAAATTGTGAATTGTTTTTACAAGCGGAATGGAGTAAAAAAGATAAAATAACCCCAATAATGGTTGATTATGTACTTAAGAATCCTAAATGGAAAATTTCCTTACAAACACATAAATATTTAAATATTCCTTAACTTATTTCACGCTTAACCTGTTGATAAACAGAATCAAATGTCTCATTTACATTTAGACCACTATTATCTACTTCAATTGCATCCTGTGCTTTTATCAACGGAGAATCACTACGTGTAGTATCTAAAAGGTCTCTGCTATTTACATTTTCTAACACAGATTCATAGGTAACATCATTACCATTGTCAATCATTTCCTTATACCTTCTTTGTGCTCTTTTTTCTGCAGAAGCAGTCATAAATATTTTTAATTCAGCCTCAGGAAATACAACCGTACCAATATCTCTACCATCCATCACAATTCCTCTTTCCAATCCCATTACTTGTTGTTGTTCAACCAGTTTTCTTCTAACCTCAGGTATAGCTGCAACTTTGCTTACAAAATTTGAAATTTTTAAAGTCCTGATATCTTGCTCAATATTCTTTTTATTCAAATAGATTTCAGAATAACCTAAAGCGTCATTATATTTAAACTCTAAATTGATATGATCAAGATCAGATATCAATTTATCTACTTTGAACGAATTTTTGTCAATATATCCTTTCTCATAGGCATATAATGATACTGCCCTATACATTGCACCTGTATCCACATAAATATATCCCAACTGTTTGGCTATTTTCTTTGCTAATGTGCTTTTTCCTGTTGATGAGTAACCATCAATAGCTATAATTATTCTTTTCATTTAAAAACCATTTCTTTTTAGATCAATGAGTAACGTAAAAGTACTACTATTATCCACAGGATGATATTTCGTAAATGCATAATCCAATTTAAATCTACCCATTTTTAACCCAAAACCAAGAGTTACTCCTGCAAAAGTTCTTGATTCGGTTAAACTTAATTCTGCAGCTCTCCTAAAATTATATCCAAATCTAATATTAAAATCCTTATCGGGAAAAAATTCTCCTCCAATTACAACATGACGCATAGCATTTGTAAAAAAATTAATATCTTCTTTAGTAGTATTGCCTTCAAGATCTGTTTCACTATTTGATGGGTTTGGAACAGCTACATTCCATTGTTGTAAATTACCAATAGTAAGATGCCATTTCAATGGCACATCATAAAGTTGATAAGAAGCCCCTACAGCAATTTCTAATGGTAGATCCTCTCTTTCATTTTCATAAGGTGTAAATTGATATCCTACATTTCTGATTACAGCAGTAAATGAATAAGGTCTGAGATCAGAATAATAATAAATACCAAAATCAACTGCAGCACCCTGAGATGTGTAATTTTCAATCTTAGAACTCAAAACTTTTAGATTAGTCCCAACATAGAAATCAGACCATGGTATATTATATGCATAACCCACAGAAACAGCAAGATCACGAGCAGAAAAATTACCAAGTTCATTTCCATTTTTATCTGCTTTGATAAACTCACCATAATCAATATATTGAATACCTCCGTGTAAAGTGCCAAATCTTCTGTTGATCAAATGTGCAAAAGTTAAAGAACCGACATTTACACCAGCCAGATAATTAACATAATTCACAGAAATCTGGTTATCCATATATCTACTTATGGTTGCAGGATTCCATAATGGTTGATTTACGTCATCTTTAATTGTTAAGGCTTCTCCTCCCAAGGCAGCCTGATGAGCGGATGTTGGAATATTTAAAAAACTATAAATTCTTTCTCCTCCGACTTGGGCAGATATAATGCTGAGTACAAAGAAGAATATTATAGAAATAAATATTTTCATAGAATTTACAAAGAAAAAATAAATATTTATACTTTAAGTATTATTTGAATAGAATTTCAATATTAATCAAAAAAAAATCCTGATTCAAAGAATCAGGATTTTAAAAGAAAGGCAACGACTTACTCTCCCACCCAAGGGCAGTACCATCAGCGCTGATAGGTTTAACTTCTCTGTTCGGTATGGGAAGAGGTGAGACCT
>JADGEA010000232.1 GCA_016744615.1 Flavobacteriaceae bacterium
AATATCAATAATCACCAAGCAAATAAGCTTAGAGAATTAATTCCTACAAAACTTAATTTTCCAGATTTAGGTATGTAGTAGGCCGAAGGCTTACTTTGAAAAAGATATTTATGAGAAAAAATAGAGTTGCTTTTGGTACTTTAGACATTAATTCAAAAACGCCAAAACGTGCCATAGCTGCAACGTTAGGTGCAATTAGAACAAACAGAAACCGCAGTAGAAAACTGAAAGAATAGAATGAAGAAAATATTGATTACAGGAGTAGGTGGATTTATTGGATTTCATACTGCAAAAAAACTATTAGAGAAAGGGAAACATATAATTGGTATCGACAATATGAATAATTCATATGATACCGCTTTAAAAGAATATCGTTTATCAAAACTGAAACACTTCACAAACTTTATTTTCTACAAACAGGATATTGCTAACCGTGAAGAATTAAAAATGATATTTTCTCAAAACAAAATTGAAAAGATAATTCATTTGGCAGGAAAAGCAGGAGTTAGAAAAAGTTTAGAAGAACCACAAGAATATATTAGTTCAAATATTTTAGGAACAGTAAACCTATTAGAATTATCAAAGGATTTCAAAATTGATAATTTTATAAACGCATCTTCATCATCAGTTTATGCGGAAAATGAAATCCCATTTATTGAAAATAACCATATAAATAAAATAAGTTCACCATACGGAGTTACAAAAAGAGCAACAGAACTTTTTACTTATTCATATCATTTGAATTACAAATTAAACATTGTAAATTTTCGTTTTTTTACTGTTTATGGTTCAATTGGCAGACCAGATATGAGTATTTTTAAATTTATAAAACTGATTGACAATAATGAACCAATTCATATTTTTGGAGACGGAGAACAAACAAGAAGTTTCACATTTGTTGATGATATTGTAAACGGAATTATTAAAGCGTTAGAATTAACAGGTTTTGAAACTATAAATTTAGGAAACGACAAAAGATATTCGTTAAATTATTTGATTAAAGCAATTGGAAAAGAACTAAATAAAAAAGCAAAACTAATATTTGAAGAAACAAATAGTTTAGATATGCCAGACACTTTACCCGACATTCAAAAAGCAAATAAATTACTAGATTGGAAACCTGAAATTGATTTAGACGAAGGAATATCCAAAACTATAAATTGGCACATTGAAAACAGAGAATTAGTTAATAGCTTTATTTTATAAAAGGTAAAAAATGAAACAAATTATAGCCGTAATAGGAAATGCAAATATTGAAAACGATATTGAAAAGCAAAGAATATCTTTTGATTTAGGTAAGTTAATAATCGACAACGGTTTTATTTTGGCAACAGGCGGTTTGGGTGGAGTAATGGAATACGCATCAAAAGGAGCAAGAAACTCAAAAAATTATACCGAAAATTCAATAATTGGTGTCTTGCCTGATTACAATTCTGATAATGCAAACAAATATATTGACATAGCAATACCAACAGGCTTTGGATTGGCAAGAAATTTAATGCTTATAAGTATGTCAAATGCCGTAATTGCAGTTGGTGGTGGTTCAGGAACTTTGAACGAAATATCTGCATCGTGGCAAATGAATAAATTGATAATTGGGTTACAAGTAAAAGGTTGGAGCGAAAAACTTTGTGGTAAAGCACTTGATGAAAGACGCAATGATATTATATTTTGTGCAAAAGATGCACAGGAAGCAATAGCCCTTTTAAAAAGCAAAATTTCATACTACCAAATACGAAAATTTACAGGAATTAATAAACCAAGAATTACAAAAGATAAAGCGGAAAATATTATCAAAACTCATTTTTCAATTAAAAATGAACTTGCATTTTTGGGAAAAGGAAGCGAAGGATTTGTTTTTACTGACAAGCATAGTGTTTTTAAACTAATTGATAATTCACAACAACCATTAGAATTGTATTGGACACTTTTATCACTTTCAGAAACATTGCAAAATGAAACAGAAACTATTGCTTTTCCAAAATTTGAAGTGTCCTATTTAGAAAAAAATATTTTAATAAAATACAAATATGAAGTAACCAGCGAATTTATTGAGAATACAAATATTCACATTGATAAATTCATTAATCTACTTAAACAGTTTCGTAGAATTAAATGGACTTTAACCGATTTTAAACCACAAAATTTAAGGCTAACTGAAAAAGGCGATTTATTTGTTATTGATATTGGTAAAAGTTTTTTACCTGTATCAGATTATTTATTTGAAAGTATGTGTCGCAGAGCTTTTGTAAGCTATAAATTACAAGGGAAATTATCAAATCCGCAAGATTTTAAGAAATATTTATCGCCTGTAAACGAAATTGCAAATTTTTCATTAATGACTGAACTTGGTTTTGTTGAAAGTGAATTAGGACAAGAGTTTAATAGTTTCTATAAAGAGATTATTACAGTTGGTAAAAAAGATATTTTAAATCCAATAATAAAAGATATTTTCAAAAATCATATAAAAGTAAAAAGTGTATTTGATTATGGTTCAGGATATGGAGATATGTCAATGCTTTTAAAAAGTGTAAATTTATCCGTTACAGCTTATGAACCTGATGAAAATGTGGTTGATAAATACAAGGGGAAATATTATCAAAATATTGACATTTTAGATTATCAAAAAACCGAAAGATTAATTGCTGAAAAAACAAAATTTGATAGTGTATTATGTTCATTAATTTTATGCCACCCTTTGGCTGAAAGTAAACAAGAGCGATTAGATATTATTGACCAAATAATGAATGATATTACAGCACTCTCAAATAAATATATTATTATGGTTGTTTGTAATCCATTATATACCTATCAAACTTGTTCTACATTGCAAAAACGGATTTTGCCCGACAATTTCAATTATAAAAACGAGACTAAATTTATAAAAACTATATATTCATCAGGCAGAGAGCGTTTTGATATTCACAGACCTTTGTCATTTTATGAGAACTTATTTGAAAAATACAATCATGACATAAAAGAGATTATTCAAACAAAAGATGAGAAGCAAACAAACGGTATTAAAAATTCTGATTTTATGATTTTTATTTTGGAAAAAGGTAAAACAGAATGAACAAACAGAAAAATACAGACCCTATAATTGTAATAATTGCTACAAGTTTTGCAAGAACAAATCTATTATTAGAACGTTCTTTAAAGTCTGTATATGAGCAAATTAATATAAATCCACATCAGATATATATTGTAGATGATAATCCAATAAAAGATAATGAGCGATATTCCGATGAATATTTCAAAATTGATAAAATAATAAAAACCTTACGAAATAATATTTTAAGACCAATATTTGATAAATTCAAAAAACAAAGAGAAACTCATAATATTGAATTTGAAAGTTTTTTTCATACAAACCTAATTCAAAATACACGAACAAAAGGATTTTCAGGCACAGGTGCGTGGAATTCGGGAGCGTTTAAGGCTTTGCGTTACTCAAAAAGAAACTATTTTCTTGCCTTTCTTGATGATGATGATGCGTGGAAAACCAATTATTTGGAAACACTATTTAAAAGTGTTAACAAACCAGAAAAGAAATCAATCAATGAAAAACTAAAAAATATAAAAACTATTGCTTCGGTATCAGGCTTTTATAGAATAGAAAAAGAAAGAACAATTGAAATAAAGGCTAATAGAGATACATTTATAAAAGATAATTTCTTTATTGGAAATCCAGGATTACAAGGAAGCAACCTTTTTATTGAATTAAAAACCTTTTGGACTATTGGCGGTTTTGATGAAAGTTTAAAAAGTGCAACCGATAGAGATTTAGCAATAAGACTAATTGAATACGAACGAATTAGAACATCAAAAAAAATAGTTTTTGTTGATGAATGTTTAGTTAATCATTTTGCTACTTCTGATATTCGTGTAACAACAATACCGAGTAATAAAAAACAAGGATTAGACCTGTTTTATCGTAAATATTTACATCAATTTTCAAAAGAATTACAAGATAAATCATTGAGCAGAGCCAAAAAACTTTTCAATTATACGATTTCGGATAAAATTGAGAACCTTGAAATTAAATCAACAAAAAAAACTATAAAAGAAGAAACGGTAAAACCGTTTAACCTTGTAATTGGTGCAATTTCAGATAATGCAGAAAATTTAACAGAACTATTTAAATCATTTTTAAAACTATATCAAAAACACGGGAACAATTTAAATGATTATAGATTTCTAATATTAGAAAACACAGATAATGAATATGATATAAGACCAATAATAGATTATTTTGTTTCAACGAAAAACCTAAAAATTGAACTGATAGAAAACATTTCAAATGGTCGGTCTATTGCAGAAAACAGAACTTTTCTACAAAAAAAAGTTTATGAAAAAGGAAAGAGCCAATTTTATAATGAGTTTATTTCGTGGATAATAGATGATGACCATTTATTCAAATTTGATAGTCAAAATGAGATTGTAATACCAAATTATTTTAAAATTATTGCCGAACAATCAAATAACGGAATTGATGCAATGTTTGGGCAAATATCAGATGCACCACCTTTGCCATTTTTAAGCACTTTACGCACTCAACTCATTGATTTTTATTACAATTTAACATATTTCGTGAATTGTAATCCAGAAGAAAGTTTTGAACTAAATAAATTGCAAAAGATTAATATTGAACGAAAAGAGTTTTATTACGACCTATCAAATAGTAATTTTCAACATCTTGAATATCCTTATTATCAAAATTCAAAACGACAGACAAATTTTGAAACGTTTAATAATTTTTTGAATGAAACGTCTTTATTATCAAACGGAGTAAATGTTTTTAGAAAACTAACCTTTAATCCTGAAACGGTTGGTAATATTACTAATAAGGCATCTATTTATCGTGGCGGAAATACGATTATATTCAATCCTGAATTATTGAAAACACCAAACTACACGCCTGAAAAAGAATACAATAGACGTAGTGATTTTAATTGGTCAATTATTAATAAAGATATTTTCAAACGAGAACTTTACGAAATCATATTGCCACTAAAACACGATAGGGTATTACAAAAAACATCATTGGTTACAAATGAAAATAAATTACAAGCAGATATAAAAGGTTTGATTTTTTACAGGCTCTTTGAAAATATTGTAAGTAAAGAGAATTGGGAAAGCAAAACAAACCATAAAAACGAATTGAGATTTTATGAACAGATTAAAAAGCAGACGTTTACTAAAATAAAAATAAACAATTATAGAACGCAAAACTTGATACATTTGATTTTAGAAATTCTAAAAGACGTAAAACTTTGGTGGTTTAAAAATGAGTATCGAGCAGAAATAAATTATAATATTCAACAAAATATATTTACATTAGAAGTTTTAAGAATAGAATTAGGAAAACGAAAATTTCAAATTTTAATTCAAGATTTGGAAGAGAATATGAAAATTGATAATGAATTTATAAATAGAGTAATAGACGAAATGAAAAGAATAAAAGCACCTAACAATGTATATAAAAAATAAGCGAGATAGTAGTAATATCAAGGTTTGTAGCCCGTTTAAATTTTTTTGTAAGTTGAAAGTTTTGTGCTCCGAAATCGCTTACTTTTCATATACTTACCGTTGCCAAGCATAAATTTTAAATCAACCATTTCTCTAGATTAAACAATTCTATACTTTGTGTTTTGAGAATCTTAATTCACGTATGTTAGCTTGTT
>JADGEA010000468.1 GCA_016744615.1 Flavobacteriaceae bacterium
ACAATTATACTTATTTGCAAATGGTGGATTTGGTAGGCCCGGTTATAATTTCATGAATACCGATTTGCACTCATACGGAATGGTTGGCGTAAAATTTTCGTGGGATGTAATTGATTGGGGTACTTACGGAAAACAGAAAGAAAAAGCCGAGGTTAAACACAAACTTATTGAAGCCAACAAAGAAGCCTTTGTAAAACAAAACAATCTAGAAATTCAGAAAATTAACAATATAATTTCTAACCTAGATAATCAGGTTGACATGGATAATGAAATAATAAAAATCAAAGAAGAAATCAAAAATTCATCGTGGTCTAAATTCCAAAATGGAACTATTACCTCTAATGAATATCTCAAGGATTTTAACGATTTAAAGAAAGCTCAACAATCATTGGAAATTGATAAAATTCAACTCATTCAGAAAAAAATGGAATTGGAACACTTGACTGGGGTTGAGTACTAGTTACGGGTTACGGGTTACGGGTTACGGGTTAATAAAACAAAAATATATTATTTGTGTTTCTTAGTGTAAATATTTAGTGCACTTTGTGATTAAATAAAAACAACAAAACGATGAAAAAAATAATTTACATTCTATCAATATTCGCAATAACAACTGCTTGCGAAAACAACAAAAAAATAGTTGATGCACACGGTAATTTCCAAAGTGATGCTACTACCATTTCTGCTGAGAATATGGGTAAACTTTTAGAATTCAAAATTGACGAAGGAACTATAATCAAAAAAGATGAAATTGTTGGTTTGATAGACACTACTCAACTAAATCTTAAGAAAGAACAATTAAAGGCTTCTTTCATCAGCATAAAATCACAATCGGAAAGTGTGATGTCGCAAATAGATGTTTTAAGAGAGCAATTGAAAGTTCAGAAAAGCAACCTAAAGCGTATAAAAAAAATGTATAAAGAAGGTTCGGCTACAAAAAAACAACTAGACGATGTTCAAGGTCAAGTAAACATAACTCAGCAACAAATTTCGAGCGTGAAAGCACAAAATGCATCAGTGTTGAGCCAATCTCAATCACTTAACGTTCAAATAAAACAAATTGACGACCAAATTTCTAAGAGTGTAATTCGCAACCCTTTCTCTGGAACTGTACTTGTAAAGTATGCAGAGCAATATGAATTTGTTGCTCCTGGGAAACCACTTTATCAAATTCAGAATATGGAGTTGATAAAACTTAAAGCCTATGTAACTGAACCTCAACTTTCGGAAATTAAGATTGGACAGAAAGTAAAAATTGGTGTTGATTCTACTACTGAAGAAAAAAGCATTGAAGGAGAGATAACTTGGATTTCTGCAAATGCTGAATTTACACCTAAAATAATTCAAACAAAAGACGAGAGACAAAATCTAGTTTACGCTATTAAAATTGATGTAAAGAACGATGGTAGTTTAAAAATTGGAATGCCGGCAAGTGTATATTTTGAATAAAGTTGAACTGTTTGACTGTTGAATTGTTTAATCGAT
>JADGEA010000469.1 GCA_016744615.1 Flavobacteriaceae bacterium
CAGTAATATGGGGTCTCATATCATTCAAGAAAAATTTGATAGCTTGAAAGATATCGACTCTGCAATGGAAAGTGCAAAAGTGGAAGTTCTTGGATTATTAAAACAAACGGTTCGACCAGAATTTATAAATAGAATTGATGACATTATTATGTTTACACCACTTTCAGAAAATGATATTAAACAAATTGTGGGCCTTCAGCTAAAAGGATTGACCAAAATGCTTGCAAAGCAACAAATCACCTTAGATGCGACAGAAGAAGCCAAGAATTATTTGGCAAAATTAGGCTACGATCCACAATATGGAGCAAGGCCTGTAAAAAGAGTCATTCAAAAAGAAGTATTGAATAAGTTATCGAAAGAAATTCTTTCAGGTAAAATAACCATAGACAGTATTATTTTATTGGATAGCTTTAATGATGAATTGGTTTTTAGGAATGAAAATGATTTAGTTAGTAATTAGTTAGTTAGTTTTTAGGTGAAAAAATCCCTTCAGTTAATTCTGAAGGGATTTTTTATTTATACCGTTCGGTATATTTTTTATATATTTGCAATCTAAATCATTTGCTGTGCTTTCAAAATCCGAAAAAACCACCAAGTACATTATAGAAACTGTTGCTCCTATTTTTAACAAAAAGGGATATGCAGCTACTTCTATGAGCGACATTACAAATGCAACGAGATTAACAAAAGGTGCTATTTATGGTAATTTTAAAAATAAAGAAGCAATAGCAATAGCATCTTTCAATAAAAATGTAAATAACCTTTTAAAGAGAATTGCAAAACACCAAGATCAAAGTAAATCACCTTTACAAAAGCTATATTTAATTACAGATTTCTATAAAAAGTATTATGACTACAGTAAAGAACTTGGTGGATGTCCCATATTAAATATAGGTGTTGACTCCAATCACCAAGATACCTTATTAATTGAACAAGTAAGGTTGGTTATTAATAAGACTCAAAACAACATATCTAAGCTTATAGATTGGGGAAAAGATGTTGGAGAAATTAAAAGTGAAATAAATTCAGCTCTTTTTGCTAAGCGATTATATAGTCATATCCAAGGAGCCATTTTTATGACTTATACGATGGATGATGACACCTATTTAAACCGAGCAATGATAGAAATGGACACTATTATAAAAAATGAAATTGAAAATTAAGGTTATAAATTACTATGAAAGAATTACCAAATAAATTACAGAGTGCCGTTAAAATAAGATTTCAGGATTGTGATCCTTTTAATCATTTAAACAATGCTGCCTATTTAAATTATTTTGTCAACGCAAGAGAAGATCAAGTAACTGAGCATTATGGAATTGACATTTATAAAATGGCAAGAACCATTGGAAAAAGCTGGGTGGTTGGAAGCAATCAGATAGCGTACATTAATCCTGCATTTTTAATGGAAGAAGTAATTATTGAATCCCAATTATTAAATTTTGACACTTCAAGTATACAAGTAGAATTGAAAATGTGGAA
>JADGEA010000027.1 GCA_016744615.1 Flavobacteriaceae bacterium
AAACATGCCCCTTTATTATCTCAACTTCATTTGACTTGCATACTTCTCTTATCAATTCACGAACTCGTTTTGCCAGCTCGCCTGTTAATATTCTCTTTCAATACTTTGTTATCCAAACTATATGATATTTTATGTCATATACCGTATGTGATGTCCTTCTGTATTTCTGCATAACACAAAGATAGTTAAACTAAAGTCTTCGCCTAAAGGCGAGGGATTTTCTCCCATTCCCCGAATTTGAAATTAATTTTAATTTTAACATTTGGCATAATTACAGGAAAATATTTCGCTATGATTAGAATAAAATTTGACTCCAATTACCATTAAAACAAATATTATTACAGACATTGCTTAATATTTAGTAATATTGTTTAATAGTCTATTTTTTTAAATATTTAATCTTCTTTATCAATGCTTATCAATATACTTATTGGATTGGCTCTAATTGGAGTTACGGTAACAATACAAGCTCACGGTACTTCTTTATGGTTGAATCATATTGAAAATAAATATCTTTCTTTATCTAAAATTACATTTGATCGTAAAAGTGCCAAGCTTTTAATCTTCACTGCATTTTTTCTTTTGTTATTGCATTTTATTCAGTCCGGCATTTGGGCTTTCACTTATTATATTCTACCAAATATTACAGAATTTGAAACCTTTGAAAGAGCTATGTATTTTTCACTGGTCACTTTTACAACTCTGGGATATGGTGATATTACAATCAGTTCGGAACATAGAATATTAGCCGGTTTTGAGGCGATAAATGGTATTCTCCTTATCGGATGGTCTACCGCTTTTATGTTTTCTGTTGTACAGCATATTTGGAAGAGATCATTTAAAACTAGTGAGAATAAAAAAAACTAAATTGTTATGGAAGAAGAAACTGAGGTAAATAAGGTCGAAACTATTCCCGAAAAAGAAACCAATAAACCTACCGAAAAACCTGAAGAAAAAAGTCCCATAAAGAAATTTACTCTTCTTGTTTTATTGATCACTGCTTTATTTTTTATCTGGTATGTACTTTCTGACAGATATACTCCATATACAGATCAGGCAAGAATTAAAGGGCTTATAACACCAGTAACCCCAAGAGTTTCTGGTTTTGTTACAACAATTAATGTTAAACTACATACCAAGGTTAAAGCCGGCGATATACTTTTTCAATTAGATAAAAGGCCTTTTGAAATTGCTGTGGCTCAAGCCGAAGCAAATATTGATAATACAACACAATCTGTTGCAGCAAGTTCGGCATCTGTAAAATCATCGGCAGGAAAATTAGGTGTTGCAAAAGCACAATTAGATAGGGCACAACGAAACTGGAATAGAGTAAAAAAAGTAATGCTCGAAAATGAAGGGGCCTTGTCAGAGGCAGATAAAGACCAATCAGAAACAGCTCTATTGCAAGCTACTGAGCAAGTCGCATCTGCCGAGGCAAGTTTGGAGAGATCCAAACAATCTTTAGGCGATTCAGGACCTGATAATCCTAAAATTAGAACAGCAATTAAAAAGTTAGAAAAAGCACAATTGGACTTAGAATTTTCAACAATTATTGCACCAACAGATGGTGTGATTGAAAGTTTTGACATAGATTTAGGTTATTATGCATCTGCAGGCCAGCCAATAACAACATTGATTTCTGATAGTGATGTTTGGGTTCAAGCCAATATGAAAGAAAATAACCTCTCATTAATGCAATTAAATGATCAGGTTGAATTTACTTTTGATATCGCTCCAGGAAAGATATTTAAAGGGGAAATACGAAGTATAGGTTATGGAGTAACTACCGATCAAACCAATAAAGGCGGTTTGCCAGAAATATCAACCAAAAGTGGATGGTTGCAAGACCCTCAGCGTTTTCCTGTAATTATTAGTATAGAAAATAATTTAAAATTAAAAAGTATAATTAGATTAGGAGGTCAAGTTGATCTTGTGGTTTATACGGGTGATAATTTTATATTAAATACGATTGCTTCTTTTAGAATTCGTTTCATGTCATGGATGTCATATGTTAGATAAATTAATTAATTTTTATACTGTAAAGTCAAATTGGAAAAATGCAACACCAGTGCTGAGATATGTTATTGGTTCAAGTTTTATTGTTGCTATTACCGCTTTGATGAATTATGATTTGGCATACCTTACTTCTATTTTAGCTCTTGGCTATATGGCTCCAGGTGCAAAACCATTGACGCTAAAACAAGGGTTGAATTTTATAATTACTTTAATCCTTGTCACAGGATTCATAGTTGTTTTTAGTGAATTATTTTTAGATTATGCTTTGGTCTTTATGCCGCTTTTAACTTTAGGGGTACTTTGGCTTTATTTTACAGATAAATTACCAGGCATGGTGAAATTATTTTTATTACTAAGCCTTATTGTTATTCCTTTTCTCTCCATTGATTCTGGCGTAATAGGAACCTATGTTGCAGTTCGATTGGTTTTTAATGCCTTAATGTCAATTGTATTAACCCAATTTATATTTTTTATTTTTCCCTTATCGGATGCGGATATCACTTTTGAGAAAGCACAGGAAAAAGTGATAAAACAAACAGAAAAAGAACGGTTTATACATGCTTCCCAAATCATTATCATCATAATACCCGTTCTTTTTCTGTTTTATATTTTTAAACTATCATCAAGTGTACTTATATTAATTTTTATCGCAATATTAACAATGATTCCAGGATTGGCAAATCCTAAAGTAGGCTTAGCAATAATTCTCGCTAATGTATTAGGAGGAATTGTTGCAATTATAGCTTATAAATTTTTAGTAATAGTGCCGAATTTTATATTTATGATATTGCTTACACTTTGTGTAGGGTTACTATTTGGTAATCGTTTATTCTCAAAACATAAATTGGCTGTAATCTACGGAAGTGGCTTTTCAACTTTCTTACTTATTTTAGGATCCGTTACCGCTTCAGATGCCGAAGCTGGAGATAAAGTTTGGACACGTGTAATACAAATTACTATTGCTGTAATTTATGTAGTTGTTGCATTCGGAATATTAGATCGAATTAAAAAATCTAAAAACCTAAAAATTGCATGATAAAGTTCAAAAAACATATTTGTATTTTCACCCTTATGGGGATGTTGATTTTCATAACACAATCATGTAAGATTGGTGAAGATTATACAAGAGAAGAACAAAACACTTCAATAACTTACCGTCAAAATTTTCCAAAAGACAGTGCAATATCTAATATACCTTGGTGGAAATTGTTTAATGACCCAGTATTAGTAGGGTTAATAGATACCGCTTTAGTGAATAATAAAAATATACAAATTGCAATTGCAAGAATTGAAGAATCACAATTGCATTTAGAGATTTCTAAGTCGGGTTTTTATCCAAGTGTTAATTATGGCGTTAATGGATCTAGTGGTGTTAATTCTAAACTTTCAGGATTTGATAATTCAGTTGCTGGTGGCATCAATGTTTCCTATACGGTTGATTTATGGCAAAAAATAAGAACTCTAAATAAAGTTGCCTTACAAGAATACTTAGCGACTGAAGAAGCCTATAAATCATTAAATATTAGTGTTGTTTCTGCAACAGCAAAAGCATATATTTCTTTAAGAGATTTAGATAATCGCTTGGTGATTGCTGAAAAAACAGCCAAAAACTTTCAAGAAAACTTAGACGTAATGCAGGCTAGATTTAATGCTGGTTTTATAAGTGAAGTAGATTTATCTCAAGCAAAAATTCAATTAAGTGAAGCTAAAACAGCAATTGAAATATTTAACCGTTCAAGAATTCAGATAGAAAATGGCATAAGTGTTTTGCTAGGATCGATTCCTAGAAATATTCCAAGAGGATTACCATTGTACGAACAAATTACTTTACCTGAAATACCAGTAGGGTTACCATCAGAATTATTGGATAGAAGACCCGATATTTTGGAAGCTGAAAAAAAATTACATGCACAAACCTTGAGAATTGGGGTTGCCGAAACCTTAAAATACCCTTCACTAACTTTAAGCCTCGATATGGGTGCTCAGTTAATAAGCCCTTCCTTTTTATTTGCTGATTTAGGAGCTCAAATTTTAGGCCCAATTTTTAATGCAGGTAAATTACAAAAAGGTGTAGAAGTTGAAGAAGTCAGAACAAAACAATTGTTATATAATTATCAATCTGTATACCTTATTGCATTACAAGAAGTTGAAGATGCAATGATTGCTGTTGATACTTATAAAAAAGAATATGATTTAAGAAATGAACAAATGCAATTATCAACAAGAGCATCTCAATTATCGTGGGTTAGATATGATGGTGGATTGACTAGTTATTTGGAAGTCTTAAACTTACAAAGCTCTCAGTTTAATGCAGAATTAAAAGCATCTGAAGCATTTAAACAAGAATTAACATCGATAATTAATCTTTATGAAGCTTTGGGTGGAGGCTGGTACTCCAATAGTATAAAAAATAGGAATAATAACTAATTTAAAATCTATAAAATGAAAGATTCAATAACCAAAAAACCAATAGATACTTATATCAAAATTGTTGCATTATCTATTTTATTTGTAGCAAGTTATTCTATAGTCAAACCATTTTTATTGATCATTATTTGGTCTGCTTTGGTTGCTGTAGCACTTTACCCATTTTATATTAAAGTTATCCATCTGTTTAAAGGGAAAAAGAAAGGATTGGTTACTTCTGTTTTTATTATTATTTTATTGGCAATTATAGTTGTACCAACTATTAATTTAACAAGTTCCGTGGTTTCATCTTCATTAGAGTTTAAAGAAAGTTTTGAAGCAGGAACCGTTGTTGTTCCACCTCCCACCGAAAAAGTAAAAGAATGGCCATTGATAGGTGAAAAAACCTATGAATTTTGGACAGAAGCCAATAAAAGTATCGAAAATGTTTTGAGGGATCATAAAGAACAATTAAAAAATATTTTAGGGAAAGCCTTTAGTAGTTTTACAGGGTTAATGGGCTCAGTATTTCTTGCTTTATTTTCATTAATATTTGCTGGTATTTTTATGTTTTCTGCCGAGAGTGGATATAGTACCAGTGTTCAATTTGCAAATCGATTAATGGATGGCAAGGGTAAAGAACTTACAACAATGATTGTTAATACCATTAGAAGTGTTATAAAAGGAATTTTAGTTGTGGCAATTATTCAGGCAGCATTAGCTTATCTTGGTTTTGTAGCAATAGGATTGCCAGGGGCTGCAATTTTCGCATTATTGGTTTTGATGCTTGCTATTATGCAAATTCCAGCGCTTTTGGTGATGATTCCAGTGATAGCTATTGTGTTTTCTACCCATGATTCTTTGCCAGCTATAATTTTTACCATTTATATTATTTTTGTTGCACTATCTGATAATTTTTTAAAGCCAATGTTATTAGGAAAAGGTTTACAAACTCCTATGTTAGTAATCTTAATTGGAGCATTGGGAGGAATGATGTTTATGGGAATGTTAGGTCTTTTTATAGGACCGGTAATTTTAGCAATTGCACACCAACTTTATACTGCATGGGTATCAGAAAACGTGATTCCTTCAGGAACCAACAATGATACAGATGCCATAGAAAAAGATAATGAGCAGTAAAATATTTTAGATAAAGGTTAACAGAGGTTAGTCAATATGGACAAAAAGAACATACAATAAAAATTTATTGAAACCAACCATCCTCGAGGTAGAATCATCGAGGAATTCTTTTCGATTAAAACCTTTCAAATTTTAAGAAATTTGAAAAGATCTTAGTGATAAGATCTATGGAATTACTGATATTGATAAATCGAAAAAAGATAAAATATCTATTCTATAATTTTTAATTATACCATAAAAAATATGTATTTTTATAGGATAAATAAACCACCTAAATCATGAAAAAAATCATCCTTTTTTTAATCGTAGTAATCTTTAGCATTTCTTGCTCCAAGAATGTAAAAAAAGAGAACAAAACAGAAGTTAATAATATTGAAACAACTGATAAAATTGTTGAAAATCCGGTTTTAGCTTTAGCTGATTTTGATGATAAAGCTGCTAAATGGGTAAATAAAGAGGTTCAAGTTAATGGTATTGTTGATCATGTTTGCAAACATGGTGGAAAAAAATTATTATTGGTAAATGACAAAGGAGATGTACATGTTGAAAGCGAAACTCGTTTTGATGACGCTCTGATAGGTGATGAGGTTGCTTTAACCGGTATTGTAAAAGAATTTAAAGTTGATGAGGCTTATTGCTTACAAAAAGAAGAAGACCACATGCAAAATCATAAAGAAGGTACAGACAGTGATGATGTTTATGCCCAAAAAATGGAGCAAATAAAAACTTATAGAGACTCTATGAAAGTTGCAGGAGTAGATCATTTATCGTTCTATTCTTTGGATTATGTTTCTCATCAAGTGAAAAAATAAACAAAAACCTTTCCTGTCTAACTGGTGGATATCATCCAAAAAGGAAGAATGGGAAAGAGTTTCGATTCAGCTTATGAAAACACTTCGAAAATGGAGTAGAATTCTACATAGAGATATTGGTTATTTCTTTATTGGCACTACTCTTATTTATGGTTTATCGGGGATTGCCCTAAACCATATGAATGACTGGAATCCCAATTACAAAGTAGAAATAGAGCATTTTCAAACAAAAACTACCTTAACTAATAGTGCTGGCATTAAAGAAAATGTTTTACAATTATTAGCAGAGATTGCTCCAAAAGAAACCTATAAAAAACATTACTACCCACAAGATAATGTAATTAAAATATTTTTAAAAGGAGGTTCTTCTATTGTTGTTAATACCTCTTCTGGTAAGGGAAGAGCAGAGTATTTAAGAAAACGAATTGCATTTTATGAAGTAAATTATCTACATTATAATCCAAATAAATGGTGGATGTGGTTTTCTGATATTTTTGCTGGCGCATTAATTTTATTTGCAATCACTTCACTTTTTATGGTAAAAGGTAAAAAAGGAATTACCGGTCGTGGAGGAATTTACACTGTATTAGGAATCATCATTCCATTGGTGTTTTTATTCTTTTTGCTGTGGAATTGAAAACAACAAGTAATTCTATTTATCAAATAAATGTCTTTTAACCGCCCTACCAATAAATCGAACTTTCTCTCTAAAACTAAACCTTGATAAATTTACTTTTACAACTCCTTTGGTCATCATTGTTTTTTTCGAATAATCTATATTCACATCTACAATTACCGGAATATCCTTTTCAACTTCTTTAAAGGCTTTTTTGATGACCATTTCAATTTCAACGTCATTTTCCATTCTAAAATATGCCGCTCCGGTAGCATCCGCAATTCCTTTGATATTTACATTTCCAATAATGGTCGCTACTTTTCGCTTTAGCGGAATTTTTTGAAATTGCGATATTTGTCCAAGTTCTCCATCGTGAAAAACAAAATAAACCACTCCCTTTTTATAGGTAGATGCAGTCAAGGTTTCCATTCCTGTCATTAAAAATCCTCCATCACCAACAATACCTACAACTTTACTATTCGGATTCATAAATTTAGTCCCAATAGCTGCCGGAACACAAAATCCCATACAATTAAAATCAGTTGGTGATACAAAATGACGAGAACGATTTACCGGTAACAATTCTGCTGCCAAATAAGTATGCTTACCATCATCAACAATAAAACGAGTATCATCATCAGTAAATTTAGTTAATGCCTCAAAAAAGAAACCAGGTGATACTTTGTCTTCTAATGGTTTTTGTTTCCACTCATTAGAGTATTTTCTCTTTTCTTCTTTGATCAGCTTTACCAAAGCAGAACTATCTTTGGTTTTATTATTGCTAAGTTTTTCAAGTTCTTTGGCTAATAGTTTCAATGCTTCTGTTGCACCTGCCTGAATACTAATTTTAGAAGGATAGTTTTTATCAAAAACCTCTTTATTGATATCAATATGAATTAAATTTTCAGGAACTGTTACACCAAAACTTCCGGTTGCAATCTCCGAAAAACGAACGCCAACTGCCAGCATTGCATCACAGTATTTAAACGTTTTTTGGGAAGCAGGAACAGCATTTGGACCAAATCCAAAACCGGTATGCAAGGAATGATCAGCCGGAAAAGAAGCTTTCCCTTGTAAAGTGGTGGAAACCGGTGCTCCCAATATTTCCGAAATTCGCTTGGTGTATTCAACTGCCTTTGTCGCACCCCAGCCAACATAAATCCCTGAGTTTTTTGCCTGAAAAAGCAATTTAGCTGCTTTTCGGATATTCTCTTTATCAAAAACAGGATTTTGATAACTTTTAATATAGGGAATCAACTGATCTATTTCACCTTTAAACATTTGAAATTCCATAGGTATTTCTATAAAAACTGGTCCGGGTTCTCCTGAAACAGCAATATCATATGCTTTATAAATGGTTGGAATAACCTCCTTATGAGAAGATATTCTAAAAAAATCTTTGGTAATTTCTTTTACCAGATTTTCCTGATCCAACTGGTGTAATTGATAATGCCGACCGCTGTCCTGACGAGTTCCTCCTGAAAAAATCAACATGGGAATTCCATCCAAAAATGCTTCCCCAATTCCGCTCATAGCGTTGGTAGTTCCAGCAGCAGGAACAATCATTAAAGTGCCAATACTATTTGAAGTGCAAGAAACACCCAGAGCCATAAATGAAGCACCTCCTTCATGGGTAACTAAAATAGGTTCTATTTTATCTGAATTGTTCAACTCATCATACAATTCAATATTATGAACTCCCGGAATTCCAAAAGTATATTTTACTCCTATTTGCTCTAAAGCATAAACCGCTAATTCTGCTCCTGTTTTTTTCATAATCCCAGTTCAATAATAATTACTTTTTTATTTGCATTGAGTAACTCAATTGCAGCCGTAATTCCGGAAATACCACCTCCAATAATAACAATATCAGAAGTGTATTTTTTTATGGACATGTATTTTATTGAAGTTTATTTTTGTAAAGGAAATTAATATTTGAGGTTAAAAATTGACAACGTTTTAAGGTCTTCCTTTAGAAAGTTTTAGGACGGGCTTTTCAACCATTTATACCATTCTTTCATACCTTCACCTGTAGTTGCTGAAACCTCAAAGAATTTTAGATTTGGATTTACCTGTAAAGCATATTCTTTCACCTTATCCATATCAAAATTTAGATAAGGTAAAAGATCTATTTTATTGATGATACAAACATTTGAACTGCAAAACATATCTGGATATTTGATAGGTTTATCTTCACCTTCTGTAGTACTAATGATCACCACTCTTTTATCTTCACCAAGATCAAACATAGATGGACAAACCAGATTCCCTACATTTTCTATCATTAAAATAGAGTTGTCTTTTATATCCAGTTTCTTTACGGCATCATAAACCATATCGCTTTCCAAATGACACCCTTTACCTGTATTTATCTGTATAACAGGAATTTGTAACGCATCAATTCTGTTGGCATCATTTAAAGTTTGCTGATCCCCTTCAATGACATAAAAATCCATTTTATCTTTCAGATCAGATAGAGTTTTTTCTAAAATTGATGTCTTACCAGAGCCAGGTGAACTCACCAAATTAATAGTGAAAATATTTTTAGCATCGAAATAACCCCGATTTCTTGCAGCCATCACATCATTATGATATAAAATATCTTTTTCAACCTCTACTATTGTTTTGTGATGATGATCATGTGAATGGTTGTGATCATGAGAATGATTATGACCGTCGTGTTGGTGAACTTTTATTTCTCCCGGACTTAGAATACTAACTTTGTTATCATCGCTTCCGCAACCACAGGTACCACACATAATAATGAGATTTATCCAAAGATAGGAAATTAGAAATAATAAATTCTAAATTTTTTCAACCTAATTCTTGATTTGAAACCTGTGTCACAGGTTTTGGTAGTAACATATTCTCAATAAAACTTGCTTTTGCCTTTTTAAAATTAAGTTTTGCTCTAGAGCTCAAACCAATTTCCAGATTCCATTGAATTCCCTCAATTCCTAAAATATAGGATTTTGGTTGATGCTGGTATAAATCTTCTGCTAAATACAAAATTGTTTCAGGAGCCAGCTCATGGGTACTAAAACCAAATTTAGCAGAAGGTTTACATTTTTTTATATAAAAACCTTCTGCCACATTGCATTTAACTGCATCTACAAAAATTACTGTATCATAATTACAAATCAATTCTGCATCTTCAATTTGTAATTGATATCGATACTCCAGATCTAGATGATTAAATTGTTTTTCATTTAAATGATCTAAAAACAACCAACCAAGTCCGTCGTCCTGTCTGCCAACATTTCCTATTCCAAAAACAATGGTTTTATTTTTTTTCATTTAACAATTGGTTTTTATTTTTGGTGCTACCATGAATTTAATGGTAAATATCCCTAATTGTCATTCCGTCGAAGCGATCCCGATGGCTATCGGGAGAGTGACGAGGAATCTCAAAACATGATAATTATTGAGATTTCTCGTCAATATACTTTTTTTACAAAAAAATATATTTCTGTCGAAATGACATTTTCCATTAAAATAACAGTAGTACCTTATTTTTTACCAGTAGATTGCCACAGTCGTACCTCCTTCGCAAAAACGAACTCATCTAATAGTTTTAACTTCTTTTTAGATCTATTAAATTACCTAAGTGATCACGCAGAGAAATTTCCAAAGGCATTTGTCCGATTGCATGGGTTGCACAACTCAAACAAGGGTCATATGCCCTTATAGCAACTTCTACCTGATTCATCATACTTTCCGTTATTTTTGCTTTTCCATCCATCACATTATTGGCAACCCAATTAACGGCCTTATTCATAGGTTCATTATTATGTGTGGTTGAAACAATTAAATTGCATCGGGTAATTCTATCTTTATCATCTACTTCATAATGATGAATTAATGTGCCACGAGGTGCTTCAATAATACCAACACCTTCTTTGCGTCGTTCTCCTTTCCTCACCAGATCATTACTTAAAATATCATCATCTTCTAGCAACTCTTTCATCATTTCTGCACAATGTAAAATTTCAATTAACCTTGCCCAATGGGTATGCATCGTTTTATTATTGGTTTTACCATTGGTTGCAGCCATAAAAGCAAGTCTTTCAAAAGCTGCCAATGGTGTTGTAATTCCTTCACTCACATTTAAACGAGCTAGTGGCCCAACTCTGTTCCACCCTTTTTCTCTGCCCAAATGTTTCAAATATGGAAATTTAAGATATGTCCATTTTTCTACTCCTTCATAAAAATAATTTTGGTAATCATCATTTTTAATATCATTCAAAGTAATATTTCCATAAGCATCTATTGCTCTTAAATTACCATCATATAATTCTAAAAAGCCATTCTCTTTATTAACCAAACCTAAGTGACCAGAAGGGTATTCTGCAAATGTATCCAGCCAGTTTGAATTTTTAGAATGATATATTTTAATAAAATCTATCATTTCTTTTGACCATTCAATCATTGCCTCAATAGATGGAATATTTTTTCCGTTCAAAAAGTAATCTCTTTCTTTGGCTGTTACTTTTTTATGTACTCCACCTGGTGATGCCGAAATACCATGGATACGTTTCCCTGCTATCATTTTGATTATTTCCTGACCAAATTTTCGCATTAGTATTCCTTTTTTAGCCAGTTCAGGATATTCCATTGCCACACCTACTACATTTCTTTTGGTTGGAGCTGCATCAAATCCAAATAGAAGATCAGGCGAAGCCAGATAAAAAAAATGTAAAGCATGGGACTGAAATATTTGTCCGAAATGCAATAGCTTTCTGATCTTTTGTGTTGGAACTGAAAGATCCTTAGGCTCTAAACCTACAATTTGATCTATGGCTTTAGCAGCAGCTAAATGGTGACTTACCGGACAAATTCCGCATAAGCGTTGCACCAAAACAGGAGCTTCCCAATAGGGATGACCTTGGATAAACCGTTCAAATCCTCTAAATTCAACAATATGAAAAAATGAATCTTTTACTTTATTATTTTCATCTAAGTGTATGGTAACTTTACCATGTCCTTCTACTCTTGTTACGGGATCAATTACAATTTTAGTACTCATAATCAAAAAGTTTAATCGTATTTAAATTCTTCATGTTCAATAGGAAACTCTTTACCTAATAATATACTTTTAACCACTTTCCAAATATGGTTAGCATTAGGTGCACATCCTGGAATGAAATAATCAATTTTTACTACTTCACTGCAAGGGTAAACATTGTTTAAAAGCTTTGGAATATCTTCATGGTTAGGTATAACATTTGCTCCTATTTCACTTGTAACACCATGAATATAAGCCTCTTCTAAACATTCTTTTAGTGGAACAAAATTTCGCATGGCAGGAATTCCTCCCATAATGGCACATTCACCAAAGCCAATTAAAATATCACATTTTTTTCTGAATTCTTTTAGTACTTCCACATTTTCAGAATTGGCACAACCACCTTCCACCAAACCAACATGACACCGTTTACTAAAGTTTTTAATATCTGTTAAAGGAGATTTATTAAACTCAACAATTTCAAAAATATCCAATATATCCAAATCAATATCTAAAAGCGACATATGGCAACCAAAGCATCCGGCAAGAGAAGTAGTGGCAACAATAAATTTTTCATCTTCATTCAATTCTATAATTTTCTTATTTTTTTCAATTGCATTCTTGGTATTACCCAACAGATCGTATTTTCTTTCACCAAAAGGTTCTTCGAAGATCATTCCTTTTACAAGAATTGCTCCTACCGGACATAAATTCATCGCTTTAAGAGCCTGTGCCTCTGTTAGCTTCTGCTCTTGTTCATAATCAATATGAACACGAGTTTTTACACCTCTGTGAATAAATGCGAATACATCTTTTCCGTCATCGGTTTTAATTTCTTCAACACAGCGCTTACAAAGAATACATCTATTTGATTCCATGATCATCCTTTGCGGATTGAAATCAACCACTTTATTACTAAAAACATGTGGAAACCTGGTGTTGGTCAATCCCATATCATAGGCAAGATTTTGCATGTCACAATTCCCGCTTTTTTCACAGGAAGGGCAAAAATGATTCCCTTCTGCATACAACATTTCGATAATTGCTTTTCGAGTATCAATAAGTTCAGGAGTGTTAATTTCAACTTCCATACCCTCCTGTACTTTTGTAGTACAGCTTGTTGTAAATTTATTATTCACCATAACTGTACAGATCCTACAAGTTCCCAAAGGAGGATTTACTTCATGAAAATGGCAAAGCGTTGGTATATATATCCCTTGTGCTTTTGCGACATCAACCAGGTTTTTCCCTTCCGGCACTTTATATTCTCTCCCATCTATAATAATGTTAACTATATTATCCATAATTAGTTTCTATTTCGTTGATTATTTCATTGTAATTCTCAACAGCCTTATCAAGATCAAAGGACTTATTATACTCTGTGTTTTTCGTAATTTTAGCCTGAAAGGCTTCAGGAAATTTCTTCATTGCACAAAGCAATGCGGTAGAAGATGTTTGCCCCAAACCACATCTGCTGGCAAGTTTGATGATCTTACTCCATTCTTTTATATCATCCAGATCTTTTTGCTCGGCATTACCCAATAAAATTTTTTTAAGTTTTTTCTTTAATAAAAAGTTACCAGTTCTGCACGGAACACAGATTCCACAAGATTCTTCAACAAAGAAATTATTAACATTCTTTAAAATATTTAACAGATCCCTGTCTTTGCTAAAAGTCATAAATGAACCTCCACTTCGTATACCAACAGCACTTATTTTCTTAGAGTATTCAATAGGATCATTAGGATTGAATCTTATTTGCTCTGCCAAAAGATTTTCACCTGAAATCTCTCTTTCAAAATCATCCTTTGAAAGGCATTCACCTGAATAGCCATTAAATAGTATAAAGTTTGGATCATGAGCACCAATAAGACTTAAAAAATCTTTTAATTTCATACCCCATTCAATTTCATACATTCCAGGTTTATCACAATCGCCAGATACACTTATTAATTTTGTACCTGGTGTTATTTCAGTACCTATATTTAGCCATTTTTCAACACCCATTTCCAAAATTCTGGGCACAGCACACAATGTTTCCACATTATTCACCAATGTAGGTTTTCCTAAATACCCTCTTTCTACCGGAAAAAATTCTTTGATGGTAGGCTCTCCCCTTTTCCCTTCCATAGATTGTATCATTGCCGTTTCTTCACCACATACATAGGCGCCTGCCCCCATGTAAATACTAACATCAAAATTGAAATTCTTTATTCCAATAATATTATCACCCAACAAACCTTTTTCTTTAAAATCAATAATTCTTTTTTCAATCTTATCTTTTAAATAGGCATATTCTGCACGTAAGTAAATAAATCCTTTGGTTGCTCCAACAGCATATCCGGCTATAGCCATGCCTTCAAGAAGTAAACCAGGATGTCTGTTCATTAAAACACGATCTTTAAAAGTTCCTGGTTCTCCTTCATCTGCATTACAGATTACATATTTTTGATCTGCATAATTATTTTTACAAAACTGCCATTTCAATCCTGCTGGAAAAAACGCTCCTCCTCTTCCGGCAAGTTTTGAAAGCTTAACCAAATCAATAACTTCATCAGAGTTCATTTTTTTTAACATCCTTAAAGCAGATCCAGGATTATTTCTTTTAAAAAAAACTGTTTTATCTTCAGCTGGTGTATATTGGATATTATTTTTAGGAATCTTGCTTAGGTCTTCAATTTTTTCTCCTTTTCGTAGTCTGGAAATAATATTTTTTACTTTTATTGCTGTAAGATCTGTAAATGCATTAAAATTAATAAGTGCAGAAGTTTCCTGATCACTTAAACCAATACAGGCTGTTTCAAACAAACCAAACATTTTATCTTCTGAAACCTGACCAAAGCTAACACCTATTTCCTTTTCAAAAGCCTTTTTAACTTCGAGATAATTTTTGTGTTTGGAAACTATAGAAGTATTTAAATAAATAGTGTATTTACCGGCATGTTCTCTATGGTAAAAGTGATAAAAAGAGATAACCCCTTCTAGTTCCATCCTTGAAATATCAAATTCTTTGGAGATCTTTGTCATGTCGTCCCGACTGATAAATCTTCTCTTTTTTTGAATGTCCCATAAAACATTCATTAAAGTAGTTTTTAATGGAGGCTTTTGCAATGTTCCCATAGTGTATTTTTATGACATAATATGTAATAAATGTAGCATTTAATAAAAACTTAATAAATGACAAATATCAGTAAATGGAAAATTTAATTGAAAATTGGAGTTGCTCTAAATAGCTAAAAAAGTGCTAGTTAACATATTAAAAATACTTAAAGAAGTTTAATATTAATCATTGAAGAGTTAAGAAACCTCTAAACCTTTAATCCTTAGTTCTTTTCCTTGAAGTATTTCTTTTAAAAAACTATTGCATTTTGGACAGGAATCATATACCTGTTTTATATCAAAAACAGTATCACAATCTATACATTTTGCTTTTGCTTTGACAATAGTTGTTTTTTTTATGGCAGTTTCTAAAACGGTATCTTTTACTGCAGATGACCATACAAAATCAAGTGAATCAAATTCAATTCCAGCTAAAGTTCCAATTTCAAGTTCGATCAAATCCACTTTTTTAGCATTTACTTTAACAGTTTCTTCTTCAGCAATTTTAACAATCCCTAAGGCGATGGATAATTCGTGCATGGTTTTTAAAATTAACCTGATAAAAATAATGATAATTATAATTCTGAAAGCATAATACCTGATTTAAAAAGTGTATAAAGTAAATATTACAAAGGAAATTACTAATTTTGTATAAAGAAAAACAATAAACTAAGACCATTGCAAAACCTCTTTTAACAAAAAAGAACGAAGCTAGATAAAACTTAAATCCGCAGCAAACTAGTGTTCGTAAGGACTTAAAATTTTTGATAAGAAAGCGATTTGAAGCTAAAAAGGTTTTAAAGTATGTTTTATTAAATATTGCAAAGATCTTAAACTAAAACATATATCAGTATGTGCTTATCAATTCCTGGGAAATTAATAGAAATTATTGAAGAATTAGATCCAACTTTTCGAATAGGAAAAGTAGATTTTGATGGTATAAAAAAGGAAGTAAATCTTTCTATGGTTCCCGAGGCAAAAATAGGTGATTATGTGCTGGTTCATGTAGGTGCTGCCATTAGTGTTGTAGATGAAAAAGAGGCCAAAGAAACATTTGATCTTATTAAAAAAATAGGAGAAATGGATGATTTGGAAGGATGAATCAAAAAATAGAACTTAACAAATTCTTGGCAATTGCTCACCAACCTGCATACTTACAACTCGTTTACCACCCATAGTATTTGTAATTACTACTTTTTTAGAGTAATTTTCTACTACTTCTCCAATTATAGTAGCATAGCAGCAATTATCAAAAGATCTCATTTTTTCAACTATCGCTTCTGCCTTATTAGCTTTAACTATTGCTATAAAAACACCTTCATTTGCTGTATATAAAGGATCTAATCCTAAAATTTCGCAGGCTCCTTTTACCTGTTTATCCATTGGTAATTTATTTTCCTGCAAAACAATTCCGGTATTCGTATCTCTTGCAATCTCATTTAGAGTAGATGCTAAACCACCTCGGGTTGGGTCTCTAAACAAATGAATAGCCTCCCCAAATTCATCTAATAATTTAACAATAGAATGGTTCAGATTGGTTGTATCGCTTTTAATGGTAGTTTCAAATTCCAACCCTTGCCTAACTGAAAGGATCGCTATTCCATGTGTTGCAATTTGATTACTAACTATTATTTTATCTCCCACTTTTATATTGAGAATATCAATTTTTGCTTTGGGATGTACCTCACCAATTCCGGTAGTATTGATAAATATTTTGTCTCCTTTGCCTTTATCAACAACTTTTGTATCACCTGTAACTACGATAACTCCAGCTTTATCACAGGCATCTTTTATTCCAACCAAAATATCCCAAAATTCAGTCATTGGTAAACCTTCTTCCAAAATAAAACTTAAAGAAATATATTTAGGTATTGCACCACACATAGCCACATCATTAACGGTACCATTTATAGCCAATTCACCAATATTTCCTCCAGGAAAAAAGATGGGCGAGATTACAAAACTATCTGTTGAAAAAGCAACTTCTCCATTGAATTGCAAAAATGCACCATCATGTCTTTTATCTAATTTTTCATTTTTCAAAATATTAAAAACACCACTATCCAGCAATTTATTTGTTAATAATCCACCACTTCCATGGCCTAAGGTTATAAAGTCGAATTCAAATTTTGGCATTGGGCATTGTAATTGCATTTTCATTCTATAAAAATTAAAAAGGACAATTCAAATTTACTAAATTACTTCTATATTGCAGATATAAAACAACACGAACAAATGCTTGTTTTTAAACTTGATAGCAATTCTGTATCATTTTCACCTACTTATTATGCAGACATCTCTTCTTCCCATTAAAACGATAAGTTTTACTCATTTTTTTTGTTAAAAGAGGCTTTGCAACGGTCTTAAGTTCCGGCTGGTAGTTTTCAGTCTCGTTAATCAATTGTTCATCCGAAAAGGGTATAACAACATTTACTTCGTGGTTTAATTTACCCAATTCTATCCACAGACGTTGTGCCATGCCATTAAAAGCAGTAGTGATAAATCAGATTTTTATGACGATCTATAATTACTCAACCAAATCAGAAAAATGATAATATGCTGCACAAGCCCCTTCTGAACTTACCATTGATGCACCTAAAGGGTTTTGAGGTGTACATTTTTTTCCAAACTCAGGACACTGAAAAGGTTTGATGATACCTTTCATAATACCTCCTGCCAAACATGCCTGATTCTCTTCTGCCTCTTCAATATTCACATTGAACTTTTTCATTGCATCAAAAGCGGCATATTCTTTTTTAATACCGTAACCACTCATTGGTATATTTTCCATACCTCGCCAAACTCTATCCGTAATCTCAAATACTTGCACAATAATATCCTGAGCAGCTTTATTTCCTTCTTCGGTTACAATTCTGGAATATTGATTTTCTACTTCATGCCTGCCTTCTTCTAATTGTTTTACTGTCATTAAAATGCCCTGTAAAATATCTAAAGGCTCAAATCCGGTAACTACTATTGGTACTTTGAATTTTTTCGCTAAGGGATAATATTCCCAGTATCCCATAATAGTACATACATGACCGGCAGCTAAAAAACCGTCAATATGACTATCAACATCTTCCATAACATTTTCAATGGCAGGTGGCACTAAGACATGAGATGTAAGAATAGAATAATTTTTTACACCTAATTTTTTTGCATGAATAACTGAAAGAGCATTCGCTGGAGCAGTAGTTTCAAAACCTACAGCAAAAAACACAATTTCTTTATCAGGATTCTCTTTAGCGATATTTACTGCTTCTAAGGGTGAATATAAAATCCGAATATCTGCACCTTGTGCCTTGGCTTCTAAAATACTTTTTTTAGATCCGGGCACTCTGATCATATCACCAAAACTACATAGTGTAACTCCTTTTTCTTCAGCTAAATAAATAGCTTTATCAATTAAATGAAGTGGTGTAACACAAACTGGACAACCCGGACCATGAACCATAGTTATTTCTTTAGGAAGTGCATCAAGTATACCATTTTTAACCAATGAATGTGTTTGACCTCCACAAACCTCCATAATTCTCCAGCGTTTTGTGACTGCTCTTTTAATTTCATCAAGAACTTTTAATGCAAGTTCTGGATCTCTATATTCAGTTAAAAATTTCATTCTTAATTACTTGTTTAGGTCATAGTATCGTTTCGTAAACTGTTCAATTTTTAAAGGAGAATATTGTTTTGAAATAGTCCAAAATTCATCATCTGTTAAATATGAATCTCCCTCTAGATCATATCTTTACTCATAAAATTAATCCTGATTGTAAATATAATACATTAATTGTCCAAAAGAAATATTCTCATCATTAGGGGATAATTCTTTATGAAAATAAAGTTCAAAATCATCATCCATAAAAGAAATAAGCAATTCTATCAATAATTGATTTTGAAAAACGCCTCCGGTAAAGGTTACTTTCTTTGCTTGTATTTGACCTGCAACAATAGAAATATAATGTGCCAGACTAATATGGAACTTTGCAGCAATAAAATCTTTTTCATAACCTTTCCCAATATCTGATATCATGTTTTTAATAAGATACTCAACAAAATTACTAGAGATTTTATTAGATTTTAAGTAGGAATAAAACTTCGTAAAATTATTGGTTTTAAAATATCGGTGGGCAGCACTTTCTAATTGCATAGCTGCTTCACCTTCATATGTTTGTTTGTCAATACCCAAAATAATAGATGCAGCAGCATCAAATATTCTACCAATACTTGTACTTTTTAATGTTGTATTTTTAACTAAAGTCTGATATACCTGCCATTCGGTTTTTGAGAATTTATCTTTAATAATTTTATTATTCTCCAAATGTGAAGTCATCACAAAAGCTGAAATTCTTGGTTCTTTAGGCATTTTATCACCAAGAATAAATGGAAATTCATTCACATGATGAATACGCTCTATTTTTCCTTGCTGATAAGTAAAAAATTCTCCTCCCCAGATATTTCCATCATCTCCTAAACCTGTTCCATCCCAAACAACTCCCAATATTTTATCTTTACAATTAAACAGAGCATTCTCACCTAAAACAGCAAAAAAATGTGCTTTATGGTGTTGAATTTCAATTGATTTAATTTTTTTATTGACCGCAATTTCTTTTCCAAATACTGTTGTGAAATAATTTGGATGTTTATCAGTTAAAACAATATCTAATTTTGGTTGAAACAGATCTTTAAAATGTGATAGTGTATTTTTATAATTATTTTCAGCTTCAAAATTTTCGGTATTACCCAAATACTGACTTATATAAATATTTTGATGGTTCAATAAAGTAAATGAACTTTTAAGCATGGCTCCCATTGCTAAAACAGATGATTTTGGCAAGATTAAATCTGGATTTATATAACTTGGCGCTAATCCTCTCGAACGCCTTATTACAGTTCTGTAATTTTTAATAAAACTATAACTAATAACACTATCATCTTGCGGAACTACAATTTGCCTGTTATTTAATAAAATAAGATCGGCAATTTTACTCAATTCCTCTATGGCTTTTTCATTCTGATAAATTATGGTTGAATTGCTTATGTTACCACTGGTTGCTACAACAGGTTTTTTAAATTTATCAAGCAATAATTTATAAAGTGGTGTGTAGGGCATCATAACACCAATATGATTCAGGTTTGGTGCAATTTCATCTAAAGCAATAGGAGTCATTCTATCCTTTTTGATATTGAGTAATACGATTGGGGAGCTTGGCTTTTCCAATTCATTTTTTTCGCCAATTCCCATCTCCACATCTTCAGCCAGTTCATAAATATCATGGTAAAGAAGAGCCAATGGTTTTGTTGGTCGATTCTTTAGTTTTCGCAATTGTTTTATAACATCTGCATTGGTTGCATCACATGTTAAAATATAACCTCCTATTCCTTTTATGGCAACAATTTTTCCTTTTTGCCATTGTTTCACTATATAATCTAAATCAGTGAAGCCAGTCTGTAGTTTTCCATTTTCATAAAGAGATAATTCTATGGTACATTCAGGACAAGAATTAGTTTGTGAAAAATACCTTCTATCCATCGGGTTTTCATATTCTTTATTGCAAGAATCACACATAATAAAACTATTCATTGTAGTAGTTATTCTATCATAAGGCAGTGATCTTATTATAGAAAATCTTGGTCCACAGTTGGTACATGTAATAAATGGATACTGATAACGTTTGTTTTCTTTTGTGTTTAATTCTTTTAAACAATCTTCACACATTGTATAATCAGGCGTGAGCAATTGAGTAGTTCTTTCCTGAAAAGCACTTTGAACTATCTTAAAATCTGAATAGTTTAAAAAACTCACCTCTACTAAAGAAATATTGGTAATCACAGCCAGTTTAGGAGATTCTTCTTGGATAATATAAAGAATTTCATCGGAAAATTCTTTGGTTGCATTAAATTGAATATGCACACCATCCGTTGTGTTATTTACCCATCCTTTTAATTTATGAGATACAAAAAGTTTATAAATAAAAGGTCTAAACCCAACACCCTGTACGATTCCTTTAATATGAATATGGAATGTTTTCAACGGAGTCATTTACTTTAATTTTGAATAGATTTTTTCTGTAAGGTTGAAAATTGTATCAATTACTTCAGGTACACTTTTCTACTTTATCTGTTATCCCAACAATCATTGGTTGAATACCAATAGCTTCATCACCCATTAAATAATACCTAATATCAAAATTTTATCAGTTTTATCCTCAAAAACATCTATTAAGTTAGTACTCAATGAACCAATATTTTTCTTTTCCATTTTAGTTTGGATAACTTGTTTAAAAACAAAGATACCTTCTTTAAAAGAGAGTACCTTTTGTATTATTAATAATTTAATTATTTTCTCTTGGACTGGTCTTCTATAACAACTGTCGTGAACACGTTTTGCATAAAATGCTTTTGCACCTTCGGCAGCTTCTTTATTACCGGTAATATCGGCGTGGTTTCCAATGCTTTTGTGATTTGACCAATAGCAGAGTTTTGCAAACCCATATATACTGCCATATAGGTTGTGAAGTAATTTCAAATCTCTTCTGGAATATCCTTGTTTGATGATTGTCTGAAGATAGGTATCTCGCTTTTTTGTCGTTGCTATTTTTTGAAAAAATGTATAAGTAAAAAGAACTGTTTTACTGATAATTAGCATGTTTTGCGTTATGAACGTTAGTATTTTATGTCTTTATAAACAAATACACTTTTTTATTTAAAACTAATTTAAATAGCACTTATTCCTAAAACATGATATTTGTCAATTATTTTAAACAGGTTCTATCTACCTTTATAGTGCAATATAATTCTACATTCAAATATCATTTACTTTTAATTTAAAAGATGGATGTATTTTAGGTATTTGGTATTGCCACTATTTGAAAGTTATAAATATTAAATGGAAAATTATTTAATTTTAAAGTAGAAATATAAATAATAGAATAATGATAAAAGGCACAAAAACAGAACAGAACCTACTCAAAGCTTTTGCAGGTGAATCACAGGCAAAAATGCGTTATGAGTTTTTTGCTAAAGTAGCAGGGAAAGAAGGTTATAAACAAATAGAAGCAATATTTCTTGAAACTGCAAATCAGGAAAAACAACATGCAAAAAGATTCTTTAATTTTTTAGAAGGAGGTGACACCGAAATTACAGTAACCTATCCTGCTGGAATTATTGGAACCACAATAGAAAATCTAAAAGCTGCTGCTGAAGGGGAAAATGAAGAATGGACAGATCTTTATCCTGAATTTGCGAAAATTGCAGAGGAAGAAGGGTTTAAAAAAGTTGCAACAGCTTTTAAAATGATTGCCAAAGTGGAGGCCGAGCATGAAAGAAGATATTTGAAATTACTTCAAAACCTATCTGAAGACAAAGTTTTCATTAAAGATGGAAAAGTATGGTGGAAGTGTATCAATTGTGGTTATGTGTATCAATCTGAGAAAGCACTAAAAATATGCCCGGCATGCCTACACCCAATTGCATATATGCAATTAAGAGAAGAAAACTATTAACAATCAAAACTTTATGGTTTTTTAAATAAAAAGTTTATTCAAAAATTTGAATAAACTTTTTATTAATCAATAAGGTTCTACTTTCCAAAATACCTACCTCCATTTCTTACAAAAAAAATATGATATTCCTCATTTTTTTTTAAAAAATTCTATCTACTTTTGCGCTGAAACTTTTGTTACATATAAGATTTATTCTTTAAAAAAAACAAAGAAATGAAAATCATTAAAAAAGCACAGGCGGGTTCCTTTGAATCAAGTGATATTTTAGTATTAGTTGAACCATTAAATGATAATTCTGGTCGTAAAATTGAGATTGATTCTACGGTAATGAAAGAATATGGTGACAGTATTAAAGCACTCATAAATAAATATCTGGATTTACATAAAATTCAAAATATCCATTTGATCGCCAAAGATAAAGGCGCATTGGATCCAACCATTTTAGCCCGAGTTGAAACAGCTCTAAAAAGAGCAAGTCAACAATAAAATTTTATTTTTATATCAACATTCTTTATTATGAAGAAAAAAAGAAGAACAATGTTATACATTCCGGGGAATAACCCGGCAATGCTTCAGCAAGGAGGTGTTTATGGCGCTGATAGTTTGTTATTAGATTTGGAGGATGCAGTTGCCATCAATCAAAAGGATGCAGCCCGTATTTTAGTAAGAAACATTTTGAAAGAAATGAATTTTTATGATGCAGAAATCTGCGTTAGGGTAAATCATATTGATACCCCTTTTGGGATGGAAGATCTAGAAGAGATCGTACCTCTACAACCTGACGCCATTCGATTTCCTAAAACCGAAACACCCGAAGAACTAAAACGATTAATTAAAATTATTGAAAATATTGAAGACAAACACGGATTACCGCATGATAAAATGACCTTGCATGTTATGATAGAAACAGCATTGGGTGTTCAAAATGTCTTTGATATTGCCAAACTTTCTAATCGCGTGGATGCAATTACTATTGGCGGTCAAGATCTTACTGCTGACATGAACATATCCAGCACTAAAGACGGTTCCGGAATTGACTTGGCAAGAAAGATGATCGTTATGGCTGCAAAAGCTAATAAAATTGATGCCATTGATACCGTATTTGTAGATATAAATGATGATGAAGGTTTGAGAAAAGACACAGAATATTCAAAAAATATCGGTTTTACCGGAAAAGCAGTGATCAATCCACGTCAGATAGATATTATTCATAAAGTTTATCAGCCTACACAGGAAGAGATTCGCAAAGCCTATAAAATAATCAAAGCTTTTAAAAAGAATAAAGAAGCAGGTATTGGAGTTTTCTCTGTTGATGGTAAAATGGTAGATGCACCAGTAATGGCACGTGCAGCATATGTTTTAGAATTAGCAGAAATTGATTTTGATTCTATTTAATTGAATATTAGTTATTAAACACATGAAAAATACAATAGGACGAGAAATTCCAAAGCTTATAAAAGGATTTGGAAAAACAGATCTCTTCATTGGGGCCTGGGAAAAATTAAAAAAAGGATGGATGGATGAGATCACAATTCCTCCTCCTAATAAGGCGAAAATGCCACATCAATGTAAAAGTTGTTCAGGTCTGGAACAAGCCATTGCAAGAACTAGTCCAAAAAATGGAATGACCGTATCCTTCCATCATCATTTAAGAAACGGAGATAATATTCTTGTAAAAACCATTGATATTTTGGCAAAAATGGGGATTAAAGATATTACTCTTGCCTCTTCTTCATTGAACCAATCTCATGATGCACTTTTAAAATATCTGAAAGATGGTACGATCACAAAAATATGGACCTCCGGATTGAGAGGCCTTTTGGGAAAAGCCATTTCTAATGGGATTTTAGATCAACCCATTATTATCCATTCACACGGTGGTCGTGTTAGAGCTATACATACTGGTAAAATACAAGTTGACCTTGTTATTATTGCTGCTTCCGCTGCAGATGAAGAAGGTAACGCAACAGGTTCACATGGCAAATCAGCATTTGGGTCTCTTGGTTATGCCATGATCGATGCCCAATATGCAAAACAGGTAATTGTTGTAACGGATAATATGGTTGATTTTCCATGCATTCCAAATTCTATAAGTCAAAATTTTGTTGATTATGTTGTTAAAGTGGATTCTATTGGTGACGCATCACAAATTGCCACAGGAACCACTCGTATTACCAAATCTCCTTTAGATCTGAGAATTGCAAAACTTGCTGCTAATGTAATTGAACATTCCGGATTTTTTATTCCCGGTTTTTCATTTCAGGTGGGTGCTGGTGGAGCTTCATTAGCAGTAGCCAAATTTATCCGTGAAAAAATGACCCAACAAAACCTAAAAGGTAGTTTTCTTTTGGGAGGAGTTACTTCTTATATTGTCAACATGCTGGAAGAAGGATTATTCAAAACTGTTTTTGACGTACAATCTTTTGATGCAGCAGTTAGTTCCTCTATTCTCAATAATAAAAACCATATAGAAATTCCGGCAGGTTTATATGCAAATCCGTTTAATTGTGGTTGTTTAACAAATAAACTAGATGTAGTTGTTCTTGGTGCTTTAGAAATTGACACCAATTTTAATGTAAATGTAATTACAGGATCAGACGGAACTATTCGTGGTGCGTCAGGAGGTCATAGCGATACCGCATCCGGAGCAAATTTAACTGTTGTAGTTTGTCCTTCCTTTAGAGGAAGAGTAGCCATTGTTAAAAAAACAATCCATACGGTTGTTACTCCCGGAGAAACCATTGATGTTTTGGTTACCGAAAGAGGTATTTGTGTTAACCCAAACAAACCAGAACTGGAAGAACAATTGATAAAAGCAGGGCTTCCCATCAAAAAAATAGAAGATCTACAAAAAGAAGTTGAATCAATAGTCGGAATTGAAAAAAAAATAGAATTTACAGATAAAATTGTTGGTATTGTTGAATATAGAGATGGCACTATCATTGATGTTATCAGACAGGTAAAGGACTAATGAAACAAGATCAATATCATCTTTCAAAAGTATTGAATGCCAGAGAAAATAGATTTCAATTGCGAAATACTATTGCGAAATCTGGTTTTAATTCTTTAAGTTTGACTTTAAACATTCCCGGTTACCCGAAAAGTAATGAGCTATTATCTAATTTATTTACACAGATTTTAGATGATTTGCTCATTTATTTGCAAGCAAATAGAATTGTCATTGAAAATAAAAAGGAAATCTTAAGAGTAGATGAAGCAGGAGATTTTTATCTGGTTAAGCTGAAGCAAAACAAACAAACTGACCTTCAGAAAATAAAACAGTTGACAGAATATTTTGAAGAAAAGCATAAGCTGTCAAGACTTATTGATGTGGATATTTTTAACAAATACGGGACACCTGTTAGTTCTGGGAAAGAAAAACCCTGTTATTTTTGTGGTGAATTTTCTGCTGTTTCCTGTATGCGAAACAAAAGGCATTCCCACACAGAAATAAGAGCTAAAATCTTTAAGGAAACTAGCTTGTTTTTAAAAAAAATATCCAAAGAAAAATTAATCCGTAACATATGTGATTTTGCTCAAAGAGCTTTGCTTTACGAGATATCAATCAGCAATAAACCTGGTTTGGTTTGTTTTGAAGGATCCGGTGCTCATACCGATATGAATTTCTTTACATTTTTAAATTCAACTTCTGCACTAACACCTTATTTTAAAGAATTTTGTGAATTGGGTTATATGTACCAAGGGGAATTGAATAAGGTTTTACCAAAAATTCGTGAAATTGGCCTACGAGCAGAAAAGACTATGCTTTTAGCTACAAAGCAGGTAAATACCCATAAGGGTGTTGTTTTTTTATTTGGTATTAGCTTGTTTTCCATAACCAAAATAATATCTGAAAATGGATCTTTTTCTGATTCAGAATTTCAGAAAACTGTAAAAAAAATTGGTAAAGATCTTGTTAAAAATGAATTGCAACATACGAATGATTCTAAAACACATGGAGAAAAGGTATTTCATACATATGGAAAAAAAGGAGCCGGAATAAGATTTGAAATAGAAAGAGGCTTATCAACAATTTTTCAAACATCCCTACCCTATTTTTCAGATCAATTAAAGCCAGAGATCTACGTAAATCAAACAAAACTTCAACAAATACTCTTACAAGGTTTATTAAAGATCATGTCTATCAATAACGATAGTAATATTTTATATCGAGGTGATTTAGAAATGCTAAACTATATCCAAAAAACAGCAAAAATATCGTTAACAGACCCAAAAGCATACAAACAATTAAAAAATTATTGTACAAACAACAATATATCACCTGGAGGGTCCGCTGACCTACTTGCAGTTTCACTACTTTTACATTTTACTAAAACCGAAAATCATGAGTTTTGAAGACACAGATTTCAGACAGGAAATTTTAGATCTGGAAAATCCTTTTGATGTAAAACTGGTTGGTAATTTCTTAAGAAATTTAGGATTTGATTACGAACCAAATGAAGTAGATCTAACAATGATTCTCTACAATTTGAATGATGAATTTATAGGAACAGGTTCTGTTAGAAAAAAAACTTTAAAATTTGTTGCGGTTTCACCAAAGTTTAGAGAAACAACTGCATTTGCCCAGATCGTAACTTTTTTAACCAATAAAATATTAGAAAGCTATAAACGATGCTTTGTTTTTACCAAGCCAAATACTTCAAAACTCTTTGAAAGTCTTGGTTTTTCGCATATAGCAACCGCAGAACCTCTTTTTTCAGTCCTGGAATTTGGTTATGAATCCATTAAAAATTATCAGGAATATTTAAAAGAAAATATAATAAAAACCAAAACGGATCAAATAGCTTCTATTGTTGTTAATTGCAACCCGTTTACCATTGGCCATCAATATTTAATTGAAAAGGCTGCTGCCGAAAATGAATTGGTTTATCTATTTGTTGTTAGTGAAAATTTATCTGTTTTTCCTTTTGAATTGAGATGGGAAATGATCAAAAAAGGTATTGCTCATCTTAACAATGTAAAAATGCTATCTACCGGGTCTTATATTGTTTCAGGAGCTATTTTTCCGCACTACTTTTTAAAACATGAATCTGGTAGTCTAATTTCAGAAAAGCAGGCAGAAATAGATATAAAGATTTTTTCTGAATATATAGCGCCTATTTTAAACATCAAAAAACGATATGTTGGAACTGAAAGCTATTGTTTAACTACGGCAGCATATAATAATGCAATGAAACATATCTTACCCAAAAACAATATCGAAGTAATTGAAGTAAAAAGAATTTCAAAAAATGGTGTTGGAAATTTTATAAGTGCCTCAAAAGTAAGAAAAGCGATAAAAAATGATACTTTACAGGGTGTTATTGATTTTTTACCACCAATAACTAAAGATTTTTTATTATCGGATGACTCTTTAAAAATCAAACAAAAAATTATAAAAGGTAAAGGAAGGCATTGATTTTTGATAATCAGGGTAAAAGAACTCAAAGAAATAATTCAAAGACTTCTCGACTGCGCTCGAAGCGACAAAGTAATATCTAAAGATTTACAAAAACATCCAGTAAATTCCGATAATAATCGCAAAAAGTCCACCAGCAAGACGAACTCCTTTAAAGAAATATTCATTATGTTCTTTTTTTGCCAGAGAAGCAATTTTTCCTATAACAAAAGCATAAACAGTCATGGCAATAACAGTTCCCAAGGCAAAACCAATGATGTATTGTACACCAGCACTTGTTGAATCGAGTCCTAAAATGGGTAAAAAAAGAATAAAATGTGCAACTCCGGCCAAACCGTGTAAAACCCCTACACTAAAGGAAGTAAAATAACTATTTTTGATCTTTTTGCCATGCTCATGGTGATGTACCTCATTTTGATCATGAAGGTGAGAATGCTTATGAATCACCGGAGGATTCTCACTATGGACATGCAAATGCTGATGCTTACTTTTTTTAT
Source organism: Flavobacteriaceae bacterium (assembly GCA_016744615.1). Classification (GTDB taxonomy): domain Bacteria; phylum Bacteroidota; class Bacteroidia; order Flavobacteriales; family Flavobacteriaceae; genus Lutimonas. The sequence goes on from JADGEA010000027.1 coordinate 28,513, forward strand.
GAAAAACTTGATAAAAAGCCCAGACTCCAATAAAAATCAATACAAAACCAACCAGTTGCTCACTATATTCTGATATTCTTTCAATAGGTATAAGCTCCTCAAAAAGTATAAATAAAACTCCGATAAGGCTCATACCAAGTAAATGACCTAAACCCCAAAAAACACCAACTTTCCATGCTTTTTTCTTTGATTCAATAGCAAATGGCGTAACTGCTGCCAGATGATCGGGACCGGTAATTACATGAAATATTGCAGCTATTAAACCAACATAAATTGGAAATTGCATAGGCTTTTATTGAAAAATTTAAAAATATTGTTTTTAGCTGAAAAAAGAAAATAAAAAATCAAAAAATAGCGTCCCAATAGGTAATGGTTTTATACACAAATAAACCTGTATAGATCAAAGCTACCATAAATTTAAGACCTGTAGAAGCTAAGAATCCCAAAAAAGAACCAATTGCACCTTTGATGGCTTTATTTATATCCATATGATCGTGGATAAGTTCCCCGATAAAGGCTCCAAGAAAAGCTCCAATGATAAACCCTAAAGGAATTGGTGCCAACAAACCAATGATCAAACCAATAGTGGTTCCTATCGCTCCATATTTTGTGCCACCAAATTTTTTTGTTCCCATGGCTGGGATAACATAATCTAATATCCAGATAATTATAGATATTACAAGTGTTACCCCTAAAAAAGTATAATTCATTGGCACAGCTTTGGTTAAATGTAAAAGCAATAAACCAATCCAACCAGTAACCGGTCCGGGCAAAACAGGTAAAAAAGAGCCAACAATTCCCAAAAGGACTAAAAGAAAACCAGCGATAAGTAAAAAAATATCCATGAATTAAATTTGATGCAAGATAATGAAAATGTTCTAGGGGTGTTGCTTCGTATAGATCCATCTGATGGTAATAACCACAATATAAATTATCATCATTTGTATATCAGTAAATTATATAACTAAATAATTAGTTTAAACTAATTATTTAGTTATATTTACACTATTAAACTAAAACATTAGTTGAATATGACGAAACAATTGACAAAAGCAGAAGAGCAGTTTATGCAGGTTTTATGGAACTTAAAAGAAGCCTCCGTTAAGGAAATTATAGCAGAATTACCCAATCCCAAACCTGCGTACAATACGGTTTCCACCATTATAAGGATTTTAGAAACCAAAAATA
>JADGEA010000470.1 GCA_016744615.1 Flavobacteriaceae bacterium
TTTGAAGGGCAAAGCCCATTTGAATTCCGAGAAATCCAAAACTTAAGTTCCAAATCTCCCAAAAATTGAGTTTTCTTTTTTCCACACGATAATAATTTTAGTAATAGCAATGATTAAATCTCTTAAAGATATGATAAATTCTTATGCTACTTGCATTAATAAAAAACTGCTTAAAGCAAGAATTATATCCTACTCACAATGTGAAAAAATAAAAAAAGACAAGTTGTGAAATGACCATTATGATCATGACAAATATATAAATAAATATTTAAAACTATTTTTTATTGGAATATATTTTTATTTAAAAATTACGCAAACGTTGTAGAGGAAATGTTGTTTTTATCCGTATTTTCTAAATTGTAAATCAGTGAAGATTCAATTTTTTTGTTGATTCTCTTAAGATCAAATTGGTTTCAATGATCTTTGTCTGGTATTGATATTCCGTATCTTGAAACTCTATCTCATTAAGTAATAGCTCAGCTGATTTTTGACCAATATGATAACCATGCTGTGCTACTGTAGATAATGATGGTGTTGTATATTGAGAGATCAAGCCATCTGTAAAACCTAAAATAGAAATATCATCGGGTATTTTTAAGTTGTTTTTATTTGCAATTTTCATTGCAATAGCAGCATAGATCTCATTTACAGCAAAAATACCATCTGGGGGATTTTTCATTGCAAATAATTTTTTTATTTGATTGGCAATATCATGTTCTTCATTAATTTGCATCACTAATTCTTCATCCAGATCCATGCTACTATTACTAAGAGCATTCTTATATCCTTCTAAACGTAATTTACCAACAGTAACAAATTCCGGTGTTGTTAAAATAGCAATTCTTTTACACCCTATATTTACTAAATGTTTTGTTGCAAGGTAACCCCCATCTATATCATTTGTTAATACCTTATTACATTTAATCTCATCAATAACTCTATCAAATAAAACCAAAGGAATTCCGTTGTTAATGAGGTCTTTAAAGTGAGTAAAGTCTTTTTTTTCTTCTGTTTCTTTTGCAACGGAAACAATGATACCATCAACAACTCCATTTGCAAGCATATCTAAATTCAAGACCTCTTTTTCATATGAGTCCATGGACATACAGATCATTACATTATATCCGTTCTTGTTTGCGACAAGTTCAATTCCGCTGATAACTTTGGTGAAAAAATGGTGTACAATTTGAGGGATGATAATTCCAATAGTTTTTGTTTTTTGGTTACGTAAATTAAGGGCTAAACTATTAGGTTTATAATGGTAAAATTTTGCAAAGGCCTGTATTCTTTCTTTTACTTCTTCACTAATTTCATGACTATCTTTTAAAGCTTTGGAAACTGTTGAAATAGAAACATCAAATTCTTTGGCTATTTTTTTTAAAGTTATTTTTTGTTTCATTTGATCTCTGTTATTTCCTTTTGCTACTGATTATATAATAATAATTATATAATTACCTGATATATATATAT
>JADGEA010000471.1 GCA_016744615.1 Flavobacteriaceae bacterium
AGCATATTCAAAATTAGTGCTCAATCCTAATTCATCCAGTTGCTCTTTTACTAATTTTTCAATTTTTTTACCGGAAGTTCTTTTGTGTATGGGAGTTTTAGATAATATGTTTTTATAAGCATTCTCAAATTGATTTTGCTCATAGTCCTTTAGACGCTTAAAAGATTGAGTACTTGATTCTACATTTTTACTCCCATCAATTCCTGAAGTGATTTTTGTAGTAAACTTTCGGCTCGTAATTTTTTTAAATTGAATACTATCCATATCCAAATCTAAAGCACTGGACGATAGCTTATAATTTTCTTCTAAAACACCATCTGAAAAAATATACGTTTCATCGTTTCTTTCATTGGTAATGGTATAAATAAGTTCGCTAAAACTTGCTTGATCTGGTACTTCAATAGTATCAATGATACTATTATAAACTTCGTAGTATTTTTCAATTTCTTCTAATTGAATCTCCTTAGATACAGATATTAGTAACTGACGAACGTTTAAGGTAAATTGATCTTCTCTGTTTTGATATGAATTTTTAATCCAATACCCTTGTACAAAAATAATCCCCAATAAGGAGAGAGTCATCAATACAATGAGTAATGAAAAAAGTTTGTTATTCATATATCAAAAATAGAATTTTAACATTTAGAGATAAGTCTATTTAACCAAATGTTAACAAAATTAAATATTCTTAGTATTTTAAACTTTTTAACAGAAATAAATGAATATTTTCTACCTTTTTTTGTGTAGTATCTAATTGAGTGTTTTCAATAATAGTATCTGCTAATTGACTCTTTTTATGATCACTCCATTGATTTTTTATTCTACTTTCAATTTCATTTCTTGAAAGATGATCTCGTTTTGCCACTCTATTTATACGTTCCTCTTCGGGTGAGGTTATTAAAATAGTATGATCACATAATTTATAACTACCATTTTCAAATAAAATAGCAGCTTCTTTTATACAATAGGTACCCTTTTGTTTAGTCAACCATTTTGCGAAATGCTTAGCGACCTTTGGATGAATGATTTGATTGACTTTTTTTAATAATTCTTCATCATTAAAAATCTTATTGGCAACATACTTTTTATTAATTTCTGAAGGTAAATATGCTTCTTCTCCTAATAGTGCTATTATTTTTTTTCGGATAACCTTAGAAGTGTTTGTTAACCTTTTGGCTTCAACATCTGCAATGTAAACAGGCACACCCAAATCCTTAAACATAGAAGCTACTGTAGTTTTTCCACTTCCAATTCCGCCTGTGAGTCCAACGATTTTCATTTAAAAACTAAATATTTTATTTTATTTTCTTTAAACTCGAAGTTTTGAATTGATTCTGGTTTTTTCAACAATTGAGGAATCATGAAGTTTTCTTGATCATTCTTTTTATCAAAATCACAAATCACTATAAAATCACTTGCACTAATCTCATTAAACTCATCCATAGAAACATCAAACATGATCGTA
>JADGEA010000472.1 GCA_016744615.1 Flavobacteriaceae bacterium
AAAGAACTTAAACAGAAATTTACGTTTTTAGAAATAGCATCTTTTTGGAGTATGTTGTTTCAAAACGTAAAGTTTTGGTTTGTGAATTATTATGTTTGAAAGATGTCATCCCTTGACTGAAAATCAACGTTTAGACCTCGCAGGTTTAATCACCATAAATTTACCTTAAAATTTCACAAACTAAAAAATTACGCTAGTCCCAAAACCTTATATACTGAAATCAGTTCAAAAGTGATAGAGTAGAATATCACAGGGAACATCACCATTAGACCTTAGGATTTAATCCTGTCTGGCAGGAAGTGAGTTCCCATTGATATTTAAGAATGAATCAACACATTAGGAATTATATCAATAATATCCTGAATTTATAAGGTTATTCTGAATATCAATTACAAATGGGAAGACCTGTGATTATTATCACTTAACTCCTTTTATTATGAATGAAGAAAAATTCAGCATTGGAATAGATGTATCGAAACAAACGTTAGATATTGGGATTGTTTCAATCTCAAAAACAAGCCACAAGAAAATTAAAAATGAGTTAAGTGGCTACAAAGAAATGTTATTTTTTGTTGATTCTCTGAATATTTCCCATGAAACGATAATTATTATTGAGGCTACAGGAGGTTACCATTATGGAGTTGTCTATTTCTTGCTAGAACAAGGCTTTTCAAATGTAAAAGTAATCAATCCTTCAATTGCCAAAGCTTTTGCAAAAATGAGTAATTTACGTGGAACAAAGACAGATAAGGTTGATGCCGTTTTATTGGCTAAATTAGGTAAAATAAAAGAATTACCGTCTTATACTGAAAGTAAATCTGATATAAAGAAAAAGTATTTAGTAACAACATTGATAGGTTTACGTAAGCATTTACGAGAGACGCGTCAAAGAAGAAATACTTTTGAATTTCAGTCAAAAGTAATTGATATGAAAGAGGCTATAGCTCCGCTTAGCAAAGTTATCAAATGTTTGGAAAAAGAAATTGAGAAAGTGGAGAAAAAGCTCTGTGATTATACCAAAGAAGATGTACAGATTATTTCCAGTATTGAGGGAATTTCTGAGAAAGGAGCAGCTTTAATGAGTGTAGAAATTGGTGATATTACTCGTTTCCAAAATTGTAAGCAAATTGTTGCATTTACAGGACTAGATCCTAAAGTGGAAGAAAGCGGGACTTCGGTTAAAAAGAAAGGAAGTATCTCAAAAAAAGGAAATCCTGTTTTGAGAGAAGCACTGTTTCAATCTGCTTGGTTTGTTTACATGCAAGCTGTTAAGGGAACAGGAGATACTATTTTTGTGAATCTTGTTGAACGACTGAAAAAAGGAAATAAGCACTATTATCAGATTCTTTGTGCTATTGCACACAAACTAATTGGCATTATTTTTGCTCTTCTCAAGAAAAAAGAAAAATACGTAAAAAACTATCATTTTGATTTGACTCCAGTATAACACTCTGCTAGGTCT
>JADGEA010000473.1 GCA_016744615.1 Flavobacteriaceae bacterium
GGTTCAGCAACAAGATGCAGTTAATAGCGCTAAAGTAATAAAGCTAAAAGAAGATAATAAAGACAGTTCTGTCGCTCAATTGAAAATTAGTAAAGCCCTCCATCATTATAAAAATATCATCTGAGAAATATTATTTTGAAAAAAAATAACAAAATTTCCAACAATGAGACTAAAAACTTTGCTGACATTGAAAAAAGTTATTCTCAAATAAAGAAAAATTTATCTTCGGCTCAAGAGTACGAAGAGGAGTTACAGTTACTAGCAGATCGTATGTCATTATTAGCGTCCACTGATGATGATTTAATGATGCGTTTTAATAATAATTTATTAGCATTTAAAGAGTATCATCCTGATATTTATCAGTTTTTTGAAAACTATATCCCAGAAAAATATATTGTTGACGCTACCGATGGTTTTATTAACGCTGTCAATGTAGATACGGGGAATACTTTTTATCAATACCCTTCTTATTTATCAACTAAGCTACAGTTTGATAAATTTGCTCAATCACCAAAAATAAAAAAATTCAACTTTAATTGTAAATCAGTTAATGAAGCTAAGTTTATTCATGTTGATAGCCTTGATGCCATGCTTGCTTTATTACCTGAAAATTCAAGTCAGAGCACTATTCAATTAAATGATAAAGTGAAGCTTTCTAATAAGTTAAGTTCTTTAATGGTGTTTGGTGTCGGTGCTGGCTACCATTTGGAACTTTTTGCACAACAATTCGACGTTGAATGCTTATATATTATTGAGCCAGATTTAGATTTGTTCTTTTTATCTTTATTTAGTATCAATTGGCGTTTTGTTTTAACAACATTTGATAAAAAAGATGCACTAGTTCACATTTCTTTAGGGGAACAAAAAGACACTTTTTTCGATGATTTTATGAAAAAATCTGAAATAAGTGGTCGCTATCAAATGTCTCATCTTGGTGGCTATATTCATTATGAGTCGGTAAAGATATCAGAAATTTTAACAGAATTTAATCGTCGTTATCTTGAAATGGGAATGGGCTGGGGATTTTTTGATGATGCAGTTATGGCTATTGGGCATACATTGCAAAATATTGAAGAAAAAGTACCCTTGTTGAAAAAAACAGCGATTAAGAACAATGAATTTTCACAAATGCCGGTCTTTATCATTGGCAACGGTCCATCACTTGATTCTGTAATTGACACGATTAAAAATTGTCAAGATAAGGCTATTATTATTAGTTGTGGAAGTGCGCTTAGTGCTTTATATCAATATGGTATTGTTCCTGATTTTCACTGTGAACAAGAGCGAACTTTTCCTGTAGCTGAAAAAATAGAGCACTATTGTCCTACTGAGTTTTTAGATAATATGACGCTACTCGCGCCAACAACGGTGCATCCTGCGGTATTTTCAATGTTTAAGCGTTCAATAATGGCGCCTAAGGCAAATGAACCCTCATCTGCTTTGTTATTGCGAGATGAA
>JADGEA010000233.1 GCA_016744615.1 Flavobacteriaceae bacterium
TTTCGCTTCTTGGGCTGCCTTAGATGTGGAGGTTTTACCAGATGCAATCACCGCATCCGGAGTGGTATTAGCAAAAGATTCGGTACCACAATTAATATCCGTTTTTAAAGGCTTAAATCCACAACAAAACGATATCGCTAAAGTTACCCCTATCAATGCTGAAACAGTAGTCTCTATAACCTTTGATGATTTTGATATATTCCAAAATAACTTGCAACAGTTTAGAGGTGTCAAAAACATAAATAATGAAGAAACCATCTTATTTGAAGCCATTAGTGAAGTTAGTAAAATAACACTTCCCGACGGTAATGCTATTGTTTTAAAAAGTATCGATCCTGAACTAACCAATGAAGCATTAGGTAATTACAGCAATCCTACAGAGCCTTTTAAAGGAATCATGATTTCGGAGTTTACCAATCCGAATTTGTTTGTCAATCACTTTTTAACCTTCACTAATAAAACGACTCCAAACACAGTTTTTAAATTGGATAATTTCTTTATTTTTTCTGAAAATGAAAAAGTAACCCAAAACATTATCAATTCTTATTTAACCAATAATTGCCTATCGACAACTAGCTACTATAAGGAAGCCCTTTCTCAATTAAGTGATGAATCGTCTTTATTAATTATGAAGTTAAATGGTAATTATTCTGGAACCATTTCTAATTTCTTAAAATCTGAAATAGACAAAACTTCCTTTAAAAAATATCCATTAGCGATCATGCAATTTAATTACGATCGTGATTTTGCTCATGTCAACTTGGTATGTAAAGAAGTGGGAGCGACTCAACAAGTTTCCGGAAAAGTAACCCAGTTAAAAAGTATTCAATTAGAAAACGAATTACTTAACAAGCCTATATTTTTCAGCAATCACAGAACTGGAGGAAAAGATATAATTGTCCAAGATGTTAGCAATAAACTTTATTTTATTTCATCTAATGGAAAAGTTTTATGGACAAAAAAGCTTAAAAACCCAATATTAGGAGAAGTTCAAGAAATCGATTTATTACGAAATGGCAAAAAGCAATTGGCATTTACTACCAAAAACAACTTTCACATATTGGATAGAACCGGAAGAGCAGTAGCTCCATTTCCTAAAAAGTTTAGAGATGACATTACGCAGCCTCTTTCTGTTTTTGATTATGACAACAATCGTAAATATCGTTTCATAGTTACCCAAGGAAAAGAAGCTTTAATGATTGACGGTAAAGGAAAAACGGTTAGAGGATTTAAGTTTAAGAAAACAAAATCTAATATTGTCTTTTCTCCTCAACATTTTAGGATTAACAGTAAAGACTACATTGTTATTGCAGAAGAAAGTGGAAAACTAAATATTTTAAGTAGGGTAGGAAAATCGAGAGTTACGGTTTCTAAAACATTCGACTTTTCCCAAACACCAGTTACTTTAGAAAACACAAAATTAGTGGTTATTAACAAGGATAATTCTAAAAATAGTGTAGGTATGGATGGAAAAACCACCACCAAAAAACTAAATGTAACCAGTTATCACTTTACAGTTAAAGGAAAAACAAAGGTGACCTTGGACGACAATTTAATGCGAATAAATGGTGTTTTAATAGAGTTACCGTTTGGTATTTATACGCAACCAACAATTAGTACTGTAAATCGTAAAATCTACATTTCCATCACCGAGACCCAAGAAAACAAAGTATATATTTATAATAAGTCCGGGAATCTTTTACCTGGCTTTCCTGTTTATGCAACTTCTATGATTGATCTTGGAGATGCAACAAAAAATGGAAAAACAAATTTCGTTGTTAAAGGAGATTCCAAGAACATTCTACTCTACGAAATGCAATAATTTGATTTTTTGTAACTTCGGTTAAATTAATTCACCAAATTTTAAGTTATGAAATCGATTTGCACCCTCATTATTACTCTTATTATTTTTACTTTTTCTGGACATGCTCAAAGTGAGTGTAGCAAATACTACCCTATGGAAGAAGGGACCTCATTTCAAATTACTAATTATTCTAAAAAAGGAAAAATTTCTGGTGTTTTGGATTATTCAATTACTGATAATCGTATTGAGGATGAAAATGAAGTTGTTTCCATGACTACTAAAATGTCTGATAAAAAAGGGGAATTAATTATGGAATCTTCTTATAACATCAGTTGTACTGGAAAAGGTATTTCTATTGATTTTAAATCAATGGTAAACCCTCAAATGTTAAGCCAGTTTGAACAATTTGATTATGAAATAACTGGCACAAATTTAGAAATCCCTAATGATCTTTCGGTTGGCTTAGAGTTGCCTGATGCAACTATGAAAATGGTGGTAAATATGGGAATGGTAATGAATATACGGGTAACTTTAAAAGACAGAAAAGTAGTCGCTGAGGAATCTGTAACAACTCCATCTGGGACATACGATTGCTATGTATTAACTTCCACTTTAGATATGGATATGATGGCAAAAGTAGAAGGAAGCTCCAAACAATGGATTGCAGAAGGAGTAGGAATGGTTAAACAAGAATCTTATGATGCAAATGGTAGCTTAACGGCTTATAGTGAACTTACCGAATTTAAAAAATAATTTCACACTTTTGTTGGTGTTTTAACCTCTGCTTCAAAAAGATTTAAAAAATGATGAAGTAATTTTTCTTTTACTTCCTCTATGGATACTTCAGGCTTTCCTAATTCAACATTTAAAGAGGTTACTGCTTTTCCTTTAATTCCACAGGGAATCATATGATCAAAATATCCTAAATCTGCATTTACATTTAAGGCAAAACCGTGCATAGTTACCCATCGACTAGCACGCACACCAAAAGCGCAAATTTTTCTTGCAAAAGGAGTTCCAACGTCAAACCAAACTCCTGTTTCACCTTTAGATCGTTCTCCTTTCAATCCATATTCTGCTAGGGTTCTAATCACCATTTCTTCAAGCAAACGAAGGTATTTGTGTATGTCTGTAAAAAAGTTCTCTAAATCTAAAATTGGATACCCTACAATTTGACCAGGGCCGTGATAGGTTATATCTCCTCCCCGGTTATTTTTATAAAAGGTAGCACCAATATCAGCTAATTTTTCTTCAGAAATAAGTAAATTTTCAATATGCCCACTTTTTCCTAAAGTATATACGTGAGGATGCTCAACAAATAAAAAGTAATTGGGAGTTTCCAAAGACAGTTCTTGTCTTCGGTTTTTAATTTTAATATCAATAATGTCTTTAAAAAGCTGTTCTTGATATTCCCAAATATCTTTATAATCCTTGCGTCCTAATTCTTGTATTTCGACTTGCTTATTCAAAAGGATTATTTTTCTAATTCAACTTCTAAATCTAAAACATCTGGATTCTTCATATACTCTAAAAAGGAGCGTTCCAATTCAATAGTTTTTCCATCTAAAGATAATTTTGCATCTTCAGCAGAAGCGTTAACAATTCTATTAGGGAAGGTATATTTAAGTTTATAGGTAATTCCTCCCATAAAAGATTCGGTTCCTTTCAAACTATCCAATTGTTGTTGGTGTGCAGATTCATCTTTTATATAAGCATCTCTTTTAAAAATCCCTTTTTTAAATGAATAATTTACTCCAACTACAGCATCTTCACTTTCTGAATTATCATTAGAACCTACCTCTCCACTGGTCATGCTAGAAATTACATCTCCAGATTCACTAAGTCCCTCCATTAAATCATTTGCTTCAGAAACATTTTTAAAATCTGTAAAAATTTCAATAACGCTCATCTTTTCATCAGGATCCAATGCAACGTGAATATTATAATTTTCCATTGCTTTTAATCGCTTCTGATCTTTCATAGGAAGTTGAGCAATACTATCTTTTTTCTCTTCTAAAATACTTTTAAAACTAATGATGGTATCTGTCTTTACCAAAGTGGTGTCATTAGCCATATCACCCATCATACTCATCATTTCACTTAAATCTATAGAAAGCGACATTCTTCCATGGCCTTTTTTATCTATGGTCATGGTTTCTGTAAACTGACAGCTAACAAGGGTAAAAGTTAAAACTAATAAAGAAATTACTTTACGTAACATACACGGAATTATTTTGGATTATTAATAATAATTAGAGCAGCAATTACACCTGGGATCCACCCACAAAGTGTTAATATTAAAACGATGACTACAGACCCACACCCTTTGTCTAATACGGCTAAAGGCGGGAATATGATTGATAAAATTACTCTCCAAATACTCATTTATGCAAATTTACGATTATTAATTAACCTATGAGTCCTCATAAATTTCCTTTTGTTACAAGTATGTTTTATATATCTTAGCCTTTATAATGAAGGTATTTTTTTATTTCAGTTTTCTATTTATTAGTCAAATTGCATTTTCTCAATATCAATTTGATGGATATGCAAACAAGGACACTCAAAACAACTCGGTTTATTTATCGGTTATTGAAGATTTTAGGAAAATCTCTGGTGTTTTCCCTGAGCAAATTTTAGCTAAGGCAACTCTGGATTCAACTGGCTATTTTATTTTTAATGGCGACAATCTTCCTTTACAAAACAGAATTTATCGGATCCATATTGACACTTGTAATGAAAGTGAACAAAATACCAGTCATTTTTCTGGACATTGCGCTAATAGTAAAGAAATCGTTTTTATTGCCAATAATAAAACACAACTCTCCTTCCCTTTTTCATTTGACAAAGAAATATTTTGTAAAGTAGATTCTAATAATGAAAAAGCAAATGTATTCTTAAAAATAGATTCCTTAAAAAACGATATGCGTTTTGCTTTTGGAACTTTCAGAAGTGAAGCCAATCGAAAAATCAATTCAAAAAAATGGTTTTCAACACTCCAAAACTATGGGGAGTTTTTAGATGAACCTTTAGCTGAACTTTATATTTATTCTTTTTTAAGCAATCGAAGCAATAACCTTTACTCTTATTACTTAAAAGATTTAAAAGAAAACGATTATTATCAAAACTTACTGGTTCGGTTAAAAGAAAAATACCCGAATTCTCAATACGCTCAGCAATATGAAAATGAAATAGAAGCAGATTTATTTTTAGTGAATAATGACAAGTCAATTTTATTTCCTTGGTGGGTTTATGCACTTACTTTTATCTTAATTCTTTCTGTTTTTATCAATTTCTATCTTTTTAAAAAGAATAAAAGCCTTAAAAAAGACACCAACTCCAAAGAAAAGCTTACCAGTCAAGAACAAAAAACACTTTCTTTAATTTTGGAAGATAAATCTAATAAAGAAATTGCCTCAGAATTATTTATTAGCGTAAGTACTGTAAAGACACACATTAACAACCTTTACAAAAAATTAAATGTTACTTCAAGAGAAGAAGTAAAAAGTCTAAAATTATAATTCAACTAGGGACTAGTACCTATTTCAACCGCCTATATTACTTAATACTTCCTAGATTCTTAGATGTTTGCAGCATTAATAACTAAAAACATTTAATTATGAAAAACACAGTAAACACAAAACTTAGTACAATGAAAGTAATTCTTTTTATGTGCTTAATCGGATTAACATCATTGCAAGCACAAAATTTAGAAACCGCTAAAACAACCGCTGGTATCGATTTTGAAA
>JADGEA010000028.1 GCA_016744615.1 Flavobacteriaceae bacterium
TTGAGTAGATCCATATATAGTGTTGGCACCTCTAATTCTAATATTTGATCCAGCCCCTGGATCACCTGTTGTTCTAGTAATATTAACTCCTGACATTTTTCCCTGTAGTGAGTTAGTAACAGATGTCTCCCCAGTAGTAACTAAATCTTTCGCTTTAACACTAGATACTGCGCTTCCTAATTTATCCGATTTAACTGCAAATCCTAATGCATTAATAACAACTTCATCAAGTGATTCAGCATCTTCTTCCAAAACAATTTTTAGTTGTTTTCTTCCATTTATCGATATTTCTTGAGTAACATAACCCAGAAAGCTTACAACTAATATGGCCTTTTCATTTGAAACAGCTATTTTGAAATTTCCATCAAAATCAGTTGAAGCACCAGTACTAGTCCCTTTTTCTACAACTGAAGCTCCAGGTAGAGGCATCTCTGTATTATCAACAATATTTCCAGAAACTATCCACTCCTGTTTTAATTGTTCTACCACAGGAATTGTTTCTATTTCTAATTTGATTATTTTTTTAACAACAACTTGCCTATCATTAATTTTATAATCCAAGTCTGTGTTTAAAAAAGCCATTTCCAAAATAGAAGCCAATGTTGCTCCTTTTAAATGAATTGATATTACTTTGTTATTGTCTAAAACCTCATCATTATAAAAGAAAATATATTCACTTTTTGTTTGAATTTCTTTAAATAAATTTTCAATTGATATATCATTGACCTCTATATCAATTTTAGTTTGGGAATACGAGGAGTTCGCATATCCAGACCCGAGCCCAAGGGCTATTAATAAAAGGAATACTCTCATAATGGTTAACAAATAATACCTTAATGCTTTTTTCCCTAAAGTGTGTTTAAAGTTAACATTTTTATTCATAATTTTGTTTTTCTGATTAGTTAATATTACTGATGATACAGTGGTGTTAGTTTTCTTGCCAGAGGATGCTGCAACATCTTCTGGTTTTTTTGTGTTTCATGTTGTTAAATCATGTATTATTTGATTTAGTTAATAATAATTTCTTGTTCATTTAGTAATTCATATTCAAAATTTGAGGTTTCTTTAATTATTTTAATAACTTCTTCGACAGAATCCTTTAGATCTAAAACTCCTGAAAAAGTTTGAGTTAAAACGTTCTCATTTTGTATTTCAATATTTATATTATAGTACCTAGACAGTTTTTTCATTATAACATCAATATTGTCATTTTTAAAAATTAGTTTGCCTTCAATCCAAGAAAAATATTTTTCTGTCTCAACTTTCTCAGCATTTATTTCATGTGATTTTTTATTATAGACCGTTAAAGTTCCAGGTGTAATCTTCAGTACTTCTTTTGGTTTAAATAGTGAATTCCCTTTGTAGCGAATTTGAACACTTCCGCTTTTTAATACTGTGCTAATTGCATTTTCATCTTTATAATTACTAATATTAAATATAGTACCTAATACCTCAATTTTATGGTTATCAGTAATTACATTAAACGGGCGACTATTATCATGGGTAATATCAAAAGTTGCCTCTCCTTCTAAATATACTTCTCTATTATTTTTACCAAAAGCTCTTGGGTACACTAATTTAGTCCCAGAATTTAACCACACTGTACTTCCATCAGATAGTTGAATTTGTGACCTTCTTCCATAGGGAACAACTAAAGTATTGAATGCAACCTCATCTTTCTCCAATGTTGGTTGCTTTATTTCTTTTGAATTTCCAATTTTAATTTGCTGCCCAGTGCTTGAATATTTAATAGTTGAATTTTCTTCTTCTATTTCAATATCATCCCCATCATTTAAAATAAGTTTTACCTTATCTTGATTATTAATAATAATTCCTTCTGTTAATTTGACATATTTATCAACGGAAAAAGATTGATAGTTTCGGTAATAAATACTAATTGAAATAATTAAAGAAATTGAAGCCGCAACCCCAATTCCAAACCTAAAACCCTGTCTTCTCATTTTTATAGAATAAACATTCTTAATTATCTTCTTTTTCACCTTTAGTTTCTCTTCATCTTTTAAAGATGTAAAGTTCACTTTATAAAGATCCTTTTCTTTCATTTAATTAAATTGTAAAATGTACTAATTGCTATGATTCTATTATTCAAGATTGAATAAGCTCAAACACACCTATATTATTAATAAGCAATGTAATTGTGTTTTATAGACATAATTTTTAATGTTTTTAATAAAAACATATAAATAATACAAAAAAAACAAAGGATGTTAATCGAATTCTTAATGTTTTAATTGCTCTATAAATTGTAGTTCTTGTTGATTGAATTGAAATATTTAAATGCTCTGCTATTTCTTCATATGGTCTATCTTCAGTAAACCTTAAATACAAAGCTAATCTCTGTTTTTTTGTTAACGAATTTATAGCTTCCGATAATTTAAGGGATCTTTCTGATACATGTTCAGAAGCTATTAAATCTTCCTCAAAAGACTTTGTATAATTCTTTTGAGCGATGTTTTTTTTAGTTAATTGTTTTTCTTTGGAAAAAACTAGTTTGTGAGTAACTTTTTTATATATTTTTCGTTTTAACGATTTAAATAAATAATATTTAACATTATCTGTTTTCGCTAAAGATGACCTGTATTTATAAATATCAATAAAAAGATCATGGATACAATTCATAACATGTCCTTTATTATTAGATAATTGCATACCGTAGGAAAATAAGATATCTATATATTGATCGTAAAGCTCACCTAGTGCGGTGATGTCTCCGTCTTTAATTTTTTCCCACAAAATAGATTCAAGTTCTTTACAATCCTCCAATTTTTTTTATTTTTATATCCTCTTTACTTATGCTATTTTTAAATAAAAATATTCTCATTTAATATATACGTACAAGTCTGAAAAAAGTTTAACTGCAATAGCTTATTTATTCAACATAATTTCCATCATTTCCGTTGCCGACACTTTTCCAATTAGTTTTATGTTTTCTTTTGGTGTATTATCCCCTATTTCATACGTAATTCCAACTGCATTATGACCATATAAAAACCATCCTTTTGAAACAGGCTTATTGCTATTACCTGGTTGTTCATTAACTTTATAGTTTGGAATATTCTTTTCAATTGATTCAAACCAATCATCAATAAAGTTAGGCATTGTAGTTTCTTTTCTAATTTTATTGGTATAAAACACATCGTATCTAGTTGAGTGAAAATCAAGACCTAACATAATTTTTGATTTCCCTTTTTTAATACTTTTAGAAATGTACTTTGTAATATTTTGTATCTCAACTTGATTATAAACAGACCAATCTCTATTTGTATCTACACCATTGGCATTATGTCTCCAGTTACCTAAATCAACACCATCAGGGTTAACAACGGGGAAAACTAATACTTTATATTTTTCAAGAAAGTTATTAGATATCTCTGAGTTATTTAAAATGGTTTCAACAAAATATTGGAAGGCATAATAGCCAGTAACTTCAGGAGGGTGTTGTCTTGTTAATAAAACGACTACATCTTTGTTTTTCCCTTTCCCTTTAGATAATTCCAATACTGGGATATTTCTACCTAATGTTGATTTTCCAGAACTTTTAATTTTTACTATATCCTCTCTTCCATTTGCAATTGAAGTATACCATTTTTTTACATCAGTTGTAGATTGTATTTCCTGTGCTGCAACAATCATTGGACTATTAGTCAAATCAAGCTTTACCGTAATAATACTATCTTGTTTACTAACTTTAGTTGAATCAATCCGTTTCCAATTCCCATCAATATTCAACTTAGGAATATATCTATGTTTATATCCTTCAGGGTATTGAAACTTAAAATGTAGGCTCTTTGGTGAAGTTGACCAAGTTCTAAATGCATAATATGCACTATTATTTATTGGTGTATTTTCTGGATTGATAATAACAACTACTGTACTGTCATTTTCCTTCACAAGACCATTTAGTCTTGCACCATCAAATTCATTGCTTGCATAAACCCCTAATTCTTCTAAAGAATAAGTTTGTTTTATCTGTGGGTTAGTTGGCTTATTAGTTGTATCAACAGGTGTTTTAAAATGCACCTCTTTTACTGAGTTACATGATATAAATACAAAAAAGACATAAACTATAATAAACTTAGTATAATATTTAAGAGAAGATTTCATCTTGAAATAGATTATAATTTCTTATAAATGTAAATAAAAAAAATAAAAGAGCAGCGAATAAACACTCTTTTTACGAAACCGAAGAATAAGATTAACCAAAGGTGAATTTTATTTAAGATTCATAAATTCCTATTTATTTAATAGAAAACTATGAGTAAATGACGTATTAGGATTAACATTTGGATATTTTGACAATAAATCATCCAATTTTATAGTAAATTTATAGTAAATATCATTTAGTGATCCTTTTTTATTTGCATATTTACTGCTGGTTTCCCCAAATCAATTTTCCCCAATTTAATTATTATAATTGAAGATTTTGAGAACTTATTAAGCTTACCAAAGCTTCATAATCTTCCAAAATAAAGTTCGACACTTCTCCATTTGGGGTCACTAGGTCAATTTGTCTATGCAGGGGTATGATTTGTCTTCGTGCTCCTG
This sequence comes from Flavobacteriaceae bacterium, assembly GCA_016744615.1. GTDB lineage: Bacteria > Bacteroidota > Bacteroidia > Flavobacteriales > Flavobacteriaceae > Lutimonas. Next base: position 4,567 of record JADGEA010000028.1, read on the forward strand.
TTTTTTTTGGTAATGGTTTTTGTTTATATTCAATTTTAAATCTAGTATAAGATGCTCCCCTACCTCAACTTCTCCTGACTTTTCCTATATTATTTTGAATCGCACATTTTCAATATTTATCGGACGTATTTCGGACATCCAAAGTATAGAAGGTTCCTCTACGTTCCCCTTCTTTCTTGAATAAACCAAGTTCCATTAATTTTTCAAAATCACGAAATGCGGTCTTTTCAGTTAAATTGAACATGCCTCTGTATATACTATTTGTGATTTTTCCATTCTCTTTGGTGTAATTATACTTGATCCTTAATGAAGTTGATAATTTATAAAAAGGATGGTATTAAAAGCAAAAGACACACCCTGGGGCACTGTCCTAAAGAGTAGCGTGGTGTGTACTGTTGCTGCAAAATCACAAAATATTTTTGTATATATCATTGTATATATATTGTTTTTTGATAATAAAAATATTTAACAATATGATAATAAGGGTATTAGATGTGCTTTCTAACTTCCATGAACATCCCTGATTATTCAAACAAACATCTGTTGTAATAAGTCTTTTCTAAAGTTTGTTCGGCTTGTCTGGTCATTTGTTATTAAAAATCAGATTATAATTTTTTTCAACCTCTTTTATTTCCTGTTCACTCAGTACATTAAACTCTTTTTCTTTTGCACGTTTTGAAAGCTTACCATTATTCTGTTCTAAAAAACGGACTAACAATGCAACTGTATGATCCGGCATTTCATAAGCATTGTCTATATACGACTTAAATTCTTCATAATTAGTTAAATATAGCACTTCGTTAGGAATAATAGTATCTATTGTATCTTTCACGCTATCAAATAAAAATTCAGCTAGTTTAGTAGCATCAAAATAGCGGTAATAATCTATTGTATTGTTGGTTACTTCTACATTATGGCTTGGTGTTTCTTTCCATTCAATAAAATCCAATAGGGGTGTAGAATAATTTTCTAACACCTTTTGATAATCGCTAATATGATCTAAAATAGATGATGAAATAGGGAAAATAATTCCTTGATTGGAGAATTGTTTTTTAGCCAAAACATGATGAATTAAATAGCGATGAATACGCCCATTACCATCAATAAAAGGATGAATGAATACAAAACCAAACCCTATTATGGCAGCAGCTAGTACAGCGTCTGTTTCATTGTTTAGCAATAAATCATTTGCTTCAATTAACCCACTCATTAACTTTTGTATATCTTCAGGTTTTGCCGATATATGATCAGGCATTGGAGAAAATGTATCGCTGTCACGCTCACCAATAAACCCACCTTCTTTTCGGTAACCCATATCTAAAAATCGAGAATTTTCGATAACTATTTGCTGTAAACGTTCAAATTCTTCATGACTCAAATCTCTTATACCTGCCTGACCTATTGCTTGTCCCCATCTGGCAGTTCGTTTACTTTTAGGGCTTTCTCCCTCAATGGTAAATGATGCTTTTGAATCTTTTAATAACAAAAATGCAGATGCTCGTTGTAAAATACTTTTACGAACACCTTTTAAATAATTATTTTTTTTAGCAGATAGATTTCCTGCAATGTATTGTTCTAACTTTGGTGTTTTACGAATTAATGGACAAAAGTTAACATTGCCCGGTAAATTATTGTTCACTAAATGTCGAGCTGACTTTGTGCCATTTACTGCATATTGCAATTTAGTATCTATAACATCTACATAACTTTTTTTAGTAAGATTTGAGATTCCTTTCAATTCTTTTCTTAAAAGCCATTCCACTAAAAACCATATTCTTCTTGAGTATTGCCCAGTTGGTTCAATAGTTACTAATTTAGTCAAGTCTTTCTCCGTATAATGTTTTACAAGTGCACTAAATACCAATAAATTAACACCTTCATATTTTAATGCAAATACAAGATGCTTGTATAATGCTTCAATTTCTGAAAGTTGCGTATGATCATCAATTTGATAACTGTTAGGTAAAATTAAAAAATCATCATTTTCACTACGTTTTGCTTTTAAGCTAACAATAGTAATTGGTTTGGGAAACGGAACGGAAAGTTGTAGCTTATAAATAATAGCTGCATAACCGGTTATATATCCTTTATCCGGAAGTTTAAGACCATTAAAAACAGGTGCAATTAAAGAAAAATGAGTGCTATTTGCCATGATTTTAAAAATATAGGTGCAATGTACCTAAAAAACAGGTGCACCACAATAAATACAGGCGCAAAATAGATAAATATGTAAAATATGAGCGCATTAATATTGAGAAATTTGTTTTGTTTGTCATATTATTTCCATAGAGATTCGTTTTGCCAATCTGGTATCATATCTAACGCATTAGGATTAACATTTGGGTATTTTGACAATAAATCATCCAATTTTATAGTAAATATCATTTAGTGATCTTTTTTTATTTGCATATTTACTGCTGGTTTCCCCAAATCAATTTTCCCCAATTTAATTATTATAATTGAAGATTTTGAGAACTTATTAAGGTTACCAAAGCTTCATAATCTTCCAAAATAAAGTTCGACACTTCCCCCTTTGGGGTCACTAATAATCAAATGGTTACTAAATATATTTTAGTAACCATTTTTTATTTGCATAATAACTATAGGAATAAAACATAGTTATAATATTATAATACTTAAAAAGTTTATAAATCATTACATTTTTTCACCTCTTACACTCTATAAAATATAATAATACGGCTTCCTGCTTTATGGAGATAGAAATTAGTTTCTTTTACATAATCGTATGTTTTTATACGTTTACCTTTTTTGTTAATTATTCCGTCATAGAAATGCTATATTAAAGGTTAAAATATTTTGATGGAATGGAGTCGTGACCATAATGAATTGAGTATTCTCGACTTTCGTTTCCATCTACCTCGTTGGGTAAATTTAAACTTTGTAATATGTATTTTTAGTACAAGCAATAATTAAATTTTAGATTTCTGAGTATACTTACTAAACACCAAAAACAAAACACCACAAAGTAACCATGCTGGTAATGTTACAAATGACAAGAAAACATCGAACTGTATCGATATAAAATAGAACAGTCCAAAACTAATTAACCAAGCATAAAACACCGCTTTATTAAATTTGATTCCTGCGACTGCGGCATAATTTTTTGTAATCCCGAATTTCTTTCCAAAGAAATGCTCAAATACAATAACAGCTCCAAAAGGCGATAAAATAAATCCGTATAAGGCTACAAAGCCTAATAGTTTCATTGCAAATGCAGGAAAAAGTCCTGCAATTGTAGCTACTGTCCCCGCAATAATTGTTACCCAAAAGGTTGATAATTTAGGCATAATTGCCTGAAAGGCTAGGCCTGCCCGGTATATGGTTGGATTTGCAGTTGTCCATCCAGCTAATACTACAGCGATGATACCAAAAATACCGATGGCATTATTTGCTAAGGGACCTGGAGCTACTGGAGGTGCTTCTCCATTAGACAAAAAGGCCAATGCTTCTGGTGATTTTAAATAAACAGCATATAATAATGCCGCAGCAATCCAAGCCATATAGTGACCCACGTACATTCCTGCTGCAGTTGTCCAACCAGCTTTGGTTGTTTTTGCAAAACGCAATACTGATAAATCAGACATGCCAATATGCATTGCTGCATTGGCAAACCAAGACCAAATGACAACATGCCAAATGGTATATTTTATTTGTCTAGGAAAAGGCTCTGCACCTTCTCCCCAAATAGCCCAAAAATCAGAAAAATTACTTACGCCCAATTGGCTTAAAGCCACAATCCCAGCGGCTAAAAAAGCAAGTACAATAAAAGGAGACATCCAATTGGCTGCTTTAGAAACGGTGTTGTAACCTTTTGATGCTATTAACGAAATTACGGCTCCAATAACGATTACAATGATTACCCATGTCGCTCCGTTTGGCATAGTGTCTGTCAATTTAGGCATAGGCATATCAAAAGGTATTCCTACAGCAGTTGCAGAAACGGTAATCATAGATCCCGCCAAGAAGCAAAATAATATTCCGTTGGCTAAATTATAGCCGGTTACCAATGATTTTCCGCTTATTTTTTCAAGTTGAAAATACAAAGTAAGTCTATTTTTAACTGCGACTTCGGCTGTTAAAAATCGCCATGATAAAACGGCTAATAAATTTCCTATTAAAAGCCCCATAATCAAGTCGAAGGCACTAACACCTGCAGTTAAAAATAGTGGTCCAATCATAAATTCGGTACCAGCGGCATGTTCTCCGGCATACATCCCTATAAAACTTTTCCAACTTTTTAGTTTGGAAGTAGGAACAGGTTCTCTTTCAAATTCTCCGCCTGCAATTACTTCTATATCTTGATCAATGCTGTATTCACTCATAATGATATTTTAGAATAAATTTTTAAAAAATACTTGTGTTTTCACAACAAACTTGTTCCATCACTTGTTGTAATTCTGATTTTGTATGCTTTGATAAGTAATATGATTTTATTATTACATCACGAATTTCAGAAGTATTTTTATCTATATTCATATCTTCACTACAACCTCCATCCAAAATATTCAAATGTAAATTTTGAAATCTTTTTCTGTGCTTTTGTTCTTAAATCATCAATTGATGGATAATCCGAATTGAATTTTATTGCCACACTATTTTTATGTTAAAAACTTCACTCTTAATTCTTCTACTTGCTCATCACTAATTGGAACCATTTCTCCTAAAGAGCTTCCAAGAACTATAGATTTAGCACTAAATTCAGCTACTTCTAAATAATCAAATGTTTGAAGTAGTTTGTCACCAGTAATTATCACGGAATCATTCTCTATAATTAAAGCTGTAGGAGTATTATCAACTATTTTTGAATAGTTATTATTCTTTTTGAAATGCATACCATATTCAACAGTTTTTATATCTTGTAAAAAAATCCAGCTTTCAGGAATTGTACGTACATTTAAATGACTACCAGTAACTCCAAAAGCCATTAAATATGGAGATTGCGTCATGATAATAGAATTTATTTCAGGGTTGCGATTATAGATTTCTTGATGAATCCAAGTAGCTCTACTTGGTGTTTTACTAGCTTCTCTTTTACCGCCTTTTATTTGAACGATATCTTCTAATGTCAAATCCCATCGGTCAACATCAGTTGGAGTAATCAAAAAATTATTTTCCTGAAGTCTCACTGATACTGTTCCATAAGAGCCAATCATAAGTCCTTGTTGACAAGAACGCTGCACAATAGTACATATTTCTAATCGCTTCTCTTTCTCATCTGAAGAATGTTCAGTTATCTCCATTTCTGGTAACATATCGGTAGCTTGCGCTTCAAATTGATCAATTTGCTCATCCATCAAATAATTAGGTTTCCCTATCTGAGAGCCATATAAAATGGTTTTAGCACAAAACTCTAAAGCTTCAAAACACACATAAGCATCTATCATATCACTCCCTCCCAAAACGGTTCCATGATTCTCCATGATGATTGCTTTGTATCCTTTTTTAAATTCTTCACTAATTACGTCTCCTAACAATTCACTTCCTGGCAGCTCATACTTTGCATAGCCAATTGGACCGCAAATATGTTTTGCTTGAGAAATGATATTTGTATTTGGTTTTGTATGTACGATACTAAATGAAACTAGGGCAGGAGGATGTGCATGTATTACAGATTTAATATCTGGTCTAGAGTCATAAATAGCTTTGTGAAACGGAAACTCTGAAGAAGGCTTGTGATCTCCCACTATTGTTCCATCTTTTTTTACACAAATAATATCTACGGCTCTTAAAGAGCCTTTATCTATTGCAGAGGGTGTTACCCAAATATCACCATTTTCATCAATGATCGAAATATTACCACCTGATGTAGTGGTCATTTTTCTTTTATAAATTCTACTAATAATCTTGATGATTTGGTCTCTAGGATGGATAAAATTTGTTTTCTTTTGCATTTTATTTCTATGTTATAATAATTTTTTTATGTTAAAATAAATGGAACATGCTTTTTTAGAGCATAATTCTTTTGTAAAAAATTAGAATTCAATTTACTATCTGATATTACAATGGCTGCTCCTAAGGCTGAACCTAACGAAGAACTTGTAGATCGCAATTTCATACCTCTTAAATAATGAGATAAAAGTTTAATAAATACGTCATTATCACTAAAGCCACCATCTACAAACAATCTTTTAATTGATGTATCTTCACCCTTTGCAGATTCAATATTTTTTACCTGCAATTTTACCAACTCTATCATCAATTGGTGATAGGCTTCTTCATAAGTAGTATGAGAAATGTTTGTTTTGTTTGGCATTTCACCATCTAATAAATCTTTCCAACAGAAACAATACTCGAAATTTTCAATTACTTTATGGAAGGTATCACTGTTAAATTTAATAGTTTTATGATGCTCATAGGGTAAATTAAAATGTTTACTTAATTCAGTAATTTGATATTTATATTCATTACCCAATAGTAATTTTGCAGATTTCACAGCTTTACCATTAATTCTCATATAATTGATCGTATCCTTTTGAATATCGTTATTGGTAAGTAAGGATTCTGAATAAGGATTCAGCGCGACACTCCAGGTGCCTGTAGATACCAATATAAAAGGTTTTTTAGATCCTCTTATATAAGGGATTAATGCTGATGAACTATCGTGAATACCGACCCCGATTTTAATTCGATTCCCATGATAGTTCATATTGATACTCGTTTCGGTAGAAACTATTGGAGGGAGGATTTTATTAATTTCTTCCTTATATACCCATTGGTGATAATCTTTTTTGGTATAATCCCATAATGCGGTATGACATCCAATACTGGTGTATTCACTTAGCGGAATTCTAGTAAAAATATAACTTAGATATTGCGGTAAATGTAATGAATACTTTATCTTTTTGTAAACTTCAGGTTGCGTATGTTTTAGCCAATATAGTTGCAAGCCAGAATTTAACATGCCAGATTTTGGTGAACCTGTCTTCGTTAAAAATTCTAACTCTGGTCCATATTTATCATAGAACGAAGTTATAAAATCTTCGTCCATTGGTTTTAAATAATTATAGAGCGGAGTCAATACTTTTCCTTGTTCATCAACATGTACAAAACTCGCACCATAGGTTGAAAAATTGATTGCTTTAATATCATATTTTTGATCTTCCAAAATACGATGAAACAAATCTTTCAGCCAGTTTTGTAAAGCCTCTAAATTTTCTGTAGGGAAACCATCTTCGTCTTTAATTTCGTCAAAATGTGCATATTCACGAAATATTTCCTGATAATCTTTATCAAAAAGGAAAAACTTTTTGTTTGTTTTTCCAATATCAAAGACTGCTGTTACTTTTTGATGCATTCTTTGATTTTTAAAGTCCGGTTGCTATTGTTTGCTTCCCTCTTTCACCAATCAAGTGGTTTCGAAGATCCAATTCGCGATAGGCCATAATCGGACTAATAGCCCCTCCTACATTTAAACGTGTTTTTTCAAGTAAAGGTCTTACATCTGTTCTGTAAGCATCTTGTAAAATTTCCTGACATTTTACAATATCATTGTTATTTTGAGCTTCTTTTAAAGCATCTTGATCTACCAATAATGCTTTTGCATAGGCTTCTTGAATTGCTTCTAAAGATTGAATAATATCTTCTAATGGGTCTTTAATATTATGACTTGCATCAATCATCCAGGATAAGTCTGGGTTTTGAGGATTGTTTTCCATTCCATACACCAATTCATTAAAAATTAAGAATAAGGCATAAGGTTTGATACTTCCGGCCGTTAGATCGTCATCGCCATATTTACTATCGTTAAAATGGAAGCCTCCTAATTTACCTTTTAGCATTAAAATAGAAACAATTTGTTCAATATTGCTATTTGGTAAATGATGTCCCAAATCTACTAAAGTAAATGCTTTTTCTCCACACTCATTTGCCAACATTAATGATGCCCCCCAATCTTGAATAACTGTACTGTAAAAATTTGGTTCATAGGGTTTGTATTCAATGAGCATTTTCCAATCAGCAGGAATACCTTTATAGATTTCTTTTAAACTATCTTGGGTGTTGCTAAATGCTGTTTGGAAATTATTTTGCCCTGGAAAAGTAGATCCATCAGCCAACCATACTGTTAATGCTTTAGACCCTAATTGGTTTCCAATATTGATTACGTCTAAGTTGTGTGCAATGGCTTGTTCTCTAACAGCCTGACTCGTATTGCTTAAAGAACCGTATTTATAGGTTTCTGTAGCATCTTTTTGGTCTTGAAATGTATTTGAATTTACTGCATCAAACTTAATATTTAATGATGAAGCTAATTCTTTAATAGCATTATAGTCATTTGGTACATCCCAAGGAATGTGCAAAGAAACAGCACCTGCTGTATTTGTTAAAGCATGTATTAAACCTACATCTTCAATTTTTTCTTCTAAATTAGAAGGTTCCCCATAAAATGAAAAGCGACCAAAACGAGTACCTCCAGCACCTAATGCCCAACTTGGTATGGCTATTTGAAACTCTATTAAACGAGAAATTATCATTTCAATATCATAACCTTTTTTAGTGAGTTTTGATGCTAAAAAATCAAAATTATCCTTGTGCAGATTTAACTTTTCTTTATTGTTCGCGATTATTTGTTCTTTTTGAATTATCATAATTATTATACTTGTAACTTTTATCTACTTATTATTTAAAAAACATAAACAGTTAGATTGCTTTATTTAAGTTTTTTATTACTTTATCTATAGAAATAGTAATTTTATTATATAATGAAACACAAAACTAAATTATCTTAAAAGAATTACTATCCTGTACTATCATGCTTCCATAATCTGTTTTTGTATTTTTTAAATAAATACCTGCTCTAAATTACATTTTTATATCTTTGTTAAAACTATTTAACTCAATTTCTATAGACATCATAAATGGAAATCTTAAAACATATTGATGTTGATAAAAACTCGCGAAAGCCAAAATATATTCAAATAGTAGATTCTGTTATACAAAACATTTCTCAAGGAGTTTTTTCGATAGATGATAAAATGCCATCCATCAATATGTTAAGTGAGGAGTTTTATTTATCGAGAGATACGGTAGAAAAGGCATATAGAATTTTAAAAGAACGAAAGATCATTATTTCTGTAAGAGGTAAAGGATTTTATATTGCACGAACCAATTTAATTTCAAAAATCAATATTTTATTTCTCATCAATAAATTGAGTTCTTACAAGTTAAAAATTTACAATGCGTTTAACCGTAGTATAGGCGATAATTCATATACCGATCTTCAAATTTACCATTGTGAGGAGTCCTTATTTATGAATCTATTAGAAAAAGATATAGGAGCGTACGATTATTATATTGTTATTTCCCATTTTAAAAGTGACGATTTTAAACATATAAGTGCTTCGAAAAATGTTATTCAAGCCATCAATAATATTCCGAAGGAAAAATTGATTATGTTAGCCAATTTTGTTGGTGAGATTGATGGAGAAATTGTTAAAATTTATCAAGATTATGAGAATGATATTTACAATGCCTTAATACAAGGTTTTAAAAAAATAGTTAAATACAAGAAATTGATGTTGGTATATCCTGATAAATCTGTGTATCCATATCCAAAAAGAATTGTACAAGGTTTTCGAAAATTTTGTATTGAAAAGTCATTGGATTTTGAAATTATTGAAGAGATTTATGATAATATGATTCTTAAAAAAGGTGATTTATTTATTACTATTATGGAAGATGATTTGGTGCATTTGATCAATCAAATTAGAGAATATGAATTTGAAATTGGGAAAGATATTGGGGTGCTCTCCTATAATGATACCCCATTAAAGCATCTCCTTGGAATTTCAGTAATTTCTACCGATTTTAAAATTATGGGAGAAACTGCTGCTCAGATGATATTGAGTAATAAAAAAGGGGAAATTAAAAACCCATTTAACTTTATTGATAGAGAATCCATGTAATTAATTATATAATCTAATTTATAACCTCATTTTGAAAGAGAATCTTATTTTTTAGACTGAAAAATAAAAAGCAGGTTCTAATTACAGGTTCTGAAATATATAACCCATGTACTTATGGGAAAAATTATTAGGGAATTATTGTTATTTATCAAGTATGATACAGCTTTTCAAATCGATTCATATTTTTAACTTGTTCAACTAACCCTTCACTCTTTTTTCTTTTTATAATGTGATATTGAGTAGGATTGACTTGTTCGAAACCTCATTAAACTCTTTTTAATTCTAATTTTCATATCAATATTTATTGACTGTTCTAAAGAAATTGATAATTCTAATTAAACCTAAATTTATTGACTAAGTTACTTTATAGAGTTAAGTTCTAATTAGAATTTAACTCATTCTATTTTAGGGTATATTACTCCCCTTGAAATGAAAGTAAAGTTAAAAGGAGTAGTGAAAAAGGGCTTGAAAAAATAATCACAAAATTATTAGATAGTTCAGTATACCTTAGTTAATAAGGTGCCTTTTTAGAATAAACCAATCCTTCGTTATCCATATCTTCAACAACAAAGATAAGACTTGAAAGATACCCTATAAAAACACAAGTTGGTATGGCGATTAACGGATAAATATAAAAGTTAATTGAGGTATTATATTTAACCATTACTAATACAACAACACTAGAGACTGCTCCAATCAAAGTGCCTTTCCAATTTGCCTTTTTCACAAAAATTCCTAAAATAAAGATTCCTGCCATTGCACTTCCCAACAAACCTATGACTTCTTGAAATAAAAAGAATAATGATTTTACTGGAAATGCTGCCATTAAACAAGCAATTAAAGTGCCAAAAACTCCAACAACTACAGTTGTCCATTTTGCCATTTTAAGACCTTTTATATCTGAATAACTTTTTGAAAATCTTTTATAAAAATCAACTGTTACCACAGTCGATATACTATGCATACTACTGTCTAAACTCGACATAGATGCAGAAAATATACCTGCAATAACCAATCCTGCAACTCCGGGAGGTAGGTGATTTGTTATAAATAATGGGAATACACTATCGTTTTGCATTCCTACGTTTAAAAATTCTGGATGTTCCTTAAAATATACATATAAAAATGTACCCATTGCAAAAATTAATAAGCCTGCCGGAATGGATATAATCCCATTCAACCAAATACTTTTTCTGGCTTCCTTTTCACTCGATGTGGTCATATACCTTTGTACAACTGCCTGATCTGTAGTATAAGGAATCAAGGTCAATGCAAATGACCCAATAAACAAAGACCAAGTCACTACTTCGGTAAAACTAATTCGCAAATCAACCATTTGAAGTTTACCATCTGCTAATGCTGTATCAAAAATATAGCCTACACCAATCTCAATAGCGATAAAAATTAGCCCAATAACTAAACCGGCCATCAATACAATTACTTGAACCACGTCTGTCCAGATAACAGCTTCCATACCTCCCATATAGGTATAGAGAATTGCCAAAATTCCCATTACTATTATTGCTAAATAAATATCAATTCCAACAACCGTAGATAAAGCCAAAGCAGGAAGGTATACTACAATTCCCATTCGAACCAATTGAAATAATACAAATGAAGAACTTCCAAACATTCTAACAATTATATTAAAGCGTTTTTCTAAATATTCGTATGCCGTAGTAATATTTAATTTCCTAAAAAATGGAAGATAAAATGCAGTTATAATTGGAACAACTAATAAAATGGTAAAATATCCTAAATAGGCCTGCCAATCAAAAGCATAGGCTAATGCTGGCTGAGATAAATAGGTGATGGCACTTAGCATGGTAGCATAGATACTTAAACCAGCAGCCCACCATGGAATACGACCTCCGGCAAGGAAATAATCCTCCGTTGTTTTATTCTTTCGAGAAAAATACCATCCCATCCATACCATCAACCCTAAATAAGTAATCAAAGTCAGATAATTTATCCAACCAAAACTTGCTTCATAGGGAATCATGGTGGCAACCGTAAGTTTGGCGGTTCTCACTCCTGGTCGAATTTCTCCACCCGGAATAACAATAGACCCTTTCCATTTTACCGCATTCGTAACAACTTGTGTTTCGCTAGGAAGTTCGCCCTTTTCCGTCCAAGTATCTGTAATTGTATGATATGCCCATACCGTTTTGGAAAAAGATGTGCTTTTAACTAAGCCCTTTTCCATATTATTTAAAGAATCTATTTGGCTCAATACCAAATCACTTTGATTCCCCTTATTTTTCAATGCTTTAACCTTGTTCCAAAGTTTAATTCGAGCGGTTAAATGCTGCTGTCCCCCTCCAGCGCCTCCAAAAACCACAATATGAGAATCTCCTATTTTAATAGCAGGGGCTGCTGCAAAATACCCGCCGCTAATGCCAGGTGTATTATTATTAGGTGTATCATTCTTTTTCTTCCATAAATTTTTATGTGGATCAAACTCATACGCATCGTCTAGCATGGTATGTGTAACTTCAGCATTCGGATCATATTTTACACCACTAAATACGTACAGACAATCTTGATGGCCATTACTTTGCCCTACTACAACAGCTTGTAATCTGCTTTGTCCAGGGAAATCAGGAAGAACTTTCCATGTATGTTTTTTACGGGTAAGTGTTTCATTTAAATTAAATGATAAAAAACTATTGGTAGAAGAGCCTGTCTTCGTTTTCTTACCTCCAACAACATAAACAACACCATCTACAATACTAGCACCCATATTAGCTAAAGGAAATGGCATCTCGGGTAATTCTTCAATTACAACTTTCTGTGAGGTTACATTCCATTTTAAAATAAACGCATTATTATAAACTGATTGTGAATCATCACCTCCTAAACAAAGAACTCCATTCGGTGTCGTAAGAGATACCCCATTTGCAAGTGCTTTTGTCAATTTTACATCATTCTGAATTTTCCATTTTGACAAATCTCCCTCTTTTGATAATACGTATATTACATTATTCCACACCTTTTTTCCTCCCTTCCAAACTGGAGTATTCGGGAAATTTGCTCCTCCTGCAATTATTAAAACATTATTATGAGTTCCTATATACGAACCATTTAAACCTACGGAATTTGGTAAACCTTTTTCTAAAGACCAATTAAATAATTCTTGAGCATGTACTGTATTCGTAATTGCAATTAGTAGAAAAATACTTAAATATGCGAAGATCTTATATAATTTCATGAGACAATACTTTTTCAAATAAATTAACAATAGCTCGCTAATATACAAAAACGTATTATGTTATACATATTAATTAATGGAAATTAACTAATTAGAATTTTTATTACTTTTTAAAAGAGATTGTTTTATAATGAATACCCTCATAAGGGCTCTTAATTCCAGCTTCGAACAATATAAAAACTTTATTATCCTCTAATTCAACCAGATCAGAATAGGCAGAATGTCCTTCAAAAACAGTAATTCTTTCTGTCCAATGCTTTCCTTGATCTCTACTAATGGACAAGGTCATGTTAATTCGGTTTCTTGAATCAGATGGATTTGTAAACAACAACACTTGCTTCCCTTTTCGCTCAACAGCTAAAATAGCACCTTGACATATTGGCTCTGGTAATTGAGGTTCAATATGTTGATTTTCCCAAGTCAAACCACCATCTTTACTAATAGCTATTTGGCGTGCTTGCATGTCTTTTCGTTCATAGTTTCTCATATTCAGATACAAATCACCATTCTCCAATTCTGCAATAGAACATTCGTTTACCTGATCATTAGGAGTTCTTCCTCCTAATTTCCACGATGCTCCATGATTATCAGAATAAATAATATGAGAATAATACTTTTTTGAACCTGCTTCTATATGATCTGAGGGTATTATCAATCGCCCTTTATAAAACCCTTTTCTTAACTGAATTCCATGTACAGGTCCCGTTGCATACCAAGTCCAATCTTTTAATTTAGTCGTTGCTGTTATATTCTCAGGTTTTGACCAAGTTTCTCCATCATCATTTGAAACCAATTGATATACCTCTCTTGACTCCTTACTTGTACCAGCTATAATTTGATGTTCACGGTCTTTACCGTTATTCCAAGCAGCTAACAAATGTATTTTACCAGTTACATAATCTACAACAGGTGCTGGATTGGCACACGTATTGTCTCCATCGCTCCAAATAATCTTCAACTCACTCCAAGATTTCCCATCGTTAGTAGATTTTTTCATGACCAAATCTATATTGCCCGTATCGGAACAACTCTTTTTTCTTGCTTCTGCAAAAGCTAATATACTCCCCTCTTTTGTAACAACCACAGCCGGAATTCTAAAACAATTATAGTTAGCTTCGCCTGGAGCAAAAAGAGTAGTTATATCTTTTGGTAATTCAGATATATCATGATTTTTTTCCTGAGAATATAAATTTAAACATATTACAATTAGAAAGGAATTCATTAAAGTTTTCATATAAAACACAAATTTTTATGGATGTACAAATTACCTATTTATTTTTTTAAATAGAGGGATTAAATATTAAATTTTCAACTTCTGAAACATCCATTCCGTCAATAGAAATCGGAACACAGGTAAACATCCATTTCCAAGAATTACCCCCTTGCGGTATTTTTAATAACACAGTGTTCCAACCTTTTTTTAAATTTATTTTAGTTGGGGCTCTATAAAAATAATCCTCGTCAATAAATGGAATTTCAGTATCCTTTTCTAATAAACTTGGTTGTTTCCATATTGGCGGTTCTATTTCCTTTCCATTCACCCATATTTTTGGCTGAGTAAAATGCCATTTACCTTGCTTTGCAGTTGGTCCACCTCTTCTACTAGATCTTGACCATCCTTGAAATCCAACCCAAAAATCTTGTTCACGATCATTTGGAGAATAAATATTAGTACGTGCGTAGTAAGTGCCTTCTTTTTTTTCTGTGACCGCTGAAAATCCGAAAAAATGTTTTAAATGAATTGTTCCTCCAATTACTGGGTCAGACCATTTCCATTCTTGCCTATTTACTTCATAGAATTCCTTGATTTCATTTTCTACCTCGAATTTCTTATTAAAATCACCATCATTATCAAATGGGCCTATCAAACTCCACGAAATTTTTGTTTGTTCAACATACGGGAACTCCTTTCCTTTAAAAAATTGATTTCTATGAACAATTACCTTCTCTTCAAATTTCTTAAAAGACTCGAATTCTTGTGTATTGATAGAAGGCAATTTAGCCCAATACTCAGGGTAATCTTTATCTCGACCTTTCCAAATGGCATCAGCATAAAAAACTATAGAAGGGTAAATGGGGTTTTGCCGTAAAATATCCCTTCCAACATTCACATTGTTATCTGGCCATGCGCACAAAACCCCACCTAAAGCCAAATGATCCCCTATCGGTTGGCGACAAGGTTGTTGAAAATACAATCGTGCCATTCCTGCAAATGGATCTAGATGATTGATATAATTACTTCTTGAATCTATAAACCGATGTCCTTTTCGACCTTCATGATATGCCCATAATTGATTGATTGATGTAGAATCTTCTGGAATAACAATACCTTCTTTCCAAACAATTAATTCTCTGTTTTTAGATTTGATATGATTCATCAATTCCAAAATAAAATCATTGGTTACATATTCTTCTTTATTTCTAACTTCATCGGTACCAATATGTATATATGGCATATCTTCAGGAGAAACCAAACTCATCAACTCGTCAAAAAGTTCTATTAAAATAGGTAACACTCTCGACTCTTTCATAGAATTAATACCGAGTGACACTCTAAAGGCTTCAGTATGTCCAGGAATGTCAAATTCTGGAATTACAATAATATTTCGTTTTTTGCAAAAAGCAACAATTTCTTTAAATTCATCTTGGGTGTAATACTTTCCTTTATGCCTACTAGTTGCATTTTTCGATTGCAATTCTGGATACAATTTACTTTCCAATCGCCATCCAGGATTATCTGTTAAATGCCAATGAAACACATTGTATTTGTACCGTGCTAACACCTCAATTTGCTCTTTTAATTGTGCTATAGGTTGATAATTTCTACCTGTATCATACATAAAACCACGAATTTTAAAAGCTGGCCAATCTTTAATAAAAATCTGAGGAACACTGCATTTATTTTTAGAAAATCGAACCAATTGTTTTAATGACTGTACACCGTAAAACATGCCTTTTGATGAAGTTCCGTCAATACTAATTTTATCATCTATTTGTAATGAATATGCTTCATCGGAATGCTCTATTTTTGAATTGGATAAATTCAATTCAATCAAAATTCCATTGCTATCAGATTTGATGCCGTTTTCGTTAAAAAATTGTTTTAAAATTACAGCCTCATCTTTAAATCCATTTGAAATTATAGTAACTGAATTAAACAGAATAAGTTCTTTACCATAACTTATTTTTTGCGGAGTCGGAATAATAGGGTAAGCTTTATTCAATGAAGTCGAATTCTCTTGGCTTTGAGATGTGAAAGAAAATAAAATAACCAATAAAAAAAAACAATGACTAAATTTTAGAAGGTTAATTTTCATAAATGTCTTTTTATTTATTGGTTTGAAAATGTAGATGCAGGTAGGTTGTATCTGTTTACTAAGTTGCCATTACTAAATGATGTGTATCCATATCTTACAAACCGAGGATTTTTAATTTTTGACGACCAAATAATAAGTTTATCATTCTCAATTTTAGATTTTCCAGAGATAAATATTCCATCTTTCCCAGCAATTTGAATATCTTTTAAGGGGTCATTTTCTTTTGTTTTTAGTCCTTCTCCATATTTAAAATAAACCTCTAGTTTGTTTTCAACCACATTCACATAATCCAATAAGGGACCAGAATAATTCAAGTCTTTTTTATAAGTTTTAACCAATGCTATTTTAGAAAGGCGTTCTCCAATGATCCATTTTTTATTTGGGTGTACATCGGTTTCGTGCCCAACATCCAAAGAAACCGCCATTCCTGTATTTGGTATCAATAATGATTTGCGTTGAGAATCTCTAAATGCACCCAAATTTGCTCTATCGATACTACTCAATTGTGCAAAATAGAATGGCATATTTGGTTTATTCCATTGAGTTCTCCAATCGTTTACAAGTAATTCAAATAAGTTAGAATGCAGATTAATATCATTTGTATTTGATTCTCCTTGATACCAAATTACACCTGTAATATTGTAATCAAGGATTGGTTTTATTCCTGCATCGAACAAAATAGTGGGGTCATATGGATGTCTTGTTTTTAAATTTTTATTTCCGCCAAAATTTTCTATTTTTCGTTTTGAAACCCAAGAATTCACGCTTGGATGTTGCCAAGTATCATTTAGCAAACTAATAGTCTCATGCTGTGATCCCATTTGCTCTCGGCTAATCCAACTTTGAGTTGGAGACCCACCAACAGCATTACAGACAATCCCGATTGGTATATTCAATTTCTTTTGAAGATTGTATGCAAAAGAATAGGCTACGGCAGAAAAATCTTCTAAAATTTTATCGTTAGAATTGCTCCATCCAGAATAATTGAAAAAATCATTTGCATTTATTATTTCGAATTCTTCTTTAGTAAACTCAGTTGAACCCAACACCTTGGGGTCCATAGAGAATATAAAAATATTTGAACTCAAAGAGTCTTTTAAAACAGTTTTTGAAGATTTCATTTGATGGACTTTAAAATCCATGTTCGATTGCCCTGATGCTAACCAAACGTCACCAATATACACCTCATTAATTACAAGATTTTGTGAAAGTTTAGAATTAATATTCAATTTAAATGGACCGCCTGCATTCATTGGAGGATACGTGACTTTCCAAACACCTTTTTTTGAAGTTGTTTTTAAGGTTACCTTATTTAAAGTGACTTTAATTTCATCATTTCCATTTGCAATTCCAGAAATTTCAATAGGTTCATTCCTTTGTAAAACCATTTTTTCCCCATAAAGCTTTGGCAATTGTAATCCTCCATAATCTCCAGAAATAGCGCTATACACTTTATTAGCTATTATAGCAGCCCCTTCTTTTGTAGGATGTAAATTATCAGGAAAATATTCTGGAAAACGGTATAAAGGTTCGTGCAAATCAATTAATTCAGTTTTAGATTGTAAACTAATTGCTTCAATTTTAGATTGAATTTCTTTAAAGTTTTCACGCATTCCTTCTTCAAACCAATGATGACCTGATAAGGTTGGTGACATTTTACAAATAATCACTTTTGGCTTTGAGGGTAATGATTTGTATATATTTATTAATTCTAAATAATCTTTTTCAAATTCATCCTTATGTTTTGGCCAATTATTTAAACCTTGGTCGTTTAATCCTAAATAAATAATTACAATGTCTGGAGCAAACGCTTTTGATTTATCAAAAGTTGATTTGTTCCAATAAGGTTTATGTCCATTTTTAAGAACAGTAGCTCCTGAAGCTCCAAAGTTTTTGGCTTCAAAATTATCACCTAATAATTGTTGAAGTTGCGCTGGATATGAATTTCGATCTCTTTCTTTTATTCCTAACCCATAAGTTACACTATCGCCAATACATGCAACTTTTGTTTTTTGAGGATACATTTCAATTACAAAAAAAACAATAACTATAGCCCATCCTATTTTGATTTTTTTTTGAAGCATCTATTTTTTTTGTAAGTATTACAAATCAATTTTAGTAGAAAACAAACTGCTAGTTATCCTTTTCTACAAATTTAATTTTCGAGGCTAATATATTTATCATCCCCAAAGGTCAACCATTCTAATGAAAAACTCACAAAGGGATTCTTTTTATAATCATCTTGCTCAAAGAAGAGTCCAATATCACCATTTTCTAAAACCGTTAACGATGAATATGCAGAACCTCCCGTATAAATAGTTCTTCCATCCGTCCATGTCTTACCTTCATCATAACTCACTCTGACTGTCATATTCTTTCTTCCTTTTTTCATTTTAGCATTCGAAAACAACAATCTATTTTTTTTGTACCCATCTACAATCGATGTATATCTAATTATACTTCCATTACACCCTGGATCTATCAATTGCTCTTCGGCTCTAGTCTCCCAAGTTTTTCCTTCATCTAAAGAGACGTGTACATAGCGCATTCCCTTTCCGTTTGCTCTTGCATTAACCATCCAGCTACCATCTACTAATTCAATAACTTTGGATTCATCTGCTGGAGAAATTGGAGTATCGATAAAATACCATGACTTACCATGATCGTCACTTGCAAATAAATGCATACCACTATTTAAGTTTACCATGCAATGCAATAATTTTCCTTTTGAAGTTTGAATTCCTCTACCAGATGTAATAAATTTAAAATCTTTATGCCACTCAGGTTTTGCAATTTGAGAAGTAATATCTTCCGGTTTGCTCCATGTTTTACCATTGTCAGAACTTTTCATCACGTGTAAATAATATACATTTAGTTCTTTATCTAAATCCATATAGTTATAAAACAAAAAGATTTCCTGAGTAATTGCATCTACAATCATTGAAGGATCCGAAGCTGATTGACCGAATGGAAAATCAATGACAGTTTCAATAGGCGTCCATGTTTTACCGTTATCAGAACTTCGACGCATAATAATATTAATATCTTTACTCCATTTTAAATCGCCACAATTCGGAACACGTTCATCTATGGCAGCAATCAAATCTCCATTTGGTGCTGTAACAATTGCAGGAATGCGATAACATTCAACATCTTTATCCATTGATGAGTTAAAAAGATCTTCATATTCAATCAATCCGTCAGCCAATTGATTTTTATTTTCTTGTGCTATACTATTTAGCGATAAAAACATGATCGCAACAACTATTAAATTTTTCATCTGTTTACATTTATTTTTAATTTATTCGTACATATTATTTAAATCTGCATGATGCAATTCAACTAGAAATTCACCAATGACCTTTGTAGTTTCTTTTAAAAATAATGCTCCTTTTTCTTTTGTAGCCAATTTTGGATTTCCAACACCAGTATCTTTAGTCACTGATATCCACTTTCGCTGAGCAGAGACCCAACCGTCTTTCAATCCTTTTATTTTGAACTGTTTTGAACTTCCATTTCCAGCTTCATTAAGTGGTAAGACTAACTCTGGAACCACATGCATCATTGCAGCCGTTTCTAATTCTCCAGCATGATCTCCTGGTTCGTCAAAATAAGAAGAGGGGTTTACAGTATTCCACCAATTGAGAGTACATATAAACACTTTTGGAAACACCAAACTCAACTCTCGAATCATTTGTTTGAAATTGTTGCCTCCGTGTGCATTAATAATTACTAATTTATAAATATTATGAGTGTCTAAAACCTGAACTATATCTTTTAAAACAACATATTGTGTTGATGGGTTCATATTCATACAGAAAGGCACATCCATTTGACCTGTGTTTACTCCAAAGGGAATAGCTGGTAAAACAATTGGTTTAGCGCCTTCTTTCCAAGCAAATTTAGCGGAAGCACTTGCCACGTTATCTGCTAATATAGTATCCGTTGCATAAGGCAAATGATAATTATGTGCTTCTGTTGCACCCCATGGTAGCATTGCAATAGAATACTTTTCATTTTTTACATATTTCCAATTGGTTTCTGCTAAAATGTAAGGTCTAGGTATTTTCATAAGTTATAATTTATTTTCAATATTTTTAAAAGATTTCCAACATTGGAACATCGCTCTTGGCACATGAAAACAGCCCTTCCACTTGCCCCCTTTTAAATCTAAAAGAACTTCTCCTTGTCTATTTAAATATCCAAACCATTCTCCGTTTTCAGAGTCAGAAAAATGCGACCAAGAATAGTCATGAACCTTTTGATACCAAGTAACTAATTCCTTTCTTCCAGTATGTTCATATGCTTTTGCTAATGCAACTAAACTTTCTAAATGTACCCACCAAAGTTTTTGATCCCATTCTAATTGTTGAGTCGGTTTTCCTTTGGCATCCATAAAATAGAAAATACCACCAAACTTCTCATCCCAACTATACTCAAGAATTTTTAAAATCGTATCCGTTGCTTTTTGAACGAGTACATTATCTTTTCTACGCACTCCGATGTCAATCATAAACCACATGGCCTCAATTCCATGTCCCGGATTTAGTAGCCGCCCATCAAAACTATCTTCCAATGAACCGTCAGGCTTCACGAATTCATAAATAAGTCCAGAATCTTTATCCAAAAAGACTTCCATAACTTCATGAACACAATCATCAATCGTCTTTTCGACTTCTTCCTTTGGTAGAATATCTTCTAATTCCATGACCAAATTAGATAAAATCATAGGTAAGGCAAAACTTTTTAAGGGGCGTGTTCCAGTAGATTTCTCATATACTCCTTTTGGATTCTCTTTTTTTTTAAGAATATTATAATAGGTTTGGATGGCTAAATCTTTAATTTTAGGATCTCCTGTGGCCACCGTATATTGACTAAATGCCATAGCTGCAAAACAATCTGAAAAAATATTATAGGGCTGAACCAATGGCGTACCATTTTCGGAAGTTGAAAAATAAAAATTACCATTAGTATCCATGCCATTTTTTATAATGAAATCGATTCCATGTTTTGCAGTCTCTAACCATTTTGGATTTTTCTCCACTTTATTATAAAGCATCGAAAAAGTCCAAACTTGTCTTCCTTGAAGCCACATATATTTATCTGTTTCATACACTGCTCCTGTAGTACTCAAACAGGTGAAATAACCGCCATTTTCAATGTCGATAGAATTCTTTTCCCAAAAAGGAATTACATTGTTCAATAATGTATCTTTATAAAGTTCTTTATAATTATTCATTTTAATATGTATTACATAATACAAATTTATGATAAAAAAGTTAATTATTTATTAATAAGTTTGTATTATTGAAATGAAATTAAGCACCACACAAATATAATGGGAATTTACATATTCTGAATTTCATATTTGTTAAAAAAAATATGAAATAAAAAGAGTAAATTGGCATTTATTTAAAATTATAAGAATAACAAAAAGAATGACCGCTAAAAAGAAGTTCAAAAAAATAGAGCCACTAAAAAATTTATCTTTGGTTGACAAAGTTGAATTGAGAATTGTCGAATTTTTTAAGGAAAACGATTTGGTTCCTGGTGATGCCATTCCGAAAGAATTGGATTTTGCAGCCTCCCTTGGAGTAAGCAGGACTGTAATTAGAGAAGCTATATTGCGATTAAGAACCTTAGGCTTGGTCGAATCAAAGAAACATCGAGGTATGATACTTACAAAACCAGATGTAATGAGTAATATGGAACGTGTGTTGGATCCTAAATTATTGGGAAATAAAACTCTAAAGAACCTTTTTGAATTGAGATTGATATTGGAAATGGGAATGGCTGATATTCTTTTTGCGCGTAAAACTGAAGCGGATATTGGGGTGTTAGAAGAGATAGTACAAAAAGAAGAAGAAGAAGATACTGTTAAAAATAGTTTTAGTTTAGATAAGGAAATAGCGTTTCACGGTAAATTATATGACATGTCTAATAATGTTACTTTACAACGATTTCATGTACTATTATTACCAGTTTTTGAATTTGTTCACGATCAAAAAGGAGGTGTGGAAAAAGATTATAAATATTTAAATAATAAGTTTATTTCACATCGGGATTTATTAGACAATTTGAAGGTTGGAACTCCTGAAACCTTTAGAAGCGCCATGAGGAGACATTTGGAGCCCCATTTTGATAAAATTTTGTAATTTTCTTTAATTTTCACTTTGATCACAACCTCTGTAACCTCTTGTGTTTTTTTTAGAAA
Source organism: Flavobacteriaceae bacterium (assembly GCA_016744615.1). Taxonomy (GTDB): domain Bacteria; phylum Bacteroidota; class Bacteroidia; order Flavobacteriales; family Flavobacteriaceae; genus Lutimonas. Next base: position 27,232 of record JADGEA010000028.1, read on the forward strand.
TTTGATTAGGTAAATGGAGATCATCTTAAAAAAAATAATATTTTTTTTAAGATGTATTTGAAAAGTATAATTCATAAATAATAGCCATTAATAGAATCAAAACCTTGAATGGGTGATTGGTCAACCCATGTGTTTACCAATATCTTTTCTGTTCCTGAATGCATATAATGGATTTCAATTTATTTTTTATGAGCTTCAAGTTTGTAATCTTTAAAAACCTGAGTTTTGTATTTATTAACAATGGCATATAATTCTTCTCCTTCCAGTTCGTATTTTCCGAGATCAATGTTTGAAAAATTTATCTTTTTTTAAAAAATCAAATACAAATTCAAAATTTTCGTAAAACCCTTAGTAAATATATACGTTTTCAATTTTATCTACTATCATAGTATCAATTTATTATAAAAAAAACATATCGAAATAAACACTATTAATCTCGAGATTCTATAAATAAAATATTTTACAATTTTATATTTTACTTGTATAGTTCATTATATCTATATCTTCAAAAATAGCCTTTACTTCATCCAATTCTGCATCAGAAAATGTTTTATGCGGATATCTAGAAGGTCCACAATCAATTCCTAAAACTTTCATAAAAGATTTTCCTGCACCATTAAATCCTCCTCTACCGTTCAATTCATCAACAAATTGCATTGACTTTGTTTGTAATTTTGAAGCCAATTTATAGTCTCCATTTTCAAATGCTTCTATAATTTTATAATACAAAGGTGCTAGATGATTATAGGTACTACCTACCCATCCAGTCGCTTCATAAGGTAAACTTGATAGAAACATTTCATCTACGCCATAAAGCATATTAAATTTATTGTCTTTATAATTTTTACAGTATCTAAAATCTATAATATCATTTTTAGTAAACTTGATTCCTGCCATATTTGGAATTTGATCCTCAGCTAATTTCAAAAAATCAACCATAGCAAAATCCGCCCCTGACAAAACAGGAATATGGTAATAATAAAATGGTAAGTTAGGTGCGCAAGCAGCTATTTCTGAACAATAATCCACTAATGATTGTAAATTTGGAACATTGAAATAGTATGGTGCTAACGTTGCAATCGCATCAACTTTATCTACACAATGACGTGTTAAATCTTTTGCCACTTCTAAACTCGTATGCCCAACATGATTGATCACAAAGAAATCATCAGATCTTTGCTTTCCCCACTCATCAATAATAAGTTTGCGCTCCTCAACAGTTAAGGAAGAAAAATCTCCGGTAGATCCATTAACAAAAACCCCATTGATCATATTTTTTTGCAAAAAAGAACTATAAACATTTACTATATCCAAATTCAGAGATCCATCCGCCAAAAGTGGCGTATAGGTCGCTGCAATTAAGTTTTTTATTTTCATTTATTTTTTGTTTAATATGTATTACATAATGCAATGTTATGCAATGATTATGGTTTTAAAAAATATTTTAGGGGGAATTTTAGCAAAACTTTGCAGAAAAGCCAGTTTATTTCGGCCAAACACACAATTAGAAGATTATAATTTGATTCATCTATTTATAGAACACAAATCTTTCCCAATAGTCCGTCATAAGTTTTTAATCATAAAAAACAAAACTGATGGATACTTTTATCAGGGCAAACTCACACTTTAATATTTAAGACTTTTAATAGATACGCTTGATTCCAACCTGCTTTAAGTCTTTTTCCGGCAATACCTTGTTTCTCTGT
>JADGEA010000029.1 GCA_016744615.1 Flavobacteriaceae bacterium
AAACAGAGAAACAAGGTATTGTCGGAAAAAGACTTAAAGCAGGTTGGAATCAAGCGTATCTATTAAAAATCTTAAATATTAAAGTGTGAGTTTGCCCTGTGTTTTCTTTTCTTGTTCTATTTCTTTCTGTAGGATTTGCTTATGCACAAAATACAGTAAAGGGTAGTGTGAAAGATGTTTCTGGTCAAGGATTACCAGGTGTAAACATTCAAGTAAAAGGAACTAATCATGGAACAGCTTCCGATTTTGACGGAAATTATGAAATTAATGCATCTACAGATGATGTGTTGGTATTTACTTTTATAGGATTTTCTACGAAATCAGTTACGGTAGAAAATGAAATTTTAGATGTTGTATTAAAAGAAGACATGTTGCGTTTAGATGAAGTTATTGTAACGGGTACTTCAGGTATTGCAACAAAAAAACAATTAGGCTCAGCCATTACTTCTGTAACTTCAAAAGATTTAGGAGATACTAAGTCTATAGTAAGTATTGGAGAAGCTTTACAAGGGCAAGTAGCAGGAGCTTATATTACTAGAAACTCAGGAAACCCTTCAGGAGGAATGTCTATTCGTTTAAGAGGTCCAAGTTCCTTAGCAGGGAATTCAGATCCTTTGTATATAATAGATGGGGTTGTTGTAAACAATAAATCTAATCAAGCTATTAACTTAGGTGGATATACTCAAAATAGATTGGTAGATATTAACCCTGATGATATTGAGCGTATGGAGATATTGAAAGGAGCAGCAGCAGCAGCAATTTATGGTTCAAGAGCATCTAATGGTGTAATTCAAATTTTTACTAAAAAAGGGGTTAAAGGAGCTCCAAAAGTAACTTTAAACTCTAGTGTAAACTTAAACAAAGTAAGAAAAACTCTTCCTTATAATGATGCGCAATTAAAATGGGATAATGGAGTTGCAGTACCAGCGACAAGGTATGATTATCAAGATTATATTTTTGATGACGGTACAGGATACGAAACAGGGATTAATGTTTCTGGTGGTTCAGAAAAAACAGCATATTCTATTTCTGGATCTATATTTGATAATGAGGGAATTGTTCGTAATACAAGTTTTAACAGAAAAACATTTAGATTACGACTAGATCAAGAGTTATATAGTTGGTTAAAGCTATCAGCAGGTACCTATATCTCTAAAAATAAAAGCCAAGATATGCCTAATGGAAAGAATTATGGACCAATAACAGGATTATTGTTTGCAGATAATATTAATGATCAAGACCCAGATGAATTTGGAAATTATCCTGATATAGGAATTTGGATGCCAAGTCCGAGAGAAACAATAGATCGTATTGATGCTTCTCAAGATAATTTTAGATCTATTACAGATGTACAATTAACATTAACTCCTTTTGAAGGTTTTAGAATGAACTATACATTTGGATATGATTATTCAAACTCAGAAGGTAACTTATATGTTCCAAAAGGAGTGAATAAACGTCCTAAAGGAGAAGTTCAAAAATCTACAATTGAATCCAAAATGATGAATTCTGATTTTAATATGAGCTATCAGTTTGATCTTACAGATGATTTAAAATCTACAACAGGTTTTGGATATAGTTATCAAAAAGAAAATAATCAAATTTTTTCTGTAAGTAATGATCAAGTTGGACCAATTGAAGGAATCATTGTTACAGATCCTGCAAATGCAACAGGTGGTGTAGATTATAGAACAGAAGCATCATATTGGGGAGGTTTTTTACAGCAAACATTTGCTTATAAAAATAAATTATTTTTAACATTAGCAGGTAGAATTGATGGTTCTTCTGTATTTGGAAAAGACGAAAGACAACAGTTTTATCCAAAGGTGAGTGCTTCATATAGTATTTCTGATGAAATTTTTTGGGATAACTCTGTAAGTGGTATAATAAGTTCTTTAAAATTAAGAGCAGCTTGGGGTCAAGCAGGTAATTTAACAGCACTAAATGCAAATGATATTTTTACTAATTATGACCAAGTAACCTATTCAGGAGAAAATATAGGTTATTTTCCTCAATCTCTTTTAGGAAATAGTAATGCGGCGCCAGAAAGACAAACTGAAATTGAGTTTGGTTTTGATGCAAGTTTTTTAGAAGGAAAAATAGGGCTAGAATTCTCTTATTATAACCAGGAGATTACAGATCTTTTAGTAAGGAAAAATTTATCTCCATCAAGCGGATACGGAATACAATATGCAAATGTTGGAGAAATGACTAATAAGGGGTTTGAAATGTTGTTAAGAGCTCGTCCAATCGAAGGAGATTTAAATTGGAATGTTACTGCTACCTTTAGTAGAAATGTAAATGAAGTAACTTCTATTGTAGGAGGTCGTTTATCTTTAGGTATGTGGGGAACTTCAATTGCCCAAGAAGGTGAAGCGATAGGTGCTTTTTATGGTACTTTTTTTGCTACAGATACTAATGGAGAAAGATTGTTAGATGCTAATGGGTTTGTGCAAAGAGCTAAAGGTCATTATGACGCTAATGGTGTTCCAGTACAAGATTATGAAGCTAATGGTCAGCCATCAGGGGCAATTTTGAAGAAAGTAATTGGAGATCCTAATCCTGATTTTGTAGCTTCTATTACTAATGAATTTGAATATAAAAAATTCGGTTTGCGTTTTCAATTTGATTTTGTTGAAGGAAATGACGTGATGAGCTGGGACAAACGGATGGGATATTTATTTAAAGGAGGTGAAGCTACAGCATTAGAATTAACAGGCGAAATTCCACAAGGAAGTTCGAAACCTAACTTCTCTATATTTGAATCATTTATAGAAGATGGATCCTATATAAAAATGCGTGAATTAGCTATCTATTACAATTGGACACCGAAAAGTTCTATTGTTGAAAGTGTTAAAATTACAGCAAGTGGAACTAATTTGTTCTCTATTGATGATTATTATGGTTTTGATCCAGAGGTAAATACAGAAGGACAAAGCAATGGGGTAAGAGGACAAGATATGGCAAATGTACCAATCCCTCAAGTTTATCAATTAGGGTTTACTATTAATTTTTAAATAAGAAACAGATGAAAAATATAATTAAATTAATATTAATAGTTGTGGTAATTTCTCTTACTTCTTGTGAGGAAGATTTTACTAATGTAAATCAACCTAATGATGGGCAAGTATTATCAACAGAGGAAGGTTTGATTACTGTTGCCGTTGGGATGACTCATCATTTTTCAACTTCAACGTTGGCACCAGTTGTAGAAATATCAGCTTTATCAACTAGAGAATTAGGAAACTTATTAACTTTTGTTACACCAGGAGAGTTGGTTGCAGGAGGTGCAGGTTTACCAAATGATAATGCAGGAATTACTCGATTATGGAGTAGATTGTTAAGAGACAAAGGTGCAGCAGAATCTATTTTAGAAAATGTAGATGCTATTGAAATGGATCCAGGAGTAAAATCAGGATTAAAAAGCTATGCTAAATTCTTTAAAGCAATGACATTAGGGTATTTGGTTCAAAATTTTGAGCAAGCTACTATTGATAATAATCTTTCTGGTTCTGCTGAATTTTCTTCTAGACAAGATGTTTTGGCAGCGTGTATTGCCTTATTGAAAAGTGCAAAAGAAGATATTGCTGCTAACCCTATTTCTGATGAATTTTCACAAAAAATTCCAGGAATTAATATTGAAATGTCAATTAATGCATATTTGGCACGATATAATTTGTTTGCAGGGAACTACGATGCTGCAATTTCAATGGCAGCTAATGTAGATTTATCAGTAATGTCTGAGTGGAGATATGATGGATCAACAAGTAAAAATCCAGTTTTTGCTTTTGCCGTTGAAGATGAGCCAGATACAAAGCCTCAAGATAATTTTGGTTTAACAGGTGCTTTAATTCCTGAAGTAAATGATGGTAGAATAGAATTTTATTTATCACCTTCTGATGAAGTTGAATCTCCTGATTTTGGCGGGCACGGTGTTGAAAACTTAAAAGGTTTCTTCGGATTAGGTAATGAGAGTATTCCTGTTTATTTACCAGGTGAAATGTTATTAATTCAAGCAGAGGCTTATGCAATGAAAGGTGAGTTGGATAATGCAGTTGAATACATTGATATGGTTAGAGAGAAAAATAACGATGTATTTGGTGTAAATGCAAATTTAGACGCATGGGCAGGTAATACTTCTGATAAAGAAGCTATAATGGATGAGATTTTCAGAAATAGAAGTATAGAGTTGTTTATGAGTGGGGTGCGATTAGAAGACTCACGAAGAATACATTCTAATTTTGTACCATCTCAGGGGGAAGATTTTTATAGTGAAAGAAATAGAAATTTTTATCCTTACCCATTTGAGGAAAGGTTCAATAACCCTAACACCCCAGAAGATCCATCAATCTAATATTTGATAGATTATTTATTTAGAGTAACATTTTTTTAAATGTTACTCTAAATATAAATTGAAGTATCTTATTATGAAAGTTAGTACAGGCCTTGATGTTTTAACAAATGATGTTAACCTTCAAAGTAAGTTTAAAGGTACTGTTGCTTTATTATGCCATAATGCGTCTGTTGATACAACTTTTACGCATGCGGCACTTAGATTTAAGGGGTTATTTGGTTCAAGATTTGTTAAAATATTTGGGCCACAACATGGCTTCGCAACTGATGTGCAAGATAATATGATTGAGTCAAATCATTTTGTGCATTCCTATTTTAATATCCCTGTTTATTCTCTTTACTCAGAAACTCGTATTCCTACGGATAAAATGCTAGAAGGAATAGACCACTTGTTTGTTGATTTGCAAGATATAGGATGTAGAGCGTATACATATATTTATACGCTCACATTATTATTAGAAAAGTGTATAGATAAGGATATTCAAATTATTGTATTAGACCGTCCGAACCCTATTAATGGAAAGGATATTGAAGGAAATATATTAGAATCTGATTTTAAATCATTTATTGGACTTCACCCTATTCCTTTTCGTCATGGTATGACCATTGGAGAAGTTGCTTTAATGCATCAAAAGTATTGGACTAGTAAAAAGGTAGACCTTCAGGTAATTAAAATGAAAGGTTGGAAACGAGAAATGTTTTTTGAGGATACCAAGTTACCTTGGATATTACCTTCGCCAAATATTGCAAGGGCAGAAAGCACTTTAACTTTTCCGGCAATTGTTTTATTTGAGGGTACACATTTTAGTGAAGGGAGAGGAACTTCTCAACCCTTAGAGGTTGTCGGTCACCCAAAAATTGAGGCCTATTCACTATATGCAAAACATTTAATAAAAAGAGTTAAGCAGTCTAAACTTGAAGGCTTTGCTTTAAGACCTATTACTTTTCTTCCGACTTTTGATAAATTTGAGAATCAAGTTTGTGGAGGGTTTCAAATTCATATTACAAATAAAAAAACATTTAAACCTTGGCGAGTAGGTCAATTTTTACTTCAAGAATTATATCATTATTTAGGAGAGGATTTTGAATGGAAATCGCCTCCTTTCGAATACAATTATACTCAAAAACCAATTGATATAATAAATGGTACAGATAAATTAAGACATTGGGTAGAAAATAATGACCCAATAGAAAACTTAAAAGCCTTTGAAAATTTAACTGAATACAAAAACCAACTAGATAGTATTAAGATGTATTAGGCTTTAGAGTTTCTCTATCAACAACAACTCCCTGAAAGACGTTTTGTGAAAAAGCGAAATTGCCTAAAAACAATAAAGGAAAAATAATTTTTACAAAGAAATTCATTTCTCAAATTTTAATGAAAATCTAGTTCATCTATCTCTTCTAGCGTATCCGGATTCACAACAACCATTTTAATTTTTAAACCATTTACCGTAAAAAAACAAATTGCATTTTGCGTGGTAAATCCGGTAGTAAATGGAGTTCAGGGAACATCTTCTTTGCGCATAATACGGTACACCGGCAGCTCCATTATTTACCTGATAGATCGTTCTTTTAAATTTGATCTTTTATGGTGGATAATCTTTTGGGTAAATAACCGTATTTAATCCAATTTCTGTTTTACAATAATTGTGCTCATCTCCGGTAAGTAAAGCCACAGCTTTCTCTTTTATTGATCATCAGATTCAACATCTCATCTCTTCTTTCAATAATGCCTTTATCTAGGGCTTGCTGATTTTTTTAAAAACCGTATTAATCATTTAATAATCAGTGTAATAATATATTATTTTTTTAGTAAAAGCTTGTCTAAATGCAAAGGTTTTTGTGTTTTCATATCATAAGGCTTTGCACTTATGATAAAATATACACCATCCAATCAATTGACTTTAGCAGGATTTTCCACTCCTTTTGAAAATAGTTTACCTCCTGATAATCGGTGAGTTAAATTGTAAAGAGTAATTCCATTGGACAATTTGATCAAGGTTTATTTTATATGACTATCGGATAGTTTACACATTATTTTGCCATTTACAAGAAACAGAGGTAATTACAACTCTATCAAAGACTGAATCGAAATATCTTCTATTAAATTTGTAACAATATTCATTAAGATAGCTTTGTAAATATTCATCACCAATAGAATGATGTATATCCAGAAAAAGTCTTTTAGCATTACTTATTGCAATATGTACCCAAGGGAGAATCTTTGATGCCTCTTTTTTAACATCAGCAATAACAGCCTTATGATTGACAAGGTTCTTGTTGAGATCATTATAGTTATTTCCACCATCAGTTATTGTAGATGATTTTTTATCAATTGTTTTTTCTAATAGTTTATTGGTAGTTTCCTTACGAAGGTTTTCTAGTAATTGCATTTTTATATATCCAACTTTCTTATTTGGTTTGTGTTTATACTTTTGAGAAGGGTCTACAGTTTTGGATTCTGCCATTACCAGTACTGTGGTTTGCTTCTGACTCCCTTTTCCTCGTTTATACTTTCCGTTATTTTCTTTAAGTTCCGTTGCAATTCTATCACGATTCTCTTTATTTGGAACTATTTCAAAGAAACCTTCATCGAGTTCGGTTTCATTACAAAGTTTGTAATTATCATCTCTTTTGCCCATGGCATAACGTATCTTATGAAGCGTATACCATATAGGTTCATAATAAAGATGACCTAATTGCCTTTGTATTTCCAAAGCTGAAAAACTCTTTTTTGTACTGGTAAGCATCATCATTCCAGGTATAATAGACAAATAGTAGGGTAGCTGAGAACAATGTAATAAAGTGCCACTTCGCAAAGTAGTTCTAAATTTACATTTCTTACATTGATATTGATCTCTGGTTGAAATCCAATAATGTTCTTTACCCTGACATCTTTTACAAACAACACCTTGTTTTTCTCTTTCTGATTTAAAATGAGCCTTACAACTTGCTTCATCTGGAAATCTTATAAAAAAATCTTGAATCTTCATGTCTAATTATATTATAATCAGTAAGATACGAAATATTTACTTCTTGTGCAAGAAATCCGATAGCCATAATATATAAGCCAACTCAACAGCCATTCAAGTAGAGAGACTTTGAGTAGTTATTGAAAATAATAAAAGAGATAAACTAAAAACTGTTTTTAAAATATTTTTTTGAAGTATTACATTATAACTCGTGATTCTGTTATTGAATTGATAAACAAAAATAGTAATAACTCCTTAGTTTTTGTTATAATCTTTTAGATTATATGGATATGTTTTAGATTAAAAGGAACTCTGTTTTTTTTGAACTGGATATTTATAATTCCTTCAAATCCTCTTCATTCATCCAACCAGTTTTACCATCGGCAATTTTGATCTTTCGCCAGTTATCCAAATCTTCTAAAACCAGCACTTTGGTTCCTTCATGCAACTCAAAATTAACTTCACTACTTTTTGTTGGCGCACTTTTAACTTTGGTTTGTGGTGCAAAAATTATGGCATATTTAGTATTGGAAACATAGTGGTGATTTTTCATTGCGAAAAATACACTTATAGCAACAAAACTTGCACTAATAATACTGGTAATAAAATAAAAACGTTTTTTGGAAGTACTATATGAAAAATGGTAAAGCAAAAACAACAATGCAAATAAAAATGCCAGACTCACTGCTATTATAGCCCATGTATTATAGGTGAATTTCAAAATGATATTGTCTCTGAATTTTTGTCCTAAACTCTTTGGCAATGGCTCAATATTATCTAAGATCATTCTTTGTGCAAAATCTAAATTAAATTTTACATCTTTATTATTTGGATCTATTTGAAGAGCCTTTTCATAATAATAAATTGCAGGTGCTACCTGATTAGTTTTATAATAAATATTGGCCATATTGAAATATAATGCCTCTGATTCTACATTTTGTTTTTCAATATCCTGATATAATTCTAGCGCTTTTAAATAATCTTCTTGCTGAAATAATTTATTAGCATTGAGAAACAAACTATCTAAAGTCTGCGTATGAGCATACCCACTAATAAAAATTATCAATAAGAAAATAAACTTTTTCATTTAATTTTTTTTTTAGAACTCCTGGTTCTTTTTTATTAACTCTTTTCTCTTAATTAAAGTTGTTTATCAATTTTTGAAATTATCTCTTTGGCTTTTTCATATTCCTGCTTCATCATTACATCTGTAGATGGTGTATATCTTGCATAATCACAATTGTCCAGCACCATTTTAAATTCGTTTATGGTTTGGTCATCTACATTTTTACCATGTAATATCTCACCTATTCTTTCTTTACTTATATCACTGGTCTCCACATGTAATTTTGCTTTCAAGTAATTGTGCAAAGCCTTTTCTAATGCAATATAAAAAGCTTCTTTTTTACCCAGTTGTTTTTTTGCCTGTGATAAGTATTTACGTGCCAGCCTATCTGCTTTTCTGCGTTTATTACCAATAATATCACTATCTCTTTCCTTTTTCTTTTTCCCAATATAAATTCCAATAGGAATAGAAAATAACGGTAACAGCAATAAGAAATAGAATAGATCAGAGCCAAAGAAATCTTCAGTTTCCACTATAGAAACAAGACCAGTTTTTAAATGAATATATCGGATATCATTTTCATTACCTACAACTCTCCTTTTTGTACTGGTAATTCCGTCTTCATCATCAACCGGTAATTTACCCTGCAATGCATTCAAAATAATAGGTTCTGTATTTACAGTGTGGTATTTCTCTTCTTTGGGGTTAAAATAAGAAAATGAAACTACAGGAATTTTAAACTTACCTCTATATTGAGGAACAATGGCATACTGATCATAGATCTTACCTTTTAAACCTCGCAAAGTGGTTTTGATCTTTTCTTTGTGCTCTGGCTCATAAACCTCAAGACCTTTAGGTGTTTCAATACCAGGTAATTTTATCAGTTTTAGATTTCCTTCTCCGCTGATTTCAACTCTTATTTGAGCAGACTCATTTGCTTTTAAATCTTTCTTACTGCTTTTAACCCTAAAATCTAAATCACCAACTGCTCCGGTAAAATTAAAAGGTCTTCCTTCTGTTGGTAAATCTTTTACCGAAATTGTTCTTTTACCAGAAGTTAAAGTAAAACTAACATCATTCATCAACATATTACCAAAAAAATCTCTTCTACCAATTGGAATCCCAGCCGAAATTTCCATTTCTAATGGTTCAATTATTAGTTTTCCTGCTTTATGAGGTATCAATACTGTTTTTTTAACAATCACATATCGATGAGGTTTACCTCCATAAGACCCATTTCTGGCAACCCATTTTTCAACATTGATACTTTGATTCCAAAACCCACCAAAAGATGGTGCTGAAACTTCTCTTGTGTTTTTTACATTAACTTTACCCGTATTGACAAATAGTTTGTATACAACTGATATACTTTCTCCTACAAAAGGATTTGTTTTGGAAACTTCGGCAACCAAATGAATATTCTCTGACGCAACATAACGAGGATCATTAGGGTCTTCAGGTATATCAATGGCATCTGTTACTTTAATCCGTACCGTATTTGATTTTATAGTTTCGCCTTTATAAGTAATACTGGCAGAAGGTATTGTAAATGTACCTTTGACAATAGGTTGAATTATATATGTATACGTTAATTTATAAGATGTTTTTCCATTTACAGCAGAAAAACTACTAAACTGACTTGGACCAGCCAAGACTTTAAAGCTATTAAAATATGGAGGAGTAAAATCATCTGCTCCTTGTTTATCAATAGAGAATTCAATTCTCAGACGTTCATTTAAACCCAGTTCTGTTTTGCTAACAGAAGTTTTAAATGTCACCTGAGTAAATCCTATTTGGATTCCAAATAGTAAAAATAATATGTAAATAAATTCTCCTTTCATCTCAAATATACTGTATATCAATCATTTATTTTTTAATGAAATCTACCAGTCCTTTTCGTTCTTTGTTTTTTTACCCCTTGCTTTTTGAGCATTTACTTTTTTCTGTGTCTTTTTTTCCTCATTATTCATCGCTTCCAGAAGTTGTTGCATTTGCTGTTGGCTTAATTGATCTGGTTTAGGTTTTTGAGGTTGCTTATCTTTTTGTTCATTATTACCTTTGTCCTGATCCTTTTTATCTTTATCATCATCTCCTTTATCTTGATCTTTGTCCTTTTCCTTATCGTCTCCCTGATCCTTATCCTGATCCTTTTTATCTTTGTCCTTGTCTTTATTTTGATCCTGATCTTTATTCTCTTTATCCTTGTTCTCCGAATTTTGTTGTTGATCTTTTAATAATTTTTGAGCTAATGCCAAATTATACCTTGTTTCGTCATCTTTCGGATTCAAACGAAGTGAATTCTTATACGCGGCAACTGCTTTATCATATTGTTTCAACTTCATAGTTGTATTACCAATATTATGAAAAGTTTCGAGTTTTGTTTTTTTATCTTTTGTTGATTTCGAAACAAATTCATAGTGCGGTAATGCTTCTTTAAATCTATTTTGTTCATAAACAGAGTTTCCTAAATTATATGCTGCCTTTTCATAATTAGGGTTTTGTTTTAATGCTTTTTTGTACTTAACTTCAGCATCTACATATTTATGCTCTTTAAACAAATCATTTCCTTTTCTCAAAATTTGTTTATCCTCTAACTTCACCTTTACCTCCTCCTCTGTTTTCTTTTGAGAAAACAGGAGCATTGGCAAAATAAATATGATATAAAATAAATGTTTCATTTTATCTATTTCTCATTAAACAAATTCATTTTTTGAACCCATTTTGTTTTTTTGTTCAATAAAAACACATCTAATACTAAAAACAGTAATCCTAGTCCTAAAAACCATTGAAATTGATCTTTATAATCAGAAAATTGCTTCGTTTCAAATTCTTTTTTATCCGCTTTTAGTAAAAGATCTTCTATATATTCAATAGATTTTGTAGTGTTATTTCCCAATAAATATTTTCCTTCACCATTATTAGCTATTTCTTTTAACGTTTCTACATGAAGTTTTGTTATTACCACTTCATCTTTATTATCTTTTTTATAGCCTATGAATTTACCCTTTCTTTTGATTGGAATAGGTACACCTTTATTAGACCCCACTCCTATTGTAAAAGTTCTGATCCCTTCATTTATAATATCTTTAGCAATTTTACCGGAGTTTTCTTCGTGATCTTCACCATCAGAAATAATAAACAAAAACCTGTTGGTTTGTGTATCATCATCAAAAAAGGTCTTTGCTAATTTCAATGCCTCATTTATTGCTGTTCCTTGTGAAGAAACCATATCAGGTCCTGCATTTTGTAAAAACATTTTTGCAGCACTATGATCGGTTGTAATAGGCAACAATGGATAAGCACTTCCTGCATAAATAATAATTCCTACACGGTCACTTCCAAGCTTATCAATGGTTTTAGAAATGATCTGTTTTGCTTTTTCTAATCGATTAGGTGCAATATCTTCTGCCAGCATACTTTTAGAAACATCTAAAGCAAAAACTATGTCTACTCCTTGTCGCTTAACCGTTTTTAACTGGGTTCCCATTTTGGGATTGATCAATGCAAATATTAAAAATGATAAACCTAAGGCTACTATAGTTATTTTTAATGCAGGTTTAAATTTTGATTTTTCCGGACTTAATTTTTTAAGTAAGTTCAGGTCAGCAAATTCTTTCTGCTTTTTTCTCTTCCATATAGAAACAGCAAAATACATCACAAGTAATACTGCAATGAATGCAAACATGTAAAAATATTTTGGTTCTTCTAATTGATACATTATAAATGTTTATTCGTTTTTCTGTTTATCCGTTAATTTGTGATTTCCTTAATAAATTCAACCTATTTGTTGTTTTTGAATTTTTTTCTCATTTTTTAAATAATTCTCTACTAATATAAAGCTATCTGCAATTATATAAAACTTCTATAAACCGTGAACTTTAACAGCATTTCAATCAAGATTAAAATACCGGCTAAAATAACCAAAGACCTATATTTTTCTTCGTAATTATAATATTTAAACTCTTCTATTTTTGTTTTTTCTAGCTTATTTATCTCATCATAAATAGCTTCCAATTTTCTATTTCCTGTTGCTCTAAAATATTTTCCTCCTGTTTCTTTTGCGATATACTTTAAGAGGACTTCATCAATTTCAACAGGTGCATTTCTAAAAATAAGCTTCCCATACAAATCTTTTGCAACCGGGAATAAGGCTGTTCCATTGGTTCCTAAACCAATCGTATACACTTTGATACTCAATTCTTTTGCTAGTTCTGTTGCTGTTTTTGGATCTACAAAACCAGTATTATTAACACCATCCGTCAACAAAATAATTACTTTACTTTTTGCTTTACTATCCTTCAATCTATTTACTGCTGATCCCAATCCCATTCCAATAGCAGTACCATCATTGATCTGCCCCCATTTGATCTTTCTTATCGTATTTTTCACAATAGCTTTATCACTTGTAATAGGGGTTTGTGTAAAACTCTCTCCTGCATAAACTACTATACCAATCCGGTCGTTTGGACGTTTATTCACAAATTTTATTGCCACCTGTTTCAACGCCTCCAAACGATTGGGCTTTAAATCTTTTGCCAGCATACTTGCAGATACATCAATGGCCATTACAATATCTATACCTCTAGTTGTTTTTGTTTTTTTACTAACTTCAACATTTCTTGGCCTAGCCAGGGCAATGATCAAAGCTGATATTGCTAATAATCTTAACAGATAAAGTATTGGCTTTAATTTTGCCCATATATTACCACCTTTAAAACCCTGTGTACTTGCTATTTTTAAGTTAGCATTATCTCTATCTTTGATAAAATAATACCATACTGCTAATATTGGTATCAACAGCAACAGCCATAAAAATCCTGGATTTAAAAATTCTAAATTACTCCCCAACATGATCTTCCTGTTTTATTTCTTCCTTCTGTTCCTCTACAGGATCAGGATGGAATTTGTCAATAATAATCTCGGCATAATTTCTATGCAATTCTATCTCATTCAATAATGGTTTTGATTTCGCAAATTTCACAAGATCTGCCTCCTTTAACAATTGCTTCAGTTTAACAATCGTTTCCTTTGGAATATTTAGTTTACTACTTTCATTAAAGTCAGTGATCATCTCCATCAATTCATCTGTAGTAGATTCCAATGCCGGAATATTCATTTCTCTTTCAATAAAAGTCCTTACGATATCTGTAAGTTCAACATAATAAGGTTTGATTCTATTATATTTGATCAGCTTTTTATCATCCAAGGCTTTCAGTCTTTGTTTTGCAAGATCAAATGGTGGAATTTTAGCAATAATTTCCTCTTCCGTTGGTTTCTTTCTCAATACAAAATACAAGATCACTGCAATCAATAATAGTAGTGCTAATAAACCCCATATGTAATTCTTATAATCTGCAAAAGTATAAGGCTCATTTCTAATGTTTTTTATGTGATACATTGGCTGTTTGATCGTGTCTACAGCAATTGTTGCTACATCAATAATAACAGAATCAGTTAAAAAAGACTTGTTTTTTACAATTACCTTTTGCGGTGGTAATACCCATCTTCCACTGTCAAAACTGGTAAGAGCATATTTTATTACCAAACTGTTTTTAAGTGAATCAATTTTAGATTCAACAACTTCAATCTTTTTTAGGCTGTCTGTCTGGAACTTTGCAAATAAAACACCTTCCGTTTCATTAACAATTATATTGTAATGAATCTGCTCTCCTATCCTGATTTTTGTGGTATCAATTTTTGTGGTTACCTGAGCAAAACCAGTAAAACTTATCAATAAAAATGTAATAGATAAATTCATTTGAAAAACAGACTTCAATCTGCTAATTCCAAATAATTTATTTACCCTGTTTATTATATTTTTAAAAAAAGATATAATATTCATTTTCATATTTAATTTATATACTAACGGCATTAATTTCTACGTTTAAAATACCCCAGTAACTTTTTAACATAGCCCTCATCAATTCGAGTACTTATTGTACCCGATCCACTTTTTTTAAAGGAATTCTCAAAGTAATCAACCATTTTTAAATAATGAGTCTTATACCCTGTTCTAACTGCTTTAGAGTTTGTGTTTACCAATTTGATTTTACCACTCTCCGCATCCTGCATAGATACCATTCCTAATTTAGGCATTTCTTTTTCATATTTATCAAAAACTCTAATTCCGGTTACATCATGTTTCTTCCCTATGATCTTTAAAGCATTATCATAATCATCATCCATAAAATCAGAAAGAATAAAAAGGATCACTTTCTTTTTCATCACATTCGATAAATATTTCAATGCATGGGTAATATCTGTTTTTTTACTTTGCGGATGAAATTCTATCAACTCCCTAATGATTCTAAGCACATGCGTTTTTCCCTTTTTTGGAGGAATAAATAACTCTATTTTATCAGAAAACAGTAATAAGCCTACCTTATCATTATTCTGAATTGCAGAAAATGCAAGCGTTGCACTAATTTCTGTAATCAAATCTCTTTTAAATTGCTGAATGGTTCCAAATGATTCTGAAGCACTAACATCCACCATCAACATCATGGTCAATTCACGTTCTTCTTCAAAAACCTTTATATATGGCTCATTATACCTTGCTGTCACATTCCAGTCAATTGAACGAATATCATCACCAAACTGATACTGACGAACCTCAGAAAAAGTCATACCACGCCCTTTAAACGAACTGTGATATTCACCTGAGAAAATATGATCAGACAAACGCCTTGTCTTGATCTCTATTTTACGAACTTTTTTAAGTAATTCTTTGGTATCCATTTTCAAGTAAAAAAAGGAGACAGTAAAAAGGGCAAAGTTTTTGATTCATGAATTTAATTCACTTTTAACTTTTAACTTCTAACTTTTTCCTTATTAAGGTACTTCTACCTCGTTAACAATTTTATTGATAATTTCTTCTGAAGTAATATTTTCAGCTTCAGCTTCGTAAGTAACTCCTATCCTATGTCGCAATACATCATGAACTACAGCTCTCACATCTTCCGGAATTACATAACCTCTCCGTTTGATAAAAGCATAACATTTTGATGCCATTGCCAGATTGATACTTCCCCTTGGTGAAGCTCCAAAACTGATCAATGGTTTAAGTTCCGGCAAACGGTAATCTTCAGGAAAACGAGTTGCAAAAACAATATTTAAAATATATTTTTCAATCTTTTCATCCATATAAACTTCTTTCACCGCCTCTCTGGCTTTGAGTATCTGTTCAATGGAAACCACTTCGTTCACCTTTCCAAAACTTCCATTTAAATTATGGCGCATGATCATTTGTTCATCATCCATTTTTGGATAATCAATCACTGTTTTCAACATAAAACGATCTACCTGAGCTTCCGGTAACGGATACGTTCCTTCCTGCTCAATTGGGTTTTGGGTTGCCAATACTAAAAATGGTTTGGGTAATTTAAAAGTTGTATCTCCAATGGTTACCTGGTGTTCCTGCATCGCTTCCAATAAAGCAGACTGAACCTTAGCCGGAGCACGGTTGATCTCATCTGCCAAGACAAAATTAGCGAAAATGGGTCCCTTTTTTATCGTAAAATCATTCTCTTTCATATTGTATATCATGGTACCAATAACATCCGCTGGTAATAAATCAGGTGTAAACTGAACCCTACTAAACGAACCTCTTACTGCTTTTGACAGCGTGGTTATTGCCAGTGTTTTTGCCAGACCCGGCACTCCTTCTAATAAAATATGTCCATTACCCAACAAACCGATCAACAATCTCTCCAACATGTGTTTTTGACCCACAATTACCTTGTTCATTTCCAGGTGAAGTAAGTCAACAAAAGCACTTTCTTTTTCTATTTTTTCGTTGATTGCTCTGATATCAACATTTGTATTTTGTGTATCCATTTATTTATGAAATTGAATTAATTTAAAAATACTTCAAGGTCAGCAAAACTAATGGTTTGAATGGTTTTAAGTTGTTAAAATTTGGTTAAAAAAAATAACGGGAATAATTGTTGAATCTTTCAAGGTTATATCTTGTTTTCAACAAACAAAAAAACTCACCAATTGGTGAGTTTTTTTGTTTAATTATTTTAGTACTGTTCCGTCTTATTTGGGAAATCCCTAGCTTTCACATCTGTAATATATCGTTTAAAAGCATCTCCCATCTCTCTGTATAAATCTAAATATCTTCTTAAAAACCTCGGGCTAAATTCATGCGTCATTCCTAACATATCATGGGTTACCAAAACTTGCCCATCAACACCATCACCTGCTCCAATGCCTATTACGGGTATGGTCAAACTATCGGCAACTTCTTTAGCAAGCAGTGCAGGAACCTTTTCTAATACAACAGCAAAGCAACCTAACTTTTCAAGAAGTAAAGCATCACTTTTTAGTTTATTTGCTTCTTCATCACCCTTAGCCCTTACGGTATACGATCCAAATTTATAAATAGATTGAGGTGTTAATCCCAAATGACCCATTACCGGAATTCCAGCGGATAAAACTCTTGAAACAGATTCTGCAATTTCTTCTCCTCCTTCCATTTTGACAGAATGCCCTCTTGATTCCTTCATTATTCGAATAGCCGAATCCAAAGCACTTCTGGAATTACCTTGATAAGAGCCAAATGGTAAATCAACAACAACCAAGCATCTTTCAATCGCTCTGATAACAGAAGATGCATGGTAGATCATTTGATCAAGAGTTATAGGCAGGGTCGTATTATGACCTGCCATTACATTTGATGCTGAATCTCCAACTAAAATAATATCAATCCCTGCTCTATCTACAATTTTTGCCATGGTATAATCATAAGCGGTAAGCATGGCAATTTTTTCACCTTTGGCTTTCATTTCTACAAGTACCTTTGTAGTAATCTTTCTATATTTGTTTCTAACTGCTGACATGTTTTATTATTTAAATGTAAAAAAATAATTATTTTTTATTCGATTTTTCAACTACTTTAACTAAACTTGGGAAGATGGTTGGAGCCAGATTTTTAACTGGCTCATACAATACAGATTCTTTTGCCTTTTCCTTATTCAGAAACTTTAACGAAGAGTTAATTTGATCATAAATCAAAAAAACAATACTTAAGATCAAAGCATATTTCAAAACTCCAAAAACTGCACCCAGTATTTTATTAAAAAAACCCAAAAATATGGTTTCTGCAATTTTTGTCAATGCTTTTCCTAAAAAGACCAAAGCTAAAAGAATAATGATAAAAGTCCCAGCAAAAGCAACAATTTGAATCATAGACTCATCCCAGGACACATTATCTTTTAAGATATCTGACAAATAAAAAGAAAAATGCAAAGCTCCATAAACACCTAAAACCAACCCCACAAGTGAAGTTATTTCAATAAACAAGCCTTTCATATATCCTTTTACTAATCCAAACAACAATATCACAGCAATTACAATATCTATTGTATTCATACTTTTTTAATTATTATTTCTTCTCCAATATAAACCAATAATTTTTCATTGATTTTATAATTTATATCCTGCAAAGTTAATGCATAATTATTTATTTGAAGCACATGTTTTTGCTCTTGTTTTCCAGTTTTATAGTCAATGATGGTAACTTTATTCTCATCAAAAACAAGACGATCAGGAATTAATATCTGATCCTCATTTGTTAGGATTTTCCTTTCATTCATTACCACTTTACCTTCAACAAAATACGGAGCTAAATCTTTATGATTCACAATTTTATTGATTGTGTTTTTAATCTCCTCCTGATCATTTATTGATAGCAAACCTTTATTGGTAAACCGAATAATAGTTTTATCAATATCTTTTTTAGATATTATAGTTGCCATCATTTCGTGTATCAAATTACCAAATGCAATAGCTTCTCCTCTTTCTGCATCCCATAATAGTTCTGAGCTTGCAACAATATGAATCTGATGATCCTGCCATGGAGTACTGATAAATTCTTTTTGAACCTCTACATTAATCATATCTTGACCTTTTACTGATAGCCTTTTTTCGTTTCCAAATTTATAAACCGACTTATCTTCAACCCATAAATCATTCTCTTTCAAAAAGTCAATAAAAAAATGAGAATATAACTTCAATTTATCTTTAGCTTTCTTTAACTCAGATATGATAAATAATTGTTCTTTTGCTCTTGTTAAAGCAACATACAATAAATTAAAATTATCCAATTCTAATTCTTCTGTCTGATTTTTAAAAATTTCTTTTCCATGATCTCCCGTGTATTCAATCTGAGAGGAAGAAGAAACCAAAATACTATCAAAATTATTATAATCTTCTTTGTTGAGTTTGTTATACCATGCCTGCGGATTTATCTGTTTGTAGATATCTAAATCATAAGGATAAATTACTACTTGAAACTCCAATCCCTTTGATTTATGAATGGTCATGATCTGTACGGCATTCTTGTTATCAGATGCAACGATACTTAACTTGTCTTTTTTCTGTTCCCAAACCTCAAAAAATATAGCATTGTTTTGAGATTTTCTTTGGGTATACTCCAATACAAAATCTAAGAAAAATTGTATATAAGCATCTGATTCATTTAACAGTTTAAAGCTTCGTATAATTTCTTCAACACTTTCATAAAACGGACTTTGATCAAATTTTTCACTGTTATAAAAAATACCATAGTTTTCAAATGATTTAAACAACTCTTCTTTGTTTAACTTTACCAAATTACTGATAAAACTGTGTTTATCTATTTGTATTTCAAGATGATGGTATAAATATTCAATAATTGCAAACTTAGCATCATTGTTTGTGTTTTCAAATAAATAGCTTAACATTTGAATGATGAAATCTACTTTTTCATTGTTTTTTATAAGTAAGGTCTCTGAACTTACAATTTCAATATGCTTATCCGTAAGATAATTTGCTATTGCAATTCCATGATCTCTTTTTCTTACTAAAATGCAAATCTCATTTCTATCAAATTGCTTGTCGAGTTCTAAAATTATTTCATAGATCTTTTCAGGAAAAATTTCATTTTTTTCTTCTACATTAGCACATTCATTTACAAAACTCAATTGTACAAAGCCTCCTTTTCTATTATTAAACTTTTGATTATTTCCGGTTTCAAATAAATTCTGATAAGCCTTTTTTTGAAAATATCTGGAAATATGTGTAAAAAATAGATTGTTAAAATCAATAATTTCCGAATAGCTACGATAGTTGGTATCCAGATTATTAACTTTTTGCTCCATAACAAATGGCTTACTTTCCTTAGAAAACAGGTTGATAAACTGCTCTGCTTTTCCACCTCTCCATCTGTAAATAGCTTGTTTGGCATCACCCACCAAAAGTAAACTAGCATTTTCTTCACTCAATGCATTTTCAATTAATGGAATCAAATTTTCCCATTGCAAAACCGATGTATCCTGCATTTCATCAATAAAAAAATGCTTGAATTTTTCACCAATTTTTTCATAAATAAATGCCACTGGCTGTGAACGAAGATGCTCACTAATTATTTGATTGAATTCAGCATTCAACCTTATATTATTGTCTGTTTTGACTTCTTCTAAAACTTCATTGATAGATTTGATAATGGCAAGCGGAATAATGTTCTTTAATATCAATTTGTTTAACTGATATGTAGCATAATTTTCATTATAGATCTTTTCAATCTCAAAATACAATGCAATCAATTCATCACTTACACTATCAATTTGTGATGTGATACTTTGGGGTTTCTTTGCACCATATAAAACACCATTTTGTATAGAATTATACAATCTGCCTTCAAATTTTAAATCTCCAGGTTTTAAATCTTTAAATTTTTCTAGTTTTGAAAAGAATTTAGGAAGATCCGTATAATAAAAATCTTTATAAACAACATCAATACCGTCTATAATATCCAAACCTTTTTCACCCAGATCAACAAAGCCTTTTTCAATTTCTTTCTGGTCTTTTTTGAGTTTTTTCTCTAAAGATTTAAAATCTACAATTTCCTTATTTTCAATCTTTTGCAATTCATAAATATGATTTTCACTTAACAATAACTTAGATATATCTTTCAACTCTCTGCTAATATCCCACGATTTATCTTCCAGTGTTTTTTGTTTGGCAAAAGTCACCAAAATATTAGTCAATTCTTTATCTACCCCAATTTTTGAAATCACAATATCAATTACCTCCTCAAAAACCGAATCCACATCCAATTCCACTTCAAAATCCAGTGACATTCCAAGATCATAAGCAAAGGATTTGATTAGTTTATTGGTAAAACTATCAATAGTTTTAATTTGAAAAGCGGCATAATTTTGTAAAATACTTTGAAGAATTCTTTTAGATCGATTTTGAATTACCAGAATTTCTAACCCTGTATCAGCAACCATCATATCTAACATATCTCCTCTACTTTCATTGGAAAACGCAAGTAAACTACTTAAAACTCGCTCTTTCATTTCACCAGCAGCTTTATTGGTAAAAGTGATAGCTAATATTTTTTGGAATAGATAATCATCCGTGGATTGTAAAAGAATTTTTAAATACTCTTTTACCAATGTAAATGTTTTACCACTTCCTGCGGAGGCATTATAAACTTGAAAAGAGGTTTGGTTTGGCACTGATCTTTTTTTGTATAAAAGTAATCAATTTTGATTACCAGAAACAATAATAACAAACTCTCCTTTGGGCGGTTTATTTTCAAAATGTTGCATCACCTCTTTTACGCTTCCGCGGATAGTTTCTTCGTATAATTTTGAAATCTCTCTCGAAACAGAGAGCAATCTCTCTTCTCCAAAATATTCTGCAAAATGACCTAAAGTCTTTATTATTTTATGTGGCGATTCATAAAAAATCATGGTTCGGGTTTCTTCTGCTAAAAATTTTAATCGGGTTTGTCTTCCCTTTTTTACAGGCAAAAATCCTTCAAAAATAAACTTATCATTCGGCAGACCGGAATTTACCAAAGCTGGAACAAAAGCAGTAGCACCAGGTAAACAATCAACCTCTATATCATTTTCAATACAGGCACGTGTAATTAAAAATCCGGGATCAGAAATTGCAGGAGTTCCTGCATCAGAAATCAAAGCCATAGCTTCTCCGCTTTTTAAGCGATTTATGATCCTATCCAACATTTTATGCTCATTGTGCATATGAAAACTTTGCATGGGAGTAACTATTTCAAAATGTTTTAGCAACTTACCCGAAGTCCGGGTATCTTCAGCTAAAATAACATCTACTTCCTTTAAAATATTTACAGCCCGAAAAGTCATGTCTTCCAGATTACCAATAGGAGTTGGAACAAGGTATAATTTTGACATTATTAATAATAAATTAAGTTGTAAAGTTACAAAGAAAAAATGCATAGCCGGATAGTCAGCAGGTGATTTTATCCGTTATGGATAAAATCACCCGCTGACTATATCACTACTTTTCAAAACATTTATTTAGTTTAATATCTAAATATATTCTATATTACTTGATATAATGTAAAGTTTTATTTACATTTGTATAAAAATAATAGATTATGAAAATGCAAATACTACCAAACTGGTTTAAAAAAGTTGGACTAATTATGTTTATTATGTTTTCTTTTTTAGGTAGTGGTGATGCTTATACGGAAGGATATAATAAGGGATATTATTATAATCAAGATATTCCTACTAATATAAAAACAGATTCGTTTACCAATTATTTTGGAGAAATATTTATGCATTCTTTTGATATCATCGCTATTATTGGGATGATTATCTATATCATGTCCAAAGAAAAAATAGAAGATGATTATATCAATAAGTTGCGTTTAGAATCTTATCAAATAACAGCATTAATTAGTCTGTTTACTGCTTTAATTTTATTCGTTTTTTCAAGCCAACTGAAATTTTATGTTGACGATCTTATAACCATTTTCTTGTTTATATACCTGATAACCTTTTACATCAAAAAAAGAATAGATCTATGAAAATTCAAATATTACCCAATTGGTTTAAAAAAGTTGGATTGATACTTTTTATTGTTGGCTCTATTATTGGTGGTGGTGATGATTTTATGAGGGGATGGAATAGTGTTGATTGCAATAGTCAAACATCAGAAATCAATTCACAAAATAACTATGGTCTAATAACTATATTTGTTGGAGGAAAAAATACAACGCACATTTTCTATGTTTTATCATTTATTGGTATGTTAATATATATGCTTGCTAAAGAAAAAGTAGAAGATGATTATATCAATAAATTAAGATTGGAATCGTTTCAACTCACTTCCATAATAACTTTATTAATTGCAATTTTTTTATTCGCTATCTCAAAAAAATCAAATTTCCCTTTAGATTATTTTATTACTTTATTTTTCTGGTTTTATTTAGTAACTTTCTATATTAAAAAGAGAATAGATCTATGAAAAATCTTGTAAAAGTTGAACGGGCAAGACATGATCTTACTCAAGCAAATCTAGCAGAAAAATTGGGTGTATCAAGGCAAACAATTCATGCCATTGAAAAGAATAAATTCAACCCATCTGTCACTTTAGCCATAAAAATGGCAAGATATTTTAAGGTTACTGTTGAATATTTGTTTGATATTGATGGTTAATAGCTTCTTTTTCCACAAGGTATCTGAAGGTTATTTATTGTGTAACGTTTTAATATAATGCATTTTATCTTTTAAAGTATTCTTTAGCTCCTCCACTAATTCCGGATGTTTATCCGCTACATTTTTGGTTTCATTTTCTACAGTTGTATGATCATACAATTCTACAAAACCATCCTTATGAAGCGTCATCCGATGCGTTGCTGTTCTTATTGTCAAAACGTCTTTTTTGTAAGCTACAGCCGAATGACCAATCATATTTGGATATTCTAATATTCCATTCAGCGACACCCCTTGCACAAATTTAGGAATTTCAACTCCTGTTAAATCACATAGTGTTGGAAAGATATCAAGTGTCTCCACAATAGCGTCAGTTTTAGCACCTTTTCGTTTTATCCCAGGATAATGAATTATCAGTGGAGAATGTAACGACTCCTCGAACAAACTATGCTTTCCCCAAATAGCATGTTCTCCCAAATGCCAGCCATGGTCACCCCAAAGTACAACAATCGTATTTTTATCTGCTCCTGTCCGTTTCAATTCTGCAAGAATTTTTCCTACTTGCGAATCAGCATAACTAACACAAGCTGCATAATGACGACGCACCTCATCAGCAAAAGCTTTATCTGTATTTGGGTTTTTTCCCCATTGATTATATTGCTTAAATTCACCGGAACCATGCCATGTGGTTCTCCCCTCTGGTTTATCAGGATGTTCTATTAAAGGAAATTCAACACCTTCATATCGATCTAAATAAGATTTTGGCGCTCCAAAAGGCAGGTGTGGTTTGAGGATTCCAATTGCAAGAAAAAATGGTTTTCTGTTAGTGGTAGTAAGCTCTCTTAATTGTTTCAATGCCTCATCTGTAATCGCTCCATCTGGATAGATGTTATCATCTCCCTCAACGGATTGAAAAACATCCATCTCTTTAGGATTTATTCGAATTTCTCCATGAGCCAGCCCATGCATCATTCCACGTGGATGCTCCCACTCCGCAACTGGCATAAGATGTTTGTCCCAAGCATTAGGAACTTCAATCATAGTGGTGTCATTCCAATCTGCACCTCCTCTTCCTCCAGGATGATGGGATACTTTTCCGACTGAAACTGTTGTATAACCGTGTGTTCTGAACCACTCTGGCATACTCGGATCTATAGATAGTCCTTGTGCTATTTTTTTTGCCCGTTGGAAAAGTGCGTCATTCCCTGCAGGCCCATATTGACCTGTTAATAAAGTGTAACGAGATGGTCCACAACTTGGTGCATTGACAAAATGTTTCTGAAAAGAGACTCCCATTTCTGCTAACTCATCAATATTTGGTGAGCTAATATGATCTGCACTAAAGCTTTTCAATTCAGGGCGAAGGTCATCTATACAAATAAGAAGAATATTAGGCGTTTGAGCAAGTTGTGATTTGTTACAACTCGTTATCAAAATGACGTATAAAACTATACAAGTAATGCGTATCAATTTCACTTTTTTACTATTTTATATTACAAAAGTCATTAGATAAGTGCATAAAAATCATATCCAAAGATAAATAAAACTTTGTTTTCTTTTTTGTACACATCATTCTTTAATATATGTATTCAATCCATCTGTAATTCTTAACTCTCGCACCTCGAGTTTCCAACAAATCATCATCACAAAATCATCATCAAAATAATAAATTATTAGAAAAAAGTCTATCTTAGCATTGTCTTAAATATGGGTATACTACATTGCGTGTTTAAGCAACTAATTTAGCAAAAAAAACCAAATAGAAAATCCGCGAGGATTTTCGTAAGTAAGCTAGAAGCAATTAATTATACACGACTTTGTTGGCAATAGTTATTTTATTTTTCCGTGTGTTAATTTGATATCTTTAATTTCATAAACATTAGTTTTAAAACATTCCAATTTTTCAGGATTAAAAATCGCAATGTTATAACCTTTTGAATTTAAAGAACTTTGGTATTCAACACCATCAAAAAACAATTTGTCATTTTTCTTTATTGATTTAATAAATTCAGATATATACTGGGTAGGAATATAGTCTAATTCTTTGTCTCGTTTTCTGATTGGTAAAGACAATTCTTTTTGAAGTGTTTGTATAAAAGGAATGTATGTTAAATAATTTTCAACCACTTCATTCTCAGCCCAAAAAATCGGGTCGTCTTTTGTGTTTTTTAAGTTCAATATTTTAATATCCTCTTTGACCTTAAACTCGCCAACTGTGACATAATCAAATAATGATGCTCTGGTTTCATATAATGAAGTTTCAAGGCTGTCAGCAACGTATAAATAAGAAATTCCCTTTGGGTTTGCTCTTCCGCTTGAGGCTAATTTTGGAGTTGGAGGATTCCCCATATTTTCGGAAAGAAAACCATTTTTATCAGAAACTCGACATCTAAAAAGAATTCTTCCTTTTTTTATTTCTCTATAAAATCCTTCTTGTAGAAAAAATGACTCTAATTCTTTTAAATCTATTGTGTTTTGAATATGATAGCGATTGCTATATTTAATTTCTTTTTTGAAAGCATTCCAAACATTATGTAAGTTATCTGACTCTGCCTCTAAAAGCGATTTGTTTTGGAATGAAACATTATTTTCAAATATTTCTTTTGAATCATCGATTTCATCTGCAAAAATTGTTTTTAATAAATCCAAAGGACTTTTAACCTCTTCTGTGAATAGGTTAAAATCTTTTTCTAATGATTTAACTAATGAAAGTTTTGAGTTTTCGTCGGTAACATACAGCGATAATATATTTCTAAAAAAATCTGATAATTCTCTTGCTGAATAAATTGAAGTGTTTTTAGTACCGCAAAAATCACAAGTCCCAGTTCTATCGTCACCGTTAATAATACTAATTAGATACGAACTAGTAAAACAATTAATACAACAGTTCATAATTAAATATTATTAATTACTAATTCTATATGATTCATTATTGATAGTTTTTTCAAAGTACCTAAACCTGGAAAATGACCTCTTTGTTGTAAATCTCTAAATACGTTTATAGCAGTAGTATTTAAATTATTTTGGTCGCACCAAATAACTAATTTATTAATTGCTTCTGAAAATTTACCAGCAATATCAGCGACATCCTCATTAGAGTCAGAAACGAAATGTTTTACTTTAATTTGTTCATTTTCCAAATAACTCAAATGAATTGCTACTGCTCTTGGTAAAAACCCAGATTCTGAATAATTATCACCAATTGTTAAAAAGTCAGAAAATCCAACAAAACCATCTTGGGCATAGAATCTGTATTCCTTTGAAAAATCACTTTCTTTATTCAAATAGTCAGCGTTCCTTGATTGCTCTATAAAATAATCATCTAGACTGACAAGTGTGTTGGCTCCAAATTCACGATAATACCTGCGACTAGTTTTTTGAAAATAAATAACATTGTAAACTATGTTCAATTGGTTATTTAAATACTCAATATTTTGGCTGTTTATTTCTGTTTCGTGTATTAATGTAATTCCGTTATAATTTAAATTCAATGCATTTACAAACTCAATTAATGTCGTAATGTTTATTTCAGTTTTAGAGTCAATTATAACAGCTAGTTGATAGTTGTTATACTCTGCTGGAATTGAAGAAGTAATTATTTCAATAATTCTTTCGTATTGTCCTTCTAAATCTCCAACTCTCGGATTTATAATTAGGTTAAAATTTGCGTTTCGATTTACGAATTCAGCTAAAGTAGAATTTAAAGTGCTTGAAGCTTTGACAGGTTCAATAACTGGGGAAATTTTATTTAATTCCTGCGGAAAAAGAGAACACAATTCTCTTAAGGCAATTAATTCAAATTGTTTACCTCTTAAATATGGGAAATACATATTTTGCTTTTTTGATTAAGAAATGAGTTTAATTTTTCATACTCATTTTTAGAAAAATTCAATGAATAACAAATATGTTTTAGACTCTCTGGAATCGCTTTTTCTTGAATTTTTTTTGGATTAGAAATATTTCTAGATTTGAGTTTTTTAACTACTAATTTTTGAAACAATGAAATTTCAATCTTTTTGGCTAGGGCTAAACACTCTTTGAAAATTCTTGTATTAGAAACTTCTGGCACAAAGTTGAAGTATTCCTCAATTATATCTAAATATTCTTGTTTTCTTAAGGTTTTAAACAGTACTTCGTAACTAAAAGTAGCCTCATTACTTGTAGCTTTTTTTATTGTTTTCAAAGCGTTTCTTGGTGTTAATTCAATAATTCCAATTGTAGAATTATCATAAAGTTCAATTAATTTATTTACGTGTTTTGAACTAGTTACTATGTAAACTTTGTCACCAAATTTGCAGTAATCTAATACTTGCTTATCTAATTTTTCAAGATTATCAAGCTCTGTTTTTATTTCGTAAACTCTTGCTTCTCCGTTCAATAAAACAAAGTCTGCAATTGACTTTCCAATATTAAATTCGTTTAATGCTATTGTGTTTTTTAAACTATACTTTTTTAGAAGTAATTTATTTGTAAGTATATTTTTATAAACATACTCATTTTTATAATTTTTTAATAGCGAATTATATATAACATTTATTGCATCAAGATTGGTTGTAGAATCTGTAACTGTTGCATATTTTTTTAATTTGTAAAATGTTGAATAATAGTCACCTTCTCGCACAATCTTTTTAAAATTAGATGGCGAAATGATTTGTGATAAACTACGTATTTTACTTATATCAGTTACTATTTCCATTTAAAAGCAAATTTACAAAATTTAATTTATCATTTTTTAACTTAATTTTCGATTGTTGCTTTCGAGTCAGTCGTAATTACTACCAACGTGTTTGTGTATGGTTAGTTGCGTGGTTAAGCACGTAATTTCGCAAAAAAAACAAATAGAAAATCCGAGAGGATTTTCGTAAGTAAGCTAGAAGCAATTAATTATACACGACTTAAGTTTACATTTTTCCTCTCACTTCATTCAGTTTCATTGTCATAGAAATAGCTTTATTTTCAATCCAATCATTATATTCTTCGATAGCCTTTAATCTTAAATCGTTGTTTAAATATCCTTCTTCAACCATTTGAACAGAACCAGCAACTTGAGACCATATTCCAACTTTTGATTTAAAATCAGCTCTATTTTTTTCGTAATGTTCGTCTGAATTTATTTTTTCAATCTCCACCATTCCAATTTCTTTCATAAGGTCAGGTAAATCATCCGCAATTCCATTATTCATTCCTGCATCATTTCTCCATTTTAAGAAAATTTTATAAAACTCTTTCATACTCGTTGGAGGTTCTGGATTCCATTTTAAATTATTGTGATTGTAATCTAGAATTGAAATTCTGCCATTTGGGTTTAACAATGATTTCATTTTTAATAACGCATCTTTCGGATTGTTTAACCATTGTAAAGTTCTTGCTGAAGTAATTAAGTCAAATTTTTCGCTAGTTCGAAAGTCAAATAAATCAGAATGTAAAAGATTTAAGTTTTGTATGTTTTTATATGTTTCTTTACCACTTTCTATAAACTTTGCTGTATTATCTATTCCTATAACTTTCCCCAATTCACCAACAATGTTTGCAATGTCTTTAGATATAGAACCAGTTCCACAACCAACATCTAAAACTGACATTCCTTCTTTCAAAATAGGCTCAAGAGTTCTATAATCAACTTCTAAACTTCTATTATAAAAGATTTTTGTAGCTGTTTGTCCGTCTCTTTCTATGTGTTTATTATCTTTCATTTACGTGTGTGTGTTTTGCTTGTTGCCAACTACTGGTATAAGAATAGTAGCGGTTTGCGGAAGTAGAAATTTTCAATTTACTACTAAATTTTATGTGGGCTATAATGTTCATATTTACTACTATTTCGGCTATTATTTTTATACTTCTTTGTTACAGCATGTATTTAATTTTTCATATTACCCATTTGTTTTTATTCTTAACTCAAGTTTCTCACTTCCACAAGCCTTGTAAAATATAATTTTCAAAACTTATAATTGGTGCTAAATTATTCAATTTAATTAGATTTGGTCATGGTTGATAGCCATCTTTC
>JADGEA010000474.1 GCA_016744615.1 Flavobacteriaceae bacterium
TTCCCCAAGTGCAAAAATATCTGGTATGTTTGTTTGTAAATATTGATTGACAATTATTCCTCTCTTATATTTTATGTCACTTCCCTTAACAATTTCGAAATTAGGCGCAGTTCCTATTGCGTAAACTATGGCATTGGCATTAAGTACCTTTCCTGTTTTTAACGTAATTGATAGATTTTTATCATTATTTTCGTCTTCAAAAACAGTGTTAACTTCGTTGTTGAAATATATTTGTATTCCTTTTTCCTGAACATTTTCGGCAAGTAATTTACTTGCAACCCTATCTAATTGTCTTTCCATTAGCCTTGAAGCTCTTTGGATTATGGTAATATTTATATCTTTTTTCTTTAAAGATGCTGC
Source organism: Flavobacteriaceae bacterium (assembly GCA_016744615.1). Lineage (GTDB taxonomy): Bacteria > Bacteroidota > Bacteroidia > Flavobacteriales > Flavobacteriaceae > Lutimonas. The sequence continues at coordinate 361 of JADGEA010000474.1, forward strand.
TAGTTCCAAGCCTAGTAGTCCACCCCCAATAATTACAGTATGCTGTTTGTTTGTAGGAAGACCAGTAGATTCTAAATAACCTCTAAGTCTGTCAGCATCATCTTTATTTCGCATAGTAAACCTGCCAGGGAGGTGTAAGTATGCATCGTTAGGAACAAAAGATCTGCTTCCCGTGGCTATTATTAACTTGTTGAAAATATGTTTCTTTCCCTTATCATCAATAATATATTTTTCAGTATTATTTATTTTATCAATTTTTGTATTAGAATGAAGATTTATGTTTAGTTTTTCTACTTCACCTTCTTTCATTTTAAGTAATTGACTCCAACTAAGCTCTTCACTTACATATTCTGGTAGAAGAACTCTATTGTAGAAAGGGTGCTTTTCTCCTGAGAATACTTCAATCTCATCTTCTGTATTATGATTTCTGTATGTTTGAATAAACCTGTAAGCAGCTGCTCCAGCACCTATTATACATATTTTTTGTTTCTCTTTCTTAAATTTTTTAACAGATACTACTGTGTATTTGTAATCGGGCTCTTTAGAAACGGGGTCAATTAAATTACTTGTAAGGTTATTTGCTCTACCAAAATCAGAACCTAGTATTTTACCCCAATGTATAGGCAAGAAAACTACTCCTTTTTTTATGTTTTCGGTAATTGTAACCTTAACTCTAACTTCTCCGTACTGATTAGATATAACAGCAATATCTTCGTCTTTAAGTCTTAAATCAATTGCATCGGAAGGATGTAATTCTAAAAATGGAGAAGGAATATGTGTATTTAGCCTGTTTACTTTTCCTGTTTTTGTACGAGTGTGCCATTGGTCTCTAATTCTACCATTTGTTAAAATATATGGATATTCGCTACTTGGTTTTGCAGATTGATTTTCTGTATTGTTTGGGATATTAAAATTTACTTTACCACTAGGAGTAGCAAATTTTCTATCTGTAAACAAACGTGGAGTTCCTTTGTGTGTACTATTAAGAACAGGCCATTGCATGCTTCCTTCATCTATAAGTCTATCGTACGAAAGCCCAGAAATATCAATATTTGTATTTTTTGTAAGCTGACAATGTTCATCAAAAATA
>JADGEA010000475.1 GCA_016744615.1 Flavobacteriaceae bacterium
GTAAGGATAACAAATGTATCAAAGAAAACTCCAAACATAGCTACTAACCCTTGATCACAAGGATGTTTAACCTTTGCAATTGCATGGGCATGAGGTGTAGAACCCATTCCGGCTTCATTAGAGAATAATCCACGTGCAACTCCATATCTAACAGCCTGTTTAACTGTAACACCTAGAACCCCACCAGCAGCAGCTTTAGGAGAGAAAGCACATACAAAAATTAATTTGAAAGCTTCCATGGTACCCTGAGGATTTTTAAATAAAATTATTAATGCTCCAACAATATATAGAACGGACATAATTGGAATAACTTTTTCTGTAAATGAAGCGATACTCTTTACCCCACCCTTAAAAATTAATCCAGCTAAAATTGCTACAATTACACCAATGATAATAGGGTTCACATCAAAAGATTCTTTAAACGCATTTCCTATGGAATTGGCTTGAACCATATTACCTACAAAACCAAGTGCTATAATAATACTAATTGAGAAGAAACTAGCTAAAAATTTGGCTAGTTTTTTATTTTTAATACCTTCTTGTATATAAAAAGCAGGCCCTCCTCTCATCTTACCATTTACTTCTTTTTTAAACATTTGAGCTAATACAGCCTCTGCAAAGACAGTAGACATACCGAAAAATGCAGTAATCCACATCCAAAAGATTGCTCCTGGTCCACCAGATACAATTGCTGTAGCTGCTCCGGCTAAGTTTCCAGTCCCTACCTGTGCTGCAATTGCTGTAGTTAAAGATTGGAATGAGTTCATCCCTTTATCTCCAGCTTCTTCACCTATGCTAGCACCACCTATGGCTTTTTTTATACTGTCGAAAAATCTTCTGACTTGGACAAATTTTAATATAAAGGTATAGTAAATCCCTGTACCTGCCAGCAGAAAAATCAATAGATAGCCCCAAAACAAATTGTTCATACTTTTTACAAGATCAAATAACATTTTTATTCCCCCTTTTAATATTGTTAAAAAATTAATTGAAAATTTAGAGTATTAAGTGCAAAAGATGAATAATTTTTTTAATAAAAAAGGTTTCTCATCTAACTTCAAATTTTTAATTTTGGTTTTTAATACCCAGTTAAAGTATTTATTCACAATACCTAAAAAAATAAAAAAGTTAAGTGCCTTAACATGTTTCAATATAACTATACCTCAAAAAAATGGAAAAACAAACTATTATCTACTGTTTTTTTAATTATAATTTAAGTTTATTTTTAGTAACGGAGTCTAGTAAGTGAAAACAAATATCAAAAAATTTTAAGATTAGACCTGAACATCTATATTTTTATATCTTGCTTTTTTTAATTATTGAGTCAATAATAAAACTATATCTTTAAATGAAAAATACACCATGACGTTGCATTCATTTAGGCATAATCAAATTTATTCACCGTTAATTCATCTAATATTTTTTTATTTTCCTAGACAATAAAAAAAG
>JADGEA010000476.1 GCA_016744615.1 Flavobacteriaceae bacterium
AATGTTTCTTACTCCAAATTTAGCTGCAAATTCTTGATTTGCATCTACATCAAGTTTACCCACAATAGCTTTACCTTCAAAATCATTACTAATTTCTTCAATAATAGGTCCAACCATTCTACATGGTCCACACCAAGCTGCCCAAAAGTCAACTAATACAGGCTTATCACTTTTTAATACTGTTTCTTCAAAATTCTGGTCTGTTATTTCTAATGCCATAATATAATTTTTTAATTGTTATACAAATGTAGTCAATATTTCTTCTTTAACTTACAATCAAATCATTGGAAAATACAATGTAAGTATCATGATTTTTTATGATTCAAAAACTTTGATTAGTTAAGCTTATACTTAATTTGTTCTTCTTCTAATTTTTTTAATAAGTCGTTGGATATATCTATCTTAAATTTTTTGGAAGGCATTGTGATTTTTATTTTTTCGGATACTTCATAAATAACTAAATCCAAATGCTTATCCCCTTTATGATTGGTAATAATTTCTTTTAAACTTGTAATTTTACTATCGTTTACCTCATCAATTGGTATCTGTATGGTCAACTTTTTCGCATGATTATCCATTACATCTTGTAACATTTGCATGCTGTTAAATTGTATTCTTGGGTCACTTTTTTTCTGAGTTTCTTTATTTACCCATCCCTCTCTAACCAATGCCTTTAAAAAAATAAATGAGTTCGGCACTAAAAAGTGACGGAATTTAAGGTATTGCTCCCCAAAAATTCTAAACTCATAACTTTCGGTAAAATCTTCTACCGTAAATAAGGCCCAGCCTTTACCCATCTTCGTTTCTCTATGCTGCACGTCACCTACCATTCCCCCAAAACACATCTCTCTATTAAGGAAGCTTTCTAAATGATTAAAATCGGAAGCAGAACAATTACAAAACCGATCGATTTCTGTTTTAAAATCATCTAAGGGATGTCCAGAAATATAAATACCTACGACTTCTTTTTCTTGTTTTAATTTTTTAAGAGTTCCCCATTCTTCACATGGAGGAACTTCTGGTTCCGGGATTTGCACCTCACTACCACCACCAAATATATCCAACTGGTCGCTATTTTGAGATTCCTGAAATTTGGAAGCAAAACGCAATACTTTTTCAATAAAAAGGACCCCCTTTTCATCTGGATGCAGGTATTGTGCTCTATGGGTATCAAAACAATCAAAACCTCCTGCAAGTGCTAAACCTTCAAAAGCTTTTTTATTAGCAGCTCTTAAATCAATTCGTTTTGATAAATCAAAAACCGACTTGTATTTTCCATCATCTCTAGTATCTACTATGGTAGCTACAGCATTTCCTCCAACTCCTTTTATAGCTCCCATTCCAAAACGGATAGCTCCTTTATCATTTACAGTAAATTTATAATAAGACTCGTTCACATCGGGACCTAAAACTTCGAGTCCCATTCTTCGGCATTCCTCCATAAAGAA
>JADGEA010000030.1 GCA_016744615.1 Flavobacteriaceae bacterium
ATTTCAACCCCAACAGGATCAACAGGTTACTCTTTAAGTTGTGGTGGGCCAATTATTTCACCAGGATCAAAAAATTTAGTTTTAACACCTATTGCACCACATAGTTTAAGTGTAAGACCATTGGTCATTCCGATTAAAACAAAAATTGAGATTAAAGTTGACAGCAGAGCCAATGAAGCTTTATTAACTTTAGATTCAAGGGTAATTACCATAACTAACAAAACAAAGATAATCATTGAAAAAAATGAGTTTAGCATAAAGACCGTTCAATTAAACAACCGGTCTTTTATTAAAACTTTACGCGAAAAATTGCTTTGGGGAGAGGATAATCGAAATTAATATCAACTAAGATCATACAATTTTATCTGTAAAATTCTGTTTATCAAAAAAGACCTTGCAATTAATTTAAAAGCAAATGGTTTTTTTTATATTTGCAACCTATTTTATTTTTATGAAAAAACATATCATAGCATTTCTATTTTTACTGAGTTCAATCAACTCTTATTCTCAAATTAATGAGCTTGGAGTTTTTTTGGGAGGTAGTAATTATATTGGTGATATTGGTAGCACAAAATATATATGGCCTAATAATTATGCTATAGGTGGAATTTATAAATGGAATATGAGTCCACATTTTACAATCAGAGGAACATACACTTATGCAAAGGTTTCGGGTGATGATACCAAATCCGGCAATTCATTTAGAGAAGCAAGAGGTTTATCCTTCAGCAATACAGTTCATGAAGTAGCAGCAGGAATTGAATACCATTTCTTTAAATACAGTTTATCAAGAATTGGTTACACACAAACACCATATATTATTATAGAAGCGGCGGTTGCCAATTATGTAACAAGAGATGACGGAAGAATTTTTAATTTCAATGTGCCATTTGGAATAGGTTATAAAACAAAACTGGCACCAAATGTGGGTATTGCTTTTGAAACATCCTTTAGATATACGTTTAAAGATGATATTGATGGTTATCCAACTTATGCTAAAATCGATGGTGATGGCAACCCAGTTGACCCAAATGGAAATATCCAAATCAATCCGAATAATAATGATTGGTATGTTTTTACAGGTATTACCATTGTATTTGGTTTTGGTAGAGAAGGTTGTTATACTGGTACATTTTAATGCAGATAGATGATGAGTTTGAAAACAAAAATAGATCCAAATAAATTACCCAAACACGTTGCTGTGATCATGGATGGTAATGGCAGATGGGCAAAAGGACAAGGTTTTAAACGTGTATTCGGGCACAAAAGAGGTGTTGATGCAGTAAGACAAACCGTTGAAGCAGCTACAGAAATAGGTGTTGAAGCCTTGACATTGTTTGCTTTTTCAACTGAAAACTGGAAAAGGCCAAAATTTGAGGTAGACACCTTAATGAGCTTATTGGTTAGTTCCTTAAAAAAGGAGATTCCAACATTTCAAAAAAATAATATTAAAGTCCAAGCCATTGGCAACCTAGAAAAACTTCCAAATAATGCTAAAAAACAATTAATGGAAGTCATTGAATTAACCAAAAATAATTCAAATCTCACTTTAACCCTAGCACTTAATTACGGCTCAAGAGAAGAAATTGTAAATGCTACAAAAATTATTTCTAAAAAAATTGTTAATAATGAACTAAAAATCGAAGAAATTGATGAAAATATTATAAATAGTCATTTATATACATTTACTTTGCCCGTCGTTGATTTTTTAATTAGAACCAGTGGCGAAAAACGTATAAGTAATTTTTTACTTTGGCAAATCGCTTACGCTGAATTATACTTTACAAATGTATTGTGGCCAGATTTTAATAAAGAGGATTTTTACGAGGCAATATTAAATTATCAAAGCAGAGAGAGACGATTTGGAAAAATTAGTGAACAGGTTGAAAACAGCAATAAATAAGCTGAATATTAGTATATTACCCCTACTTTTAATTTTTACATTATTTGCTGCAAATGCGCAGGAAAGGGGTTCTGAAATTACAAAATCAACAGGTAAAACTGTCTCGGATACAATTGTTCCTGTAAAAAAAGCAAATGATACAATTAAGAAGGTTATACCAAGTGGACCAATTGATATACAAAAGAATAAAAAATATACTATAGGTGGAATTTCCATTAAGGGAAATCAGACCATTTCCGAACAGTCCATTTTGATCTTTTCTGGATTGAATAACGGACAATCTATTAAGATTCCTGGTGACAAATTATCTTCTGCTATTAAAAAATTATGGACTTCAAAACTTTTTAGTAATGTTGAGGTATTTGTAACCCAAATGGACAAAGACGTTATCTATTTAGAAATTGAGGTTTCTGAACTTGACAAAGTGGGTTCTGTTACTATTAAAGGAATCAAAAAATCGAAAATACAAGATCTGGAAAAGGAAATTGAATTTCAAAGAGGTTCAATGCTTACTGAAAACTTGGTCACTACTACTGAAAATTTTATAGAAAATAAATTTCGTGAAAAAGGATTTTTAAAAACCAAAGCAACGATAACCACAAAACTTGATACTGCTAAGCCAAATACAAAAGATGCTTTAATTTTGATCGATAAAGGAGACCGGATCAAAATAAAGAATATTACCTTTCATGGAAATAGCGCATTAAATGATAAGAAGCTAAGAAAACAGCTTAAAAAAACGAAACAAAAAGGCATCATGCAAATGTTCTCTCCATCAAAATTTGTGGAAGATCTTTATGAAGCCGATCTAGAAAAAGTTGTTGAAAAATATCAAGAAAAAGGATATAGAGATGCGTTGATCATAAAGGATTCTATTTCTTGGAATGATGACAATACCATTAATCTTGATATTACAGTAAATGAAGGGAATAGGTATAAATTTGGTGAAATTAATTTTTTAGGAAATACAGTTTTTACCGATCAGCAATTGCAAAGTATTTTACGTATTGATGAAGGAGTAACTTATAACGGCAAAGCTTTAAATGAAAGAGTATATGGTGATGGAACGCCTGATTCACAAGATATTACAAACACTTATTTAGATAATGGGTATCTTTTTTCAAGGGTTAATGCTGTAGAAACCAGTGCGGATAACAATACAATTAATCTAGAGATTAGAATTGTTGAAGATGAGGCTGCTACTATCAATAAAATATCCATAAAAGGAAATGATGTCACAAACGATCATGTTTTATATCGTGAGGTTTTTACAAGACCTGGAGATCTTTTTAGCAAATCAGATATTATTCGAACTATTCGTCAATTAGGTCAATTACCCTATATTGATGCTGAAAATATTGTGCCAGATGTACAACCAAATTTCCAAGACAAAACAGCGAATATTGAATACAGCCTTTCAGAAAAGGGTTCAAGTCAAATTGAATTACAAGGTGGTTACGGTGGTGGTGCATTTGTTGGAACATTAGGTTTATCCTTCAATAATTTCTCCATAAAAAATGTTTTTAATATAAAGGAATATAAACCTGTTCCAAGAGGAGATGGTCAAAGTATTGCATTACGTCTTCAGGTTAGTAAATATTACAGAACGTACAGCGTTTCTTTTTCTGAACCTTGGTGGGGAGGTAAAAAACCAAAAGGATTTAATTTCTCCATATATAATTCAAGTCAGTACGGTTATGATTATAGAACACGTGATGTAGACAAAGATCAACTGCTTGATATCATTGGTGCTTCCGTTGGTTTATCACAACGTTTGAACTGGCCAGATGATTTCTTTACATTATCAACATCTTTAAACTACCAAAGGTTTAAATTGAAAAACTATCGTATATCTTCATTTGATTTTGACAATGGAATATCAAACAATTTTAGTTTTTCACTTAATTTAGGAAGGAATAACTCAGGGCCAAGCCCTATTTTCCCAAAGAATGGGTCTCAATTTAATGTATTGTTAAAACTTACTCCTCCATATTCTCTATTAACTTCTGAAGATAAAGATTATGCAGATATGCCTGATGAAGAATTATACAAATGGTTAGAATATTATAAAGTGGTATTTACCGGTAAATGGTATACTCCTGTAGTGGGTAAACTTGTATTAATGTCAAATGCTGAATTAGGTTTCTTGGGTGCTTATAATGATGAAATTGGAGCTCCACCATTTGAACGTTTTTATGTTGGTGGAGATGGTTTATCACAAGGACGGTTTGACGGACGTACAACTATTGCTTTAAGAGGTTATCCAAATTCAAGTTTATCAACTGTTACAGGAGGAACAATTTATAACAAAGTTGCTTTTGAATTTAGATACCCAATCACATTGAAACCTTCAGCATCTATTTATGCATTAACATTTTTAGAAGGTGGTAATTCATGGGATGGTTTTCAAGACTATAATCCGTTTTCATTAAAACGATCTGCAGGTGGTGGTATTAGAGTATTTATGCCAGCATTTGGGTTATTAGGAATTGATTTTGGTTATGGATTTGATAATATTCCGGGAACAAATGAAATATCCGGATGGCAAACACATTTTATTATTGGGCAACAATTCTAAGCTATTTTAGTATATTTGCTACAAAAATTAATTTGATGTGATTTTTTCAAAAGATCACAATAAGAAAATGAAAAGATTTTTATTAATATTAGTACTTTTTTCAAGCTTAATGGCAAGTGCTCAAAAAGCACAAAGAGTAGCTTATATTGATATGAATTATATTTTAGAGAATATTCCTGAATATGTTGAAGCCCAAACAAAATTAGATGGCAAAGTAAGAAAGTGGCAACTTAAGTTAGATGACCTATTTGGTGAGATCAATATGCTAAAAACAGATCTGAGCAATGAAAAACCCTTATTAACCGAAGAACTGATAACTGAACGAGAAGAAGATATTGCCATTAAACAAGACGAATTAAAACGCTTGCAGATTTCATATTTTGGACCAACTGGTGATTTGTTTCAACTAAGGAAACAATTAGCTAAACCAGTTCAGGATCATGTTTTTAATGCAGTTCAGGAAATTGCAAAAAGAAAACGTTATGATTTTGTATTGGATAAATCAAGTGATCTGATTATTTTATATAGTAATAATAAATTTGACATAAGTGAACAGGTTCTTAATAGTATAGTAAAAGGTCGCAAAAGGCAAGAGTTAGACGATAAGAAAAGAAAAAGAATGCAGAAAGCCGGTGTAGCTGTACCTGCAAATGCTATAGTTGATGATGCCGATGATTTTGAAGAAGAAGATTCTGCGGATTCTTCTGGTGACTACTCTGTTGAAGTAGAAAAAACAGCAGAACAAATAAGAGTGGAAGAGAAAATAGCTAAACGAGAAGCTTTAAAAGCAAGAATTAAAGTACAGCAGGAGGCAAGAATCAGAAAAAGAGATTCATTGAAAAAGGTTGCCGATGAAAAACGAGCAGCAAAATTAAAAGAAATTGAAGATCGAAAAAAATCAGAATGAAAGTGAAGTAAAAATAAAAAACATTAAATTAAACAACAGAAATTATTAACAAATTATTAGAAAAATGAAATTATTTAGAAATTTACTCGTGGCATTTGCAATGTTTTTTGCATTTAATACCGTTCAGGCACAAAGTGTTGCTCATATTGATAGTGAAAAATTATTGATGTCTATGCCAGAAACTAAAGCTATGGAAACTGAATTGAAAAAAGTTCAGCAAACTTATGCAGATGAGTACAATGGTCAAGCAACTGCATTGCAGGCAAAACTTAAAAAGTATGATGCTGAAGCACCTACACAAACGGATGCTAAAAATGAAGAAAGAAGATTAGAGGTTCAACAATTACAGCAAAAAATTCAAAAATACGGACAAACTGCTGAACAGGAAATTCAAAAAAAGCGTTTTGATCTTTTAAAACCAATCGTTGAAAAAGCTCAAAAAGCAGTTCAGGACGTTGCAAAATCAAAAGGTGTTAAATATGTTTTTGATTCATCACCAGGAAAAGGATTGATTGTTTTTGAAGGTGAAGACCTTATGCCAGCAGTAAAATCAAAATTAGGTATTCAATAAAACTTGAGATACTGTTAGATCAACAGATCACATAAAAAAATCCAGCAATTGCTGGATTTTTTTTGACTTAACGCAAAATTTTAAACTTCATCTTTTTTCAATCTTTTATAAATTAAAATTGCTCCTCCAATTAAAATATACACAATCGCAATAATCAATAATCCAAATTTTATAACAGCTGCATAATAAGCCTGTAAACTCCATTTGCTTTGTATATCACCCAACAATAATTTAATCAAGGCTATATTTTCGATAATATCAAAAAAAGCAGCCAAAAAAGGGATTCCAACAAATACCCTTCCCAAACTTTTTTCGTTACTATTCAAAAACAAATATTTATTAATTTTCAAGATCAGAAAAGAAATAAATGAAGCATAAATAATCAGAAAAAGAAAATCAAAACCCATACTCAAACCTGCCGCAATTTTTGCTGTAGCATCCCATTCATGAATCATTTTAGCTACTATATAGCTTTCTTTTGCCAATTCAAAAGAAATTATTCCATTAGGTGATCTTTCAGTAATCAAAAAACCATCAAAATATCTCATCACTACAATTGAGATCAATAACAAAACTAGAAGTATTCTGAACAAACGATTGCTGTATATCTCTTTTTTAAACATCCTATTAATGACCTATTTTGATTAAATATACAGTAATTTTACATCTTATAATACTGATATGGCAAATTTGAAATATAAAAATATAAACCTTCATTATTCCGTTCATGGAAATGGTTCTGCAATTGTTCTATTACATGGTTTTTTAGAGAACATCTCCATGTGGAACGATGTTTTTCCAGTATTAGCTAATAAAAACAAAGTAATTTGTATTGATCTTTTGGGTCATGGAAAAACCGGAAATTTAGGATATATTCACGGTATGGAAGATCAATCCAAAATGGTCAAATTTATTTTAGATCACTTAAATGTCAAGGAGTTTATTTTGATTGGTCATAGTATGGGAGGTTATGTTTCTCTCGCTCTTGCGGAATTATTTCCTGTCAATATAAAGGGAATTTGTTTGATGAATTCAACTGCCCAACCAGATGATGCAGAGAAAAGAAAAACCAGAGACCGTACCATAAAAGCAGTAAAAAAATATCCAGAAACATTTATAAGACTTGCAATTCCTAATTTATTTTCAGAAGAAAATAAAACAGTTTTTATACCTGAGATCAAGCTTATTACTATAGAAGCTTTAAAAACTACACAGCAGGGAATCATCGCTACTTTAGAAGGAATGAAGGTTAGAAAAGATAGAACATCTGTTTTACAAACAAAGGATTTTCCTATTTTGATGATCATTAGCAAGAAAGATCCCGCATTAGAATATCAGCCACTAATAGACCAAACAGATAACACACCTGTTTTGACCAAAGAATTCCCTGATGGGCATATGAGTCATGTGGAGAATAAAGAGGAATTGATTCAAACATTAGTTAAATTCGTGAAATAAGATCCATGAATTCAACTTGTCCACTATGCTCAAATAATGGCAGCTTACTTTATCAAGATGATAAACATACGTTTTACCAATGTAATGTTTGCAAAGGAATTTATAGAGATCCTGATCAATTATTAAAAAAAGTTGAAGAAAAAGACAGGTATTATTTACATCAAAATCATATCAATGATCATGGCTATATCAAATTTGCAGATCCAATAATCTCTTTTGTCAAAAATAATTTCGATAGCAATCACAAAGGTTTAGATTTTGGAGCAGGACATACGCCTGTTATTTCTGAAATATTAAAAAGAAGTAATTTTAAAGTAGAAATATACGATCCTCTTTTTTTTGAAAATAAAAAAGTGCTGGAGGAAAAATATGATTTTATAACATCCTGTGAAGTAATTGAACATTTTTATAATCCAAAAAAGGAATTTGAACTTTTATATAAAATGTTAAATCCAAAAGGGAAGTTAATCTGTATGACCGATATTTTTAACGGTTTAAATTTTGATACCTGGCATTACAAAACAGATCCTACTCATGTTTTTCTTTATCAAAAAGAAACTTTTCAATGGATTAAAAAACATTTTGGTTTTTCTGGTATTATTATTGAAGGAAGATTGATAGTTTTAACACGATGATTTGTTCAAAACAAAACCTTTCAACTTAATAATTATGAAAAAAATAATTTTAACCATTCTGTTATTCTCATTTATCATCCCTCTATCCGCTCAAAGCAGAGCAGAAAAAAAGAAAATAAAAGAGGAAAAAGCAGCTGAAGAATATACCTATTTAAAGGATTTTGTGAATTCAAACAAAATTAATTTTGAAGCCGATTGGGCTACGACAAATACAGGTAAGAGGATTAATTTAATTGGTAATACCAATTATTTAAAAATTGACGATCAGGAAGTAGATATTTATCTGCCTTTTTTTGGCACAGCACATTCCGCAAACGTTGGTTTTGGAGGAAATGGAGGTATTGAATTCAAAGGTATAATAGGAAAATATTCTGTTAAATTCAATGACAAAAAACAATTAACAACAATAAAATTCAGTGCTAAAGAAAAATCAGAAAATTTTGATTTTTCTTTAACTTTGTATGGAAATAAGAATGCCAATTTAACAGTATCAAGCAACAGCAGAAGTAATATGAGTTACAGTGGCAACTATAAATAGTAGCTATAGGAAAACACCAATCTCTTCGCTAAACTTGATTTATTAATCCGTCATTTACAAAAGCAAACTCCTGATTACCAAACCTTCGTTTATCTCTACCTTGAAGTTTTTTATACACCATTAAAAAAAACAGGTAGTTTTCTAAGAGGCACTAAATAACCTTAGGAGTTGTTATGGAATAAGTTGACGGATATAACGAATTTATTTTTTTCATTGTCAAGGCAAAATATTCAAGCATAGCCTAAGCTATGGTTTAATATTTTAACGATAAAAAAGGAAAAAAGAACGAGTTAAAATGGCAAGTTATTCCGTAATATTTTCTTAATCTAAAGCATTCCACCCCTGAGCAATAAGCTCAATTTTTTGATTTGCTCTTGTAACTAAATTCACACCTGCTGATTTTTCTGTCATATGACCGATAACAGTAAGGTTAGGGTTTGCTTTTATTTTTGGAAAATCCTCCTGAGAAACAGTAAACAACAACTCATAATCTTCCCCTCCGCTAAGTGCAATGGTTGTACTGTCTAAATGAAATTCCTCACAGGTAGAAATCACTTGTTGATCTAAAGGAATTTTATCTTCAAATAAATTACATCCTACTTTTGATTGTTTACAAATATGAAGAATCTCAGAAGAAAGTCCATCCGAAATATCAATCATTGAAGTTGGTTTTACTTCCAGATCTTTTAATAATTGAACAATATCTTTTCTCGCCTCTGGTTTCAATTGTCTCTCTACCAAATAAGTATAATTCTCTAATTCAGGTTGAGCATTCGGATTTACCTCAAAAACCTGCTTTTCTCTTTCTAAAACCTGTAAACCCAGATAGGCGGCACCCAAATCTCCTGAAACTACTAAAAGATCATTTTCCTTAGCACCATCTCTGCAAACAACATCCTTTGCATCCACCTCTCCAATTGCAGTGATACTGATCAACATACCTTTAGTAGATGAAGTTGTATCTCCACCCACCAAATCTACTTTATAAGTATCGCAAGCCAAATGAATTCCGGCGTACAATTCTTCTAGAGCTTCCAATGAAAATCTGTTAGAAACAGCAATGGAAACAGTTATTTGCTTGGCCACCCCGTTCATAGCATAAACATCTGATAAATTAACCATTACCGCTTTATAACCCAAATGCTTTAATGGCACATAACCTAGGTCAAAATGAACTCCTTCGATCAACAAATCGGTAGTAATTAAGATTTGTTGATCATTAATTTCAATAATTGCACAATCATCACCAATACCTTTGACAGTTGATTTATTATGAATTTTAACTTGTTTTGTTAAATGTTCTATTAATTTAAATTCTCCAAAATTTGATAAGGATGTACGTGATTGATCTTTATTTTCTAACATATTGCAAAGTTATATACATTTTATGACTCTAATACCTTTTACCAATAATTTTCTATTCATAAAATACCTACATTTATCGAATAAATCATTAATGTAATTCTGTAAAAAATAATATCAAATATTGTGAAAAATTTATCTCTTTCAACTAAAGTTCTTATCGGTGTTTTTGCCGGAATTTTTCTCGGTCTTTTTTTTGGTGAAGGTGTTGGTTGGCTATCCATTGCTGGTGACATTTTTATTGGTTTGCTACAAATGACCGTTCTTCCGTACATCATGTTTTCACTTATTGTGAATATTGGTCGTCTGGATATGGAAACCGGAAAGAGAATAATCAAATTTGGTCTGATCTTTTTATCTCTTCTACTTGCAATTGGCATGTTCTATCTTATCATTCTTCCAATGGCTTTTCCTGATTGGGGCAGTGGTAATTTTTATAGCAATGATTTTATCAAGGAATCGCCTCCTTTTGATGTTGTAAAATTATATATACCTGCAAACCCTTTTGAATCATTAAGTGATAATGTGGTTCCTGCCGTAGTTCTTTTTAGCATTTTTATCGGACTTGGATTAATGAAATTGCCTAATAAGGAAGCTTTGCTAAAACCTCTTGACGTATTGACTGATGGCATAAACCAGGTAAACAAAATGATCGTAAAAATTACTCCTATCGGTGTTTTTAGCATTGCTGCCGGAGTTGTAAGCAAACTTAGCTGGGCAGATCTAAGCAGATTACAAGGTTATTTACTGGTATACCTTTTAGCGGTTATTTTAATCACATTTTTAGTTTTACCCTATGTGATTTCCATATTCACTCCTTATTCTTCAAAAATCATATTTAAAATCACCCGCTCAACTCTTATTACCATATTTGCAACCGGTAAGATCATTGTTGTATTTCCTCAATTGATTGAGAATATAAAAGAAATCATTCAATCAGAAGAAAATACAACTAAAAAAATGCAAGATGAAGTGGATATCATCATGCCTCTCGCCTACCCTTTTCCAAATCTGGGTACTTTTATGATATTTATTTTTGTGCCATTTGCCGCATGGTATTCAGGTAATTCACTAAATTTTTCAGATTATCCGATTTTTCTAAGCTCAACTTTACTTAGTAGTTTTGTTGCTCCAATTACCGGATTGCCTTTTACTTTAGGTATGTTAGAAATTCCTCTAGAAACCTTTCAGTTATTTGTCGTCTCAACAGTACTTACTGATCGTATCAGGGTAGTATTAGGTGCTTTTCATTTAATTGCCCTTACTCTACTAACAATTTCTGCGAGTGGTGGAATGATCAAATTCAAGAAAAAAAAGTTTACACAAGCTATCGTTGTTATATCAATTACAACTGTTGTTTCTATCATTGGAATGAGAACGTTGTTAGAAAACAGTATGAAAAACATTCCTACCAACCTTGAAATTGTAAATAGTTTTAAAATTATCAGTCCGCAACAAAATTTTAAAATAATAGAAAAAGCCACAAAGAATCCAAACCCTAAATGGAAAGGTGAAAATACTTTAAGTAGAATCAAAAGACGAAACCAATTAAGAGTGGGCTATTACAAAAATGCAATGCCATTTTCTTATAAAAACAAAGACAGTATTATGGTTGGCTATGGTATTGACCTGGCTCATCAACTTGCAGCAGATCTAAATGTTTCTTTAGAGTTTGTTCCAATTTCTCCAGGTAATTTGATCCAAAATATGAATAAAGATTATTATGACATTGTGATGTCAGACATATTCCTTTCCAGTAAGTATGCAGAGAAAATTGAACTTTCAAAACCCTATTTAAACGTTTCACTAGCATTATTAACACCTAAAGAAAATACAATGTTTGATGACTTTGACACTACATCAAAGTTAGATACATTTACTATATCCTATATAGAACGAGGTGAAATAGCAAAAGAATTTCTTTCTTATTTTTCCAAAGGAGGTGCTTATTCTGTACCTGAGATCCATGATTTTTTTAAAATAAATAATAACAGGAAAGATTCTATTAAAATTGATGCACATTTAACAAGCGCCGAAAGAGCTTCAGCATTGACCATTTCACACCAGAAATATAAAGTTGTAAACCCTTTGCCATATCATTTGAATAATGCACTGGTTTTTCCAATTGCACGAGATAATGTATGGAGAAGATATATTGATAAATGGATTGATTTTAGAACAAAAGATGGAGTATTTCAACGAGTTTATGATCAATGGATTTTGGGAAAAGAATTTAAAAAAGAACAAGAAACCTGGAGTATCTATGAAAATATTCTCAAACCAAAATGGGATACATTTAAAAATGACACAATAATTCCGAAAAATAGTGGAGTTCAAAAAGAAAAAAAGTCAGAATAAACATGAGCACATAATTCATTGGGTATCATTAACCAAATATTGAACAAAGCATATAAAAATGCTGAAATTGTTGATATAAATATCAATTCTAAAATTATTTTTTTTAGTGACCTACACAAAGGAGATAACAGTTATGCTGATGATTTTAAACAAAACATGAAGATCTATAATCATGCATTGCAAAATTATTTCAAAAAAGGATACACATATATTGAATTAGGAGATGGTATTGAATTATGGGAAAACAAAAGCTTTGCACCTATTTACCATGCCCATAAAAGCACCTTTGAGCTGCTGAAATTATTTAATTCTAAAAACAGGCTATATCTACTCTGGGGTAACCATGATATGGAATTTAGAGATCCCATTTTTGTTGAAAAATTACGAAATGAATTCTTTTTACCTAAAAATATCGCTGATAAAAATATCTTGTTCAACCTAAAATATTATGAAAGTTTACTATTGAAAATTGAAAAAACCAATAAAAATATTTTTGTGCTTCACGGACATCAGGCCGATTACATGAATTATGTTCATTGGAAATTTCATCGATTCTTTGTTCGATATTTTTGGAAAAATATGCAGAAATGGTTTGGCATTCGAGATCCTACAAGTCCTGCTAAAAATTATAAAGGTTTAATCAGAGTAGAAAAAAAACTCAACAACTGGATTGTCAATAACAACAATCAAATGATTATCTGTGGTCACACACACAGGCCGCGCTTTCCTGACCCCGGAGAGTTACCCCATTTTAATGATGGTAGTTGTGTTCATCCTCATTCTATTATAGGTATTGAAATTGTCAATCTTAAAATTTCATTGATCAAATGGTATGAATATTTAGATGAAAAAACGAACAAAAAAATAATGAAAAAAGTAATTTTAGAGGGACCTACAGATATTGTAAAATTTATATAACCAATCCATTAAAATATGTTTTTATTAGACAAACCTTATATATCTGATTTTTTGATCAAAACAATCAAGAAAAATAATTTTCCAATTATTGCAAGTGCTGAAGCAAAAGATTTAATCTCAGATAAAACATTAAACTGGGTTACTGAAGAAGAAGCAATAGCGTACTTTAAAAACTCATCACAACCTGTAATTTATTCCAATTCAGAGAACGCAATTCACTGGGTTAATAAAAACCTAAGTTTTTCTGATCTACCAAAAAAGATCTTGTTCTTTAAAAATAAAATAAAATTCAGAGAACTCATCAAAGATATCTATCCTAGATATTTTTATAAAGGAATCAAACTTTTAGAAATAGAAGATTTAGATAGTAAATCAATAAAATTTCCTTTTATTATTAAACCAGCAGTAGGCTTTTTTAGCATGGGAGTGTACAAGGTAGAAAGTCTGGCAGAATGGAAAACCATCTCTAAAAAAATCATAAGCGAAGTTGAAATTACTAAATCCATATACCCTAAAGAAGTAATCAATTTTAATGATTTTATTATAGAAGAATATATTAATGGGGAAGAATATGCCATTGATTGTTATTTCAATAAAAAAGGAGAACCAGTTGTTTTGAATATTCTACATCATATTTTTTCATCGGGAAAGGATGTAAGTGACAGGGTTTATTCTACTTCAAAAGATATCATTGAAAAATATATTTCAAAAATTGAAGACTTTTTAAGAATTCTTGGCGAAAAATTAGATCTGAAAAACTTCCCTGTACATATGGAAGTGAGGATTGATAAAAACGAAAAAATAATACCTATTGAGGTGAATCCTCTGCGATTTGGTGGTTGGTGTACCACTGGAGATCTATCTTGGCACTCATATGGAATAAATTCTTATGAATACTTTATTAAAGAAATCAAACCCAACTGGGACAAAATTTTAGAATCAAAATTAGGAAAAACATTCAGTGTCATTGTTTTAGATAACAATTCAGGCATCAAAGAAAGTGATATTGTATCTTTTAATTATGAGAAATTATTAAAAAAATTCACCAAACCACTAGTTCTAAGAAAAGTGAATTTTATGGAATATCCTGTATTTGGATTTTTGTTTGTTGAAAACAATTTGAGCAACAAAAATGAATTAAAATCTATTTTAACTTCCAATTTAAAAGAGTATATCCTTACAAAGGATATAATATAATTGAAAAAATTAACACTTTTAGGGTTTATATATTTTTAAATATCATTACCAATACTTCGTTTATGGTATTATGCATTTAATATAGGCAATGCTCTTCCCTAAAGAATTAAAATAATGAATGGGTTTTTACCCGAATTTTCACATGGGAATTGTAGCAATTCTCTTTATCAGTTTGTTTGCCTTAGATACTTTTCAACCTAACCTTAGTATTTGGCAACAAATTAGAGCTTTTTTCATACATCTTATACCTTCTTTTATTTTACTTGCTTTGCTTCTTATTGCATGGAAATGGGAAAATATAGGCAGTATACTTTTTTTACTAATAGGTTTAGGGTTTATGCCGTTTATTTTTCTGAAGAATTATAAAATGAACCACTCAGTCTGGAAGAGTATTGGTATCATCGCAATGATTACTCTTCCTCCTGTTGTTGACATTCTATTTATTATAAGTTATTTTCAAAACAAAAAAATCCATATAAATAAGTAATAAATAATACATAGTTAATCATATTCTTGCTTAAATTTGTGGCGTTTTATGAGTAAAATATTATTTAATAGGGTTACTGCATTTTTGTTGTCAGTTTTTTTGCTGACACCAATTTTCATCCAGTTAATTCATTCAACTGAAGATCATAATTATCGCGAAAACTTTTCTGATGGTTTAAATCATATTCAGAATATTGAAAATGATTGTGCAGCTTATCATCATCAAATAAATCATAATGCAATTGATTTGCATTTTTATTTCGAGATAAGTTTATTTTCGGCGCTAAATCTGGATATTCAAATAATTCTTACCGAAACAAAACAAAACTACACAAATTATAACTCATCAAGAGCTCCACCAGTTTCATTTGTTTAAATTCTGAAAATTATAGAATAATATTATTCTGTGATTTACAATGTAAGTTATTCCAAATCTAAAGGAATAATAATTTTTAATACAACAAATTAACAAATGAAATATATATATTTAATACTATTCTTTGTCGGGTTTACGGCAATTGGACACTCTCAAAATACACTAACTGGTAAAATAACGAATGAGCATGGCATGGCTATATTTGGTGCAGACATTTATTCCGAAGGGCTTCAAAAAGGAACTTCAACAGACGAAAACGGAATTTACACCATCAAAAATATGCCTAATGGTCAACACATATTTATTTTCACATTTCTGGGTTACGAAACGCAGCAAAAAAAAATTACACTTTTCAACAAAGACAAAACACTAAACATAAAGCTTTTTGAAACTGTTTTCCATATGGATGAGGTAATTGTTTCTACACCTTTTAACAAACTTCAGAGTCAGAATGTGATGAAAGTTGAACATAAAAGCATTCTATCACTTGAAAAAAAAGGAGGTACAACTTTGATGGAAAGCTTAAGCAGTATTGCGGGAGTTTCGAATATGTCTACTGGTACAGGAATAGGAAAGCCTGTTATAAGAGGCTTGAGTGGCAACAGAGTTTTGACATATACACAAGGTGTAAAACTTGAAAATTATCAAAATGGCGAAAAACACGGACTGGGAATTAACGAATCGGGTATAGAGGCTGTTGAAGTTATTAAAGGTCCTGCTTCACTACTCTACGGATCTGATGCCTTGGGAGGAGTTCTTTATCTTATTCCTGAAAAATTTGCTTCAAATAACACTACAAAAGTAGGTGTATCTGGCAAATATTTCACAAATACTTTAGGGTTTAATACTTCTATTGGCGCAAAAACATCAGGAGATAAATTTAAATTTATTGCTAGGGGAGCTTATGATACACATTCTGATTATAAAACCGGAAATGACCAGAGAGTAACAAATTCACGTTATAATGAAGCAGATTTTAAAACGGCATTTGGCTATTCCAGTGATATCTTTACTGTAGATATCAGGTATAATTACAATCAATCCCAAGTTGGAATTCCAAAAGAAATTGGAGAACAAGAAACTTCAAAAGAAATGACTGGATTACATCAAGATCTGGATTATCATATCATTAGCATGAAAAATAACTTTGTTTTAAACACTTCATCTATCAAGACCAACATAGGATACACCCACAATAGCCGAAAACTAATCAATAATAATAAAGTAGGTGTTGATATGCTGCTAAGCACATTTAATTATGATGCAAAATGGTATTTACCTGAATTTGGAAACTTTGAAACTGTTTTTGGTATGCAAGGAATGTTACAAACCAATACAAATTATGGAAAACAAGTTTTTTTACCAGATGCAGACATAAAGGATTTTGGAGTTTTTGGTAACTTAAATCACCAATGGGAATCAAGTACAATACAAGCCGGACTCCGTTTTGATAATCGAAAAATTGACACCGAAGAGCATGGTATTTTTGGTGAAGAACATTTTATAGATGCAATCAGCAGGTCTCTAAATAGTTTTTCAGGGTCTTTGGGTTATAAAACAGACATCAAGCAAAACTTGGTCACACGTATAAATTTTGCTTCGGGTTTTAGAGCTCCAAACTTATCCGAATTGGCTTCGAATGGTATTCATGAAGGCAGATGGGAAATCGGTAACTCAAATCTTGAGAACGAGCAAAACCTTCAGTTAGATCTCTCTTTAGAATATAAAGCCAAGCACTTTGAGTTTTTTGTAAACAGTTTTTATAACAATATTTTTGACTATATTTATATTGCTCCTACGGGAAATGAGATAGAAGATTTTGATATATACACGTATGTTCAAAATGATGCATATTTATTTGGTGGGGAAATAGGAATTCACTTACACCCTCACCCAATAGACTGGCTTCACTTTGAAAGTATGTATGAAACGGTTATTGGAAAACAAAAAGAAGGTGGTTATTTACCAAGGATTCCCGCAAACAAGTTTGACAACACATTTAGAGCAGAATTTGATATAGATCAATGGTTGGATTTTGGTTATGTTTTTTTGAATATGGAAAGCACCTTTAAACAAAATAAAGTAAGTGATTTTGAAGAAACTTCTGACAGTTATAATTTACTAAATTTTGGTTTAGGAGGTAATGTCCTTTTTGGTAAAATTAAAACCAGTGTAAATTTTACAATAAAGAATCTTTTAAACAAAGAATATATTTCACATTTATCAGTCTTAAACGAAGAAGGGATTCCAAACCCTGGAATCAATTTTGTTTTTGGTGTAAAACTCAATTACTAAAATTATGAATAAAAAAGCACTAATACTTGGAGGTGGCTTTGCAGGAGTTGAAGCAGCCATCTTTTTGAGAAGAGAAAAATTTGATGTTACCTTAATCAGCAATCGAGATTATTTATATGTTTACCCAACTTCCATATGGATTCCTGTAAAAAAAATCAAATTTGATGATGTTTGTATTCCTATGAAATCCTTGTCTAAAGCACACGGATTCAAATGGGTTAAGGATGAGATTACTGAAATAAAAGCAAAACAAGGGATTATTATTTGTAAAAATGAAGAATTCTCAGGTTATGACCATATTATTATTGCTTTAGGAGCTGGAAAACGTAAGTATAAAGGAAATGAAAATTTCTTATCAATTTGTGGAGCACCATCAGAAGCAGAACAACTAAGAGATAATTTAGACAAATTAATTGAAAAAGGAGGAGGCACTATCGCCATGGGATTTGGAGGAAATCCTTTTGATAAAAGTGCTGTAAGAGGTGGACCTGCTTTTGAACTTTTATTCAATGTAAATAATTATTTAAAGAAACATCATAAGCGCAATAAATTTAAACTGGTATTCTTTTCTCCTGTTCAAAACCCCGGGGCTAAAATGGGTAAAAAAGCACCTGAATTTATGGATGCTTATTACCATAGATTAAAAATTGATAAACATATAGGTAAACCAATCAAACAATTTGTATCAGACGGTATTGAATTTACAGATGAAACAAAATTGCACAGTGATTATACCATGTATATTCCGGCACTACAAGGTCATGATGTTTTTTATAATGCATCAGATTTACCATTGACAGAAGCGGGATTTATCAAAATAGATGACTATCAAGAAGTTCAATTTGAAAAAGGTGAAAAAATAAGCAAAACCCATGTGTATGCTGTTGGTGACTCTTCAGCTTTAGAAGGCCCTGGATGGAAAGCAAAACAAGGTCATGTTGCCGAAGTAATGGCAAGAAATCTTGCTTTTAATATTACAGAAAGAGAAAAAGGAAGTGACAAAAGAAAAGGTTATAAAGAACATTTGAATATTCTTTGCGTAATGGATAGTGGTGATGGTGCTGCATTTATATATCGCAATCATAAAAAGGAAGTGATATTTCCTCTTCCAATTATTGGTCACTGGGTGAAAAAAGGCTGGGGCTGGTATTTTAAAAATTCCAAATTAAAGAAGATTCCAAGAATCCCTGGAATGTAGTATTAAGACTAAAAAGACAATTCTAAAAAATAAAAATTATGAAAATTTCATTTCCTACAAACGACAGAAAAACAATAGCTAAAAGAACCGGCAGATGTAAAGAATTCGTTATTTACAATCTTGTAGATTCAAAAATAGTAGATATTTCTTATCATGAAAATAACCACGAGCACCATGATCATGGTCACGGACATGGTGATGGCGGTGGGCATGGTCATCATGATCATAAAAAAGGAGAAGGAGAACATAACCATGATGAAATGGGTGAGCTGTTAAAAGGTGTTGATGTATTGGTTGTTGGAAGAGTAGGTAAATTTATGAAAAAAACCTTGGAAGGTTTTGGCATTAGATATCAGCTTACAAAAAAACTGAAAATTCAAGAAGTAGTTGATGAGTTTTTAGAAGGAATAGATTAAAAAATGATTTCTAAAAAATTAAAATAATATCAGGAGGGATATAAGTGAACTATAGCCCTCTTTCTTTTTGAATTTGTTCGTATGCTTTTTGAACTTGTCGGAATTTTTCTTCGGCACCTTTTACATGCTCAGCACCCAAACCTCGCAACTTATCTGGATGGTATTTTTTTACCATTTTTCGATATGCTTTTTTTACTTCTATATCTGTAGCGTTTTTATCTATTTCTAATATTTTATAAGAGCCATCTACTTCATCATAAAACATTGCTTTGATTGAATCAAAATCATAATGATTAATATGCAAATATCCAGCAATGGTATTAATTTTACGCATTTCAACTTCAGTAACCAACCCGTCCGATTTCGCTACACCAAATAAAAAGTGTAATAATTGCAATCGCGAGGCATGATTCATGTTTTTATTTATTTGCATACAAACCTGTCTGGTAGAAATATTATCTTTTTTTATAATTCCTTTAAATAGCTTAAATGCATGATTGGCTCGTTTTTCACCATACATGCTTATAAATGTTCTTCTTACAAAATCAAGTTCTCTTTTATCAGATTTGCCATCCGCTTTGATCACAACAGCTGCCAGCACTAACAAACTTACTTCAAAATCACCTGATTTTGTAGCTATTGTACCATCTGATTGTTTATTAAAATCAACTGGTTCAACATCTGAAAATTCATCCATAAAACTTCCAAAAACAAAACCCAATATTGCACCGATCGGCCCGCCAAATGTCCAGCCTAACCCTGCTCCTAACCACTTTGTGAAATTTGCCATTTTTATTAATTTGGATGCAAATATACGTTTATTTACATATTGTTCCTTTTCGGTAATCGAAAGATTCCCACAGAAATAAAATGATTAAGTTTATTCCTTTTCATTTCATTGATTATCTTTGTCAAAACTAAAAAAATAAAAATATGTATCCAGAAGAATTAGTAAAACCAATGCGTGATGAATTGGTAAATGCAGGTTTTCAAGAATTAAAAACTATTGAAGATGTTGAAAATATAATAAAAAAAGAAGGTACAACATTAATTGTTGTAAATTCAGTTTGTGGTTGTGCTGCTGGTACTGCAAGACCGGGGGTTATTGCTTCCTTACAATTAGATAAAACACCTAATAACCTATCTACTGTTTTTGCAGGAGTTGATGTGGAATCAACCACTAAAGCAAGAGAAATGATGATTCCTTTCCCGCCTTCTTCACCATCTGTTGCTTTATTCAAAGACGGACAGTTAGTACACATGTTAGAAAGACATCATATTGAAGGAAGATCAGCTGAAATGATTGCTGCAAACCTTGCAGGAGCATACGAAGAGTTTTGTTAATGAGAACTTTAATTTAAAAAACTATCTAGTTTTTTAAATCAATTATTTCGAATTAAACCCGCCAATGAGGCGGGATCTCTTTCATCTCAATAGTGGAAACCAAATACGTATTAGTACTTTTACCCTATGAAAATTATACTTATTTTTCTTTCTTTTTTAACTATTGACTGTAGTAACAAGGATATTATTGCAAATCAGGAAACTGAAAAAAAAGTTTTGGAAAAACTAGCAATAGAGATCAAAACTATGGCTGATGAATCTGTATGTTCAGATAAATATATTTGTGATTTTATTGGGTTTGGGAGCAAACCTTGTGGTGGCAACTGGGAGTACTTAGTTTATTCCAATTCTATTGATGTAAATGGTTTTCTGAAAAAAGTCAAACAATACAATGAACTTGAAAAACAATATAATACCAAGTACAGTATTGCTTCTGATTGTATGATGGCTATGCCACCAGACTCTGTAACTTGTGAAGACGGAAAATGTAAAGTCGTATACAATTAATTCAATTCATGCTATAGGTATGAGAATTTAGTATCAAAATGAATAATACTGAAATAATAAATAAGACTGTTCAGTTTGTTAAAACAACACTGCAAGGGGCAGAAGGTGGTCATGATTGGTTTCATATTGAAAGGGTTTGGAAAAATTCCAAACTAATTGCCAAAAATGAAAATGTCAATTTATTTATTGTTGAATTAGGTGCTTTACTTCATGATATTGCCGATTCAAAATTTCACAATGGAGATGAAAATATCGGGCCAAAAATATCAAGAACATTTTTAGAAAATTTAAACTTGGATGAAAGCATTATCCAGCACATTGAAAATATCATAAAAAACATCTCCTACAAAAATAGTCTTGAATCAAATATTGATAAATTCAAATCAAAAGAATTAGATGTCATTCAGGATGCTGACCGATTAGATGCCATTGGTGCTATTGGAATTGCAAGGGCTTTTAATTATGGTGGATTCAAAAACAGAGAAATTCATAATCCAACTATCGAGCCAAAACTACAACAAAGTAAAGAAGAGTACAAAAACAGTCCTGCACCAACAATCAACCATTTTTATGAAAAATTACTACGCTTAAAAGATCAAATGAATACAAAAACAGGGATACAACTTGCTATAGAAAGACACAAATATATGGAGCAATTTTTAGATCAGTTCTATAAGGAGTGGGAAGGGAAAAAATAATTATCCCCCGTTATTATTGGCATGTTTTCGTTCCAATTCCGCCTGAAACTCTTCCATTACAGGTTTTACCGTGCTTTCAGGCAGATCAGCTATTCGTAAATACATTAAGCCATCAATCGCATTATTAAACTTAGGATCAACATTAAATGCCACTAATTTTGCATTCTGTTTAACATATTTCTTCAACAATACCGGTAAGCGCAAATTACCGGGCTCAATCTCATCAATGATCTTATCAAATTTAATCACATCAGCCTTAGCTGTATCAAAAACAAAATCTTTATCTACATCTTTTAATACTACCTTGTATTCTTTTTTAGGGTGGACATACTGAGCTATAAACGGATCGTAATAATGTGATTTCATAAATTCGATCATCAATGATTTCGAGAAATTTGAAAATTTATTACTAATACTCACTCCTCCCATTAAATATTTATGCTCAGGATATTTTAAAGTCACATGAACAATTCCTTTCCAAAGTAAAAATAAAGGCATTGGTTTTTGCTGATACTCTTTGATAATGAATGCTCTTCCCATTTCAATGGTTTTTTGCATCATACTGTTCAATTCAGGTTCAATTCTAAAGAGCCCATGAATATAAAAACCTTTCAATCCATACTTTTTATAAATATCTTTGCCAAATCCCATTCTATATGCACCAACAATTTTTTTATTGATATCATCCCATAAAAACAAGTGTTTATAGAACTTGTCATATCTGTCTAAATCGATAGATTTATTGGTTCCTTCTCCTACTTCACGAAAAGTTATTTCTCTTAATCTGCCTATTTCTTGTAAAATGTACTTAATATGCTTACTGTCTGCTAAATAGATCGTATAGTTCTTACTTCTAAATAGAACCGAATCACCTTTATTCAAAACACCAATCTCTTTTTCAATAAGTTCAGGCACTATAGAAGAAATTATTTTTTCCGGAACTTTTTGATTCTTGAAACTGACATTGCCTAGTTTTCTTTTTTCTTTTTCAAAAGAATTTGACAACATATAAGTTTTCTTACGCAAATAATTATGAAAATCATCAAGTGAATTGAATGTGTTTTGCTCTTTAACAGTTATAGGTTTACCAATTCTTACTTTGATAACCTTGTGCTTTTGACCTAAAAACTCTGAAGGCAATTTAAGAGTTCTAAAGCTATCATTGATGGATGACAATAAATAAAACAGTTTACTATTTTTTGCATGAAAATAAATCGGAATTATAGGAACATTTGCTTTTTTAATAATTTTTATTGCTCCTTCTTCCCATGGTTTATCCACAACCAATTTTCCGTCTTTATAGGTTGAGACTTCTCCAGCAGGAAAAATCCCTAAAGAATTTCCATTTTTAAGATGCAACAATGCATTCTTAATTCCTGTCAAACTCGATTTTATATTTTTCCTGTCTTCAAAAGGATTAACCGGCATCACATATTTTTGCAAAGGCTCAATTCTATTCAATAAAAAGTTGGCAATAATCTTATAATCAGATCTTTTCTCCACCATCAACTTTAACAACAAAATACCATCAATACCCCCAAGAGGGTGATTTGAAACAGTAATAAAGGCTCCCTTTTTGGGAATTCTATCTAAATCTTCTTTTGGTATTTCAAAATCGATTTCTACCTCATTTAAAATCGCATCTAAAAAAACGATATCTTTTTTGTTCTTATGCTTATCGTAAATTTCATTCAAACGAGAAATGCGTAGTATTTTTAATACCATCCATCCAAAAATATCACCAAAAAATCCCAATTTTTCAAGGTGCATTACTTTTGATATTTCTTTTGATGTTACTAATCCCATATTAATTTTGAACTACGATCTGTGCAGTTTCCCTACTTAATTGCTTGATTAAAACTTTTTTATCTAATTCAATCTTTCTAATTGTCTCCTCAGAAAAATGTCTTATAGTATAAAGAGTTGCATTTTTATTGTACAAAACTTTGTACTTGTCATTCAGATCTTGAATAAGGCTGCCAAAGTTATTAAAATTATCTTCAATACACACGGTAAAGCTAATTGCTGAATTCTGAATCAAATTTACCTTCAGACTGTATTGATGCAAATAATCAAATATTTCACTAATATCATTCTCCATGATAAAGTGAAAATCTTTATCGGATATGGAAAGTAATATTTGATTTTTCTTTAGAATAAAACAAGGTGTTTTAGGTTCTATATCAACTCCATTTACAACTAAAGTGCCTTTTTCTAAAGGATTTACAAATGATTTTACCCTTAACGGAATTTTTTTCTTTTGTAAAGGTTGTAAGGTCTTTGGATGAATAACTGATGCTCCAAAAAACGCCAGTTCAACAGCTTCTTTATATGAAATTTGATTGAGCAAAATTGCATTTTCAAATTCTCTTGGATCTGCACTCAATACTCCTGAAACATCTTTAAAGATCGTTATCTCTTTCGCATCTAAGCAATAGGCAATTATCGCAGCAGAATAATCTGATCCTTCTCTGCCTAAAGTAGTAGTTTTCCCATAATTATCACCTGCAATAAATCCTTGAGTAACAGTTAAAATATCACTTTTAATTTTCCTGTTTAAAAGATCACATGTGATTTCCCAATCAACATTGGCTTGCCGGAAATGATTATCCGTTTTGATACATTTTCGAATATCCAACCATTTATTTTTAATTCCATTTTCTAATAGATAGGCACTACATATCTTGGTCGAAAGCAATTCAGCATAGCTAACTATTTGGTCATAAACATAGTCATAATCGGAAAAATTATTATCAAACAAAAAACCATTCAAGTCATTAAAAAGATCTTCTACCTCTTCAAAAATAGGATGGTTATCATCATCAAAAAGATTGTTTATCATTTTTATATGAAAATCTTTTATTTCTTTATATTGAATAACCTCCTTTACTCCTTTTTCATCATCCAGCAAATGTGCTGTTACCAAGAGTTCAAATGCATTAGTCATTTTTCCCATTGCAGAGATCACCAAAACCGTATCATTATAACCAATGGTTTGTAATACCTTTTTAAGATTTCGAACACCATCTGCATCCTTTACAGATGTTCCTCCAAACTTATAAACTTTCATTTTTCACCTTATTTACAAAAATTTTCAAAGCCTTTTTGCTTATTTGAGCTACTCTCCAATCATCAAAAACTTCTGCTCCTGTACTTCTATAATAATCAATTGCCACTTTATTCCAATCTAATACTTCCCAAGCTACTCTTTTAAATTCATTTTTAAAAGCATATTGTAAAACCTTTGTATAAAGAGCATTTCCTATACCTTTTCCTCTGTGTTTTTCCTGTACAATCAGATCTTCTAGGTGCAATGCTTTACCTTTCCATGTAGAATACCTTGGATAGAAAAGAGCCATACCAACTATTTCTTTATTTAGCCCTGCAACAAAAACCTGAAACTTTGGTTTCTCTCCAAAACCATCCTCAATTAAAGTTTCTTTTGTAATCTCAACTGCTTCAGGTTCCTTTTCAAACAAAGCCAGTTCTTTTATCAGTTTTAATACCGATTCCATATCGGTTCTTTTCGCATTTCGCAATTTTAAGTTCATAAATTCGTTATATTTAGATCAAAAATAATGATATTTGTAATGTAATTACTCAAACTAACTCAAATTAATATAAAATGACCAATCATATTACTTTAGGTGAATATATTATTGAAAATCAAAATGATTTTCAATATTCATCAGGTGAACTTTCTAGTTTGCTAAGCTCTATCAAACTTGCAGCAAAAGTTGTTAATCACGAAGTGAACAAAGCCGGACTAGTTGATATTTTAGGTAATGCCGGAAATACAAATATACAAGGAGAGGATCAGCAAAAGCTAGATATTTACGCCAATAATGTTTTTATGAAAACGCTGATTGATCGCGATATTGTTTGTGGCGTTGCAAGTGAAGAAGAAGATGACTTTGTAATTATTGGAGGAAAAAAACAAACACATGATCATAAATACATTGTATTAATGGATCCACTGGATGGTTCTTCCAATATTGATGTAAATGTTTCTGTTGGTACTATTTTCTCTATATACAGAAGGATATCACCTTTAGGAACTCCGGTAACACAAGAAGATTTTTTACAAGCCGGTAATATGCAGGTCGCTGCCGGATATGTTGTCTATGGTACGTCAACCATGCTTGTGTACACAACTGGTAACGGTGTTAATGGATTTACTTTAAACCCGGCATTAGGTGTTTTTTATCTTTCTCATCCAAATATGAAATTCCCAAAAGACGGTAAAATTTATTCTATCAATGAAGGTTACTATATTCATTTCCCACAAGGTGTAAAAGATTATTTAAAATACTGTCAGGAAGAAGAGGATAACCGTCCGTATACATCTCGTTATATTGGTTCACTAGTATCTGATTTCCACAGAAATATGATCAAAGGAGGTATTTACATGTATCCTACAAGTTCCAAAGCTCCTCAAGGAAAATTGAGACTTTTATATGAGTGTAATCCTATTGCTTTTTTGGCAGAACAGGCTGATGGATGGGCAAGTGATGGCTATAAACGTATACTCGAAATAAAACCAACAGAACTACATCAACGAGTCCCAATCTTTGTTGGTAGTAAAAATATGGTAGAAAAAGCAGAAGAATTTATGGCTAATTACCCGAAAGATGCTAAGTATTAGTTACTAAGATTCCCGTTTTTAACTAATAAACTTCCTTTTTTAATAGCTGGATAAATCTCATTGTATTTTGCCACACTGTGCATTCCTACTCTTCGATTTACATGTTTGCGTTCAATTTCCTGATGACTCCTCAATCCTGCTGCTGCTATCATTTCCATAAAACTATGAATCGTTTCTTCATGGTAATTAGCAACTCTTTGTGCTTTATCATCTACAACCAATCCTTTGATCAAAGATTTATCCTGAGTTGCTACACCTGTAGGGCAAGTATTGATATTACATTCTCTTGCCTGTATACAGCCTATAGATAACATCATTGCTCTTGCACTATTACATAAATCTGCACCTAGTGCTTTGGCT
Organism: Flavobacteriaceae bacterium; assembly: GCA_016744615.1. Classification (GTDB taxonomy): domain Bacteria; phylum Bacteroidota; class Bacteroidia; order Flavobacteriales; family Flavobacteriaceae; genus Lutimonas. Next base: position 26,751 of record JADGEA010000030.1, read on the forward strand.
CTCAACATATGAAAACTTGAAAATATTTTGCCAGATGCAATGATCTTGATCTCATCTTTAAGGTCGTAGCCAACCAATGTATCATGCACAAATACCAATCCTTCTCTTAAAGGCATTCCAATCGAGTTTGAAAATTCAACTGGAGCTGCACCTGTACCTCCTTCTCCTCCGTCAACAGTAATAAAATCGGGTTTAATTCCTGTTTCGATCATCGCTTTACAAATATCAATAAACTCCTCTTTTTTCCCAACACACAATTTAAATCCTATCGGTTTTCCTCCTGAAAGATTCCTTAGTTCTTTGATAAAACCCATCATTTCTTTCGCATTTGAAAAAGCAGAATGTGAAGGAGGTGATAAAACATCAGTACCAGGTTGAATATGACGAATTTTAGCAATTTCAGGCGTATTTTTTATAGCTGGTAAAACACCTCCATGCCCGGGTTTAGCACCTTGTGACAATTTAATTTCAATCATCTTGATATTTTCATGTATTGCTTTTTTCTGAAAAATATCCGGACAAAACTTTCCATCTTCCGTTCTACATCCAAAATATCCGGTTCCTACCTGCCAGATAAGATCACCACCATGTTCTAAATGATAGGGGCTTACACCACCTTCTCCCGTATTGTGAGCAAAGCTACCAATTTTAGCACCTTTGTTTAAAGCTAAAACTGCATTATTACTCAATGAACCAAAACTCATTGCCGAAATATTCAACAAACAAGCATTATAAGGTTTTTTACAATCTTTTCCTCCAACCTTTATTCTTGGTGTTTCATGTTTCTCATAGGTATTCTGTACATACATCGAATGATCCATCCATTCATAGCCCGATCTGTAAACATCCATTTGTGTTCCAAACGGGGTTGTATCATTTACCTTTTTAGACCGTTGATAAACAAGAGTTCTAAAAATTCTGTTGATTGGTCTTCCTTCCGTATCTGTCTCAACAAAATACTGCATAATTTCAGGTCGGATCGATTCTAATACATACCTCATTCTACCAATAACCGGAAAATTTCTTCTGACAGCATGCTTTGTTTGGGTCATATCAATGACTCCCATAATGATCAAAGGAATAATTAGAATAAAACTCCAAAGTACAGGAGACCATAAATTAGATGTGATGAATACGATAATAATCACAAATGCAGATATCAAAACAAATTTTTCTCTTACTTTCATTCTTACAGATTTTAGATTGCTCTCAAATTACACTAAATAAATAGACTAATTTAAGCTAGTGAACGAAATAAATTTCAAAACTTTCTTTTGATTATAGATAGTGCAATATATTATATTTGTAAAAAGAAAAATTTTGGGAACAATTAAAGTTAAAAATATTAGGATATACGCCTACCATGGGTGCTTACTTGAAGAAGGTAAAATTGGTTCAGATTATCAAGTTGATCTTTCCGTCAAAGCCAATTTAAAAAAATCTGCAAAAACTGATGAATTAAGTGATACGGTTGATTATGTACATTTGAATCAAATTGTAAAGAAGGAAATGGCCATCAGAACTAAATTACTAGAAACTGTGGCAAATAAAATTTTAGATAGGATACTTTTAGAGATCCCATTGGTCGATCATGCAAAAATCGAAGTATCTAAATTAAACCCTCCTATTGGCGGAAATGTTGAGCTGGTTTCTATTGTAATGGATAGAGAAAGATAAATATCAACTCCCTAATTCATTTTCAATATTGGATTTTTTGTATCTGTAAAAAGTCTAAGTACATGACAAAAAACGAAATATATCAGTACCATTTTGATTTTCAGAGTTTAACAATATATTCGCTACAAAGGTTAGCCCATATTTAAAAATAC
>JADGEA010000477.1 GCA_016744615.1 Flavobacteriaceae bacterium
GATTTTGAAAAACCTTCATTATAATAATTAGCAGCTTTTATCCTTGCATCACAATAAGCATCTAAAAGAGGTAATTTTAATCGTAAAACTGCTGCCTGTACACTATCCAGTCTTGAATTTACACCAACTACATCATGATAATAACGTTTATACATTCCATGGTTTACCATTCCGCGAATGGTATGCGCCAATTCATCATCATTGGTAAAAATTGCACCACCATCTCCATAACAACCTAAATTTTTTGAAGGAAAAAATGACGTTGTTCCAACATCACCAATCGTTCCTGCCTTTTTACTTTTTCCGTTGCTAAAAGTATAGTCAGCACCAATTGCCTGAGCTGTATCTTCAATAACAAATAGATTATATTCTTTTGCAACCTCTAATATGGCTTCCATATTCGCACATTGTCCGAATAAATGAACCGGAACAATTGCTTTTGTTTTTGGAGTGATGGCTTTTTTCAAGGCATCAATATTCATATTAAAAGTGTTTGCTTCCACATCAACCAAAACAGGTGTTAATTTTAAAAGAGCAATCACCTCTACAGTTGCAGCGAAAGTAAAATCAGCTGTAATTACCTCATCTCCTTGCTTTAAACCCAATCCCATCATGGCAATTTGTAAAGCATCCGTACCATTGGCACAAGGAATTACATGTTTAACATCTAAATATTTTTCAAGATCTGCCTGAAACTGATGTACTTCGGGTCCGTTGATAAAAGCAGCAGAACCAATTACATCTAATATTGCCTGATCGATTTCAGGTTGCAATTTCTTATATTGACTTTGTAAGTCAACCATCTGAATTTTTTTCATAATATAACTTTTAAAGTTCTGTTTTTATAAGGAAAAACAGGAACACAAAAATACAAATTATTTAGTCGCATATCACTATATTTTTTATTTTAGCAGCTTGAATGTACTTTCTATATAACATAGCAGTTTATATCACGATTTTTTTATTAAAATTGATTTCAATTTTTAATAAAAAGATCCAGCTTTTTCTTCAGGGAAGAAAAGAAACATTTCACAAATTAGAATCTTCCATTTCAAAAAATGATAAAACTATTTGGTTTCATTGCGCCTCTTTAGGTGAGTTTGAACAAGGCCGACCTATTATGGAAGAAATGAAGAAAAAATATAAGGACTATAAGATTGTTCTTACTTTTTTTTCTCCTTCAGGTTTTGAAGTACAAAAAGATTTTGCTTTCGCCGATGTTATTATATATTTACCTCTTGATACATGTGCAAATGCAAAGAAATTCTTAAATATTGTACATCCTAAAATTGCTGTATTTGTAAAGTATGAGTTTTGGCCTAATATTTTGGATGAGCTGCAAAAACAAAAGATCGAAACCATTTTAATCTCCGGTATTTTTAGAAAAGAACAATCCTTTTTTAAGAGTTATGGTAGTTGGATGCGTAAATCTTTAAAA
>JADGEA010000234.1 GCA_016744615.1 Flavobacteriaceae bacterium
TTCCGATTAATGTTAATATTAGTAATTTTTTCATTTTAAAATAGTTTATTTTCTATAGATGAAATTTTTTCCGAATAGTTCGGTTAAATGCACCACAACTATTGTGTAAAGTATATATAGTGTTTATATTCTTATATGTTTTGTTCATTCTATTCCTTGCTACCACTGCCTTTTGAGTCAAATATTGTATCAAAATAATTTTTATTTTTCGCAAAAATACTCTGTTAAAAAAACATTAAAGTCTATTTTGATATAAACAAAAGATATTGCTACAAACAAATATAACCCTTTTATCAAATCAATGTAAATATTATTGGTGTAAAACCATCTGTATTACTATGAAAAACCAAGCGAGAGTAGAAATTTTTTGATTAATTTATGTTTTTTTATTCTTTTCTTCAATCCATTTGGATAGGTATTTGGTGCTTTTTAAAGTGTGATGTTGTAACATGGCTCCTGTAAAGTTTTTCAAACGATGTTCTTTAAGTTGCTTCTGTATAAGATGCAAGGTCTTGAGTAGAATATCTTCATATTTTTCTTTATCATAACATTGATTGACTATATCAATACCTTTTTTTTGAGCATCAACCCACAAAGCTTCATTTTGATAGTATTCAATGGATTTTTTTGCAAATTCCATAGGATCATCGCAAATAAAACCATTCCAGGGTAAATCATCATGCATAGCCTCTGCACCAACATTTGTAGTAATACTTGGCGTGCCAAAAAGCATTGCATCCAAAAGTTTTCCTTTGAGTCCCGCACCAAATTGCAAAGGAGCTAGACAAACCTTCGTATTGATAAAAACATCTTTTGCATTTTCAGCCCAGCCCTTGGTGATAAAACCTTCTTTTTTATTATGAAGCTGTTGTACTTTATCACTTGTATAAGCACCATAAATATGGAGCTCTACATCATGTAATTCTGCTCTGATCAAAGGCCATATTATATTTTTTAAATATAAAACTGCATTCCAGTTAGGTTCATGTCTGAAATTACCAATGGTCATAAAATGTTTTCGCTCCTTAAAAGAAGGGTAGCAATTGGTGATTTCTAAATCCATCTGCTCTAGCAAAAATGGTAGATAAATCAAAATAGATTTATCCATTTTAAAGGTGTTTTTTAATAAATTGAATTCAAATTTAGATATGATCAAGGTAAGATCACAACGATAAATACTTGCCAGTTCTCTTTTAGTCAAATCATTAACCAAATATTGCAATGATAATTCTTCTTTATTCTTAAATGCCTGATGCCGAGCATGTCTTAAAAAATGTAGATCTTCTGTGTCTAAAATTCGTATGGCATCCGGACATATTTCTGCAATACGCCAGCCAAATTGTTCTTCGGTTAAAAACCTATCAAACAAAACCATGTTGGGGTCTATTTGTTTCAAAAATTGATCAAAGCCAGGATCATTCAATTCTATTCCATAAGTTTGAATTTCTAAATCATTTAAAGGGTAGGTTTTATCTGTTTTAGTAGCGGTACTAACAAAAGTTATTTTGAAATTGTTTTTTAGGAAAAAAGATATTAATTGTAACATCCTACTTCCTGCAGCTGTGGAATTTGGTTCCGGCCAAACAAATCCTATTATCAATAAACTTCTTCTTTTCATCTTATGCAATTAGACTATCTACTTCTATTATATCACCAAATTTCATAGTCTGTAAATGAATTTGGCCAATTCTTACTCTTATCAATCGCAAAGTTGGAAATCCAACTGCAGCTGTCATTTTTCTTACTTGTCTGAATTTACCTTCTGTCAAAGTTATAGAAACCCAGCTTGTTGGTCCGTGACGTTCATCTCTAATTTTTTTACTCCGTTCAGGAAAACTAGGTGCTGGATCCAAAATAAATGCTTTACAAGGCATTGTAAGATATTTTCCCCCATTAATTCCTATTTCAACTTCTGTTTTTAATTTGTTTACAGCTTCTGAGTTGATCACACCATCCAACTGCGCATAATACTCTTTTTCAACCTTTTTACTCCTAATAATTTCACTGATTTTACCATTGGTTGTTAGTAGTAATAATCCCTCAGAATCTTCATCCAATCTTCCAATTGCCATAGTTCCTTCCGGAAAATTATAAAGTTCTCCCAGTAATTTTTTATTCTTTCTTTTGGTTTGATTATTAATAAACTGACTTAAATAACCATAAGGTTTATTAATGATAAAATGTTGTTGTTTTTTATTATTTTCCATTTAAAATTGCATAAACCAATTCCTTTGTTAGATTTTTTCCTTTTGCTAATTTCCTGATATTATCATAGCTAAATACAAAATCACATCCTTTATTAAAATTACTGCAACCATAGGCAGTTTTTCCTTTTAAGATCTTACCTTTTTTACATTTTGGACAAGGTATTTGATTGGGAACTCTTGTTGTATTTTCAGTAGAAACGGAATTTTTTTTCTCTTCCAAAATAAGGTGAAATTGTTTGTTAAATCTGACTAAACCTTCCGCCTGACCTTCATTTGTTTTAAACCCTTTTAAATTAACAGTACAACCCTTTTTTAAAAGTCGGATGAGTTGATTCTCTGATATTTTTTTATCCATAAAATTAAAAGGCAACCTAAAATCACAGCCATTTTTATAGTTACTACAACCAAAAGCAGTTTTTCCTTTAAGTATGGTTCCCTTATTGCATTTTGGGCATTTTTCAGAAGTGATGCCTTTTTTTATTTTGGTAGAAACAGGATTTTTTTTAGTTTTATTAGAATTTGATGAAATATTGGCTCTTTTCTCTGATCTCACTTCATAGACCAGATCATCCACCATTTTTTTCATATTTTTAATAAAAGTTCCTGCATTAAAAGTACCTTTTTCAATTTGTTTTAACTGTTTCTCCCATCTACCGGTCAATTCAGCTGATTTTAATAATTTGTTTTGAATGGTATCAATAAGCTGAATACCTGTTTCTGTGGGGATAATCTGTTTCTTTTTACGGACAATGTATTTTCTTCTGAATAAGGTCTCAATAATATTTGCTCGAGTAGAAGGACGGCCGATCCCATTCTCCTTCATTAACTCACGCATTTCATCGTCATCTACTTGTTTACCGGCAGTTTCCATAGCTCTTAAAAGGGTAGCTTCTGTATAATATTTTGGAGCCTTGGTCTCTTTTTCTAAAAAAGAAGGTTTATGCGAACCTTTTTCTCCTTTTACAAAAGTGGGTAAAATTCCTTTTTCTTCTTTTTTAGTATCTGTACCGGGCGAAGTAGAGGTGTCAAATACCACTTTCCACCCTTTTTCTAAAATCTCTTTTCCGGTTGTTTTAAATGTAACTGTATCAGCTTTACCAATTACAGAGGTGTTTGCAACTTTACAATCGTCATAAAAAACAGCTATAAATCTACGTGTAATAATATCATACACCTGTTGCTGGTTATATTGTAATCTTATTTGCACCCCGGTTGGTATTATGGCGTGGTGATCAGTTACTTTTTTATCATTAAAAACCTTGGTTGACTTTCTTATCTTATTTTGAAGTAAAAGTTGAGCTAATGATTTATAACTATTTAATTTTGAAAGAATACCTTTGATTTTAGGATAAACATCATTTGGTAAAAAAGTGGTATCCACTCTGGGATAAGTAACTACTTTTTGCTCGTATAATTTTTGAACAATTTTAAGAGTTTCATCGGCTGTAAAGCCAAATTTACTGTTGCAATAAACCTGTAATCCGGTAAGGTCAAATAGTTTTGGAGCATATTCCTTTCCATTCTTTTTTGTGACAGAAACAATTTCAAAATCACTTTTTTTTACTTTTTCAGCGAAAGCTACACCTTCTTCCTTTTTTAAAAACCTGCCTTCTTCACAATTAAAAATAGTTTTTCTATATAAAGTTTGTAATTCCCAATAGGCTTGTGGTTTAAAATTTTGAATTTCTTTATGGCGATTTACCAGCATGGCAAGAGTAGGGGTTTGCACTCTTCCTACAGACAGAACCTGCTTGTAACCTCCATGCTTTACCGTATATAACCGTGTAGCATTCATTCCTAAAATCCAGTCACCAATAGCTCTTGAGAAACCAGCATAATACAAATTGTCATAATCTTCGGATGGTTTTAAGTTTGAAAAACCTTCTTTGATCGCCTCAGATGTTAAAGAAGAGATCCATAATCTTTTTACAATTCCTTTATATCCTGCTTGGTGAATTACCCAGCGTTGTATCAACTCCCCCTCTTGCCCTGCATCACCACAATTAATTACTTCAGAAGCATTTTTAAATAATCCTTTTACAATTTGGAATTGTTTTGTAATACCTGAATTAGAAACTACCTTGGTTTGAAACTTATCGGGTAACATGGGTAAATTATTTAAATCCCAGCTTTTCCAATACGGTTTATAATCATGAGGTTCAAATAAAGTACAAAGATGCCCAAAAGTATAAGTAACCGCATAACCATTGCCTTCAAAATAACCATCCCGTTTGGTATTTGCTCCTAAAATATTAGCTATTTCACGGGCAACACTCGGTTTTTCAGCAATACATACTTTCATCAATTTATAGTTTTTCTAAGATTGCAAAGTACGTAAAATGCAGTATTAATCAAATCATTTTGTGGCAATAAACACCAATTATTCATTTCAATTATTATTTGTATTTTACATGAATAAATTGATCTTACAAAAAATGCAATTAGAAAAACAGACATCTCAGTATTTAACTGATTTAAAGAAGAATAATCAGCGAGAATGGTTTCATGAACATAAGGGAGCATTTCAAAAAGCACAAAACAATGCAAAAGATATTTTCCAAAGCATTAGAAATGACCTCGAAAAGCATGATGATATTGATACTTTTAAATTGTATCGAATTTATAGAGATGTACGCTTTTCAAAAGATAAAACACCTTATAATCCGCATTTTGCAGGATCATTTTCCCGTAAGGGAGAGAGCCTCAGAGGTGGATATTATTTAAGAATAAGACCTGGAGAATCATTTTTGGCAGGTGGTTTTTGGCAACCTAACAAAGAAGATCTTTTTAGAATTAGAAAAGAATTTGAATATAGTGCTTCTGAAATACGAGAAATAATAAATAATGAACCTTTTAGATCTATTTTTGGAGCAAAATTGGAAGGGGATGAATTAAAAACTGCTCCACGAGGATTTGGAAAAGATCATCCTGATGTTGATTTGATACGAAAAAAAGGATTTGTAGCAGTTAGAAAACTTAGTGATAAAGAAATATTATCCAAAGACCTTACAGAAATTGTAGATAACTCATTCTTAGCTCTTCGTCCATTTTTTGATTATATGAGCGAGGTATTAACCACTAATTTAAATGGTGAATCATTGATTGGATAAACAGATGTTTAAAGAGAAATAAGTAAAGGAATAAAAGAGTTTATGTAAAGGCAACCTCTATTAATTGATTTTTCAGAGGATGTTATCCTTATCAGAGGAAAATCTGATTTAGTATTTTCATTTTATTTTTTACAATTTATTCCA
>JADGEA010000235.1 GCA_016744615.1 Flavobacteriaceae bacterium
AAGCCATAATCATAAATATTGCCATCGGCTGCCCAAGTATCTTTTTCTTTTCCGTTGAAGCCGTATCGGTAATTTTCGTTAGAATTTGTTCTTCCTTGTTTTGTCATTCCAAAGGGGTAGTAATCTGACCAAGATAATGCTTCTGGTCTAAATTTAGTATTCAGGTATTGCATCCCATCCATTATAAGGTATATTAAATTTTACTGAATCAGGAATATTAATTTTAACAATGATAGATGCTCTTTCTGGTGAATCCTCTAGGTATTTTACAAAATATCTTTTTCCAATCATTTTTTTGTTTCCCTTTTTACCTGATTGACCTTTTAGTATAGCTCCACTTACAATGTATTTAAACTTGATTACTGGTATCCCTTTTGTAGGGTATGCATCTAGAACAACTCCAATAGTGTATTTTCCATTAGCATCATTAAACTCCTCTTGTTCAAATACTCCAATAATTACCATAATAATAAAAACAATCACTAAAATTGCTGGTGCAACTATATTCACAATGATATCTATTCTACTTTTCATCCTCTTTCATCTTTTTATTCAACCCTGTCGTTGATATAGAATAGGGAATATCTAACATCACATCCACTGCTTGTTGATTGGCTTTACTAGGTAAACTTATATTACCTTAAATCCGCAGATATAATAGACTTTTTATTTTCGGATTTTTCGTATCTCAATTTAAGTACATTATCGCGATAGATAGTATGTTTTACATTAAAAAAAATGATTTGTTTGGGAAATCCACTCATAAATGGGATTACTAGATAAGTTAGAGGTTTAATAGATGTTCTATACTGTTTCAAATTTTGTATTTACCATAATTAGCTAATAATCAGCCCATTGTGCGTGGGTAGCATTCAAATTTAGACATAGATTCCCTATTAAAGCTATTTTGCAATGTTTGTTTTCTAAATTCTCAAGTCAAAATAAGGTCTATCAGTGAATAATCTAAGCTTATATTGCCTTCCTTGGTATATCCACTGACCTGCAACTGATATAAATTTGAAAACAAAACGTTTTAACCGTGATGTTGGTTCTATATCTTCGAATGTTTCTGATACAATATTGATAAAATAAGAGTAGAAATTTTTTATCATTGCTGTGATAATCATAAATGTTCCATTCTGATTTAAGAAAGAAAATGGTAAGCGTTTCCATCCAAAATCATTATTCATCACATCAAAAACCTTTTCACTTTTTCCTCGTTGATTGTAGTACTCAATCACTTCTTTTTCAGTACTATCCCAGTCATTCGTCAAGATTGTACGATACTTCATATTGTCTTTGGTAAATAAGTTCATTTGATCCGTTTTACCTTTTTCACGCATAATCACCAAACGGAAATTTCGTTCTTCAAAAAACTGTTTAAAATTTATTGATGCAACCTGATATGTTTTATAGTTTAACTCTATGTCTTCCCATTTATCTATCTCTAATATTTGCTCAAAAACACTTGTGCTTTTATTGGCTCTTATATAAAATAATTCACTGTGTTTGTCCACAATATCAATTATTTCCTGAGAATAAGACCCCGCATCCATACGAGAACGATTAACACTAATACCTTCGGATGCAAGTAGTTCGTATGCACGTTTTAAAGTACCTGCTTGTTCTAACTTTACGTTTGCATTTCCATCTCTATTTTCAATATAAACTATCTTATCTCCAATTGTTACAGTACCAGGCAGATAACCTTTGTTTTTCTTGTATGTTGTTTTTGCATCGTAGTTCTTGTTTTCTATTATTTGGTTGTCATAATCAAAGTCATATTTCTTACCTGATTCTAACTGATTTGTGAGAAGTAAACTTTTAATATTTAATCGATTAATATTTGTGTTAATATTGAAATTGTAAGACAGGTTACTCTTTGAAGTGAATACAGTATTTTCAACAGTCAATTTATTTATTCCACGGATAACCGTAGTTGGGCTTGGTACATTATTTCCAGGGATGTTTTTTAGGTGCTCACCAAAATGGGTATTTAGATCTTCGATAACATCGCCACCACTCATGAAAACATTGGTCAAGTTTTTGATGATATCGCTGTATTTAAAACCAAATGTCTTCACTCTACTCCCTAATTCCTCATCTATAAGTGCCGAAAGTCCTGATTTATAGAACTCTTCGTTCACAAAAGATATTCCTGAAAATGGACTGATTGTTTTATCACTTTTTATTACTTTCATCACCTGAAGATTATCAATGTTTTTATGATTCGCATCTCAAAAATAGGTGATGATTTTCCTATAGCCAAACACTTTGTAAAGTCTTTTACATAGTGCTTTGGCTTATTTTTTTTAGGAATTAACTTGCGGATTTAAGGTATTAGTCTTTATCAATCCATTTATTCCTACAGAAAGAAGATTAGTGAAATAATCAGTAAAGAAATCACTTGTGGATTTATCACCATATACTCCAAAAATGGTTAATTTATTTTCTGGATTATTAAAATTAACATCCACAAATGAACTTGATTGAGCACTCCATAAAGGTGATAATACTGAACTTGCGACTACGTCAAAAGCATCCACCTGTCCATCATTTAATAATGTTTGAGCTCCTGCACTAATTCCACCTTTAATATACCAACCTTTAGTACTAAATAATGTTTTAGGAAAGAAAGCTGATACAACCATAGCATGGTAGCCAATCACAGATTTTACACCTTCTCTAACCCTCGAATTAGATTTATAAGCACCAACCATTGCCTCAGAATTTGATTGCCTAGCCTCTAAAGTTTCTACTTGTTTTATTGATGGCTTTTCATTTTCAGGAATCATACCTTGATAATTAAAGTATTGATTTACATTTTTTATACCTGACCAATCACCATCATTGGACACTAAAGTAGAATGTGTTAATTGTTTGGCTATCCAACCTACCTTCGGCTTAACATATAATTGATAAGATGTAACATGCAAGGCTTCTAAACCATCGAGGTCAATTGCCCAAAGTGGAGTATTACTTGCAAATTGATATGGAGTAAGTTCAGGGTAAGATTTTGTCAAAGGATCAACACTCAAAAACTTAGCGTATTGTGGGTTGTAAATTCTAAAGCCATAATCATAGATATTACCATCGGCAGCCCAAGAATCTTTTTCTTTTCCATTAAACCCAAAATGATAAGAACTACTCTCGTTACTTCTACTATCTTTAGTTAAACCAAAAGGATAATAGTCTGACCAAGATGACTCCTCTTGTTTATATAAGCTACCAATCATCTTTATTTTCATGAAAAATTTGCATACCCTTTCTTATATATAGGTATGTACTATCATTTTTCATAACCATCCTATATAATTTATTATCATAATCTTTTATAAAGTATAATTTATAGTTTCCATTCAAATATTTAATCTTTGTGTTAATTGTTATTGTTGTATCTAAAGTATTTACAATCCATATTCCATTACTTACAACAGGTATATTCTTATCAAACTTTGGAGTCGGTAAATTACATACTCCATCATCATCAAAGCTGATGATGTTAGGACTCATTTCAAATAATATTGATTCATCTTTATACAAAATAGCATCAATTGTCCAAAAACCCTCAACTTTTTCCTCTAACTCATTTTTACATGATATGAGAGTGAGAGTTAATACAATAAATAAAATGTGCTTTTTCATATTACTTAATGTTTGTATTATCTCTTACTTCTGTATAATCGCTATCTGGTGTATAGCCATCTCCCTGATAGTTGCTCGATATTTCTTTTACGATTCTGATTCCAATATCATATACTTCATCAAATCCAGTATCTACACCTCCTTGTAAAACAACATCTATTATTCTAGATATTGATTCATTATTTCTAAATTGCTCAGGTATCATCCCGGGAGTATTCAAAGCATCTTCAACATCTTTAATAGCTTTAGGTAGTACTTTTTTCATTTGATGATCTATTAGACTTTCATCGTACTCTTTCGCAATCCATTGACCATTTTCTAGACCAAATGAAATAGCATTTAGTAGCAATGTCCCTTTAGCTGCACTTGCTCCCATTCTTGTTCCACCTGCACTAACAGTTCTGTTTTTATATCGTCTATCATTTTTACCTGTTGATTTAGCAATTGGATTAACTACTTTGTGATTTGATGGATTATAATTAGGATCAGATGTTTTATTACTTAACCTACCAGACTTACCATTTTCTGAACTATATGGCAGATTGACTTCTGAAGCAGTTGTAGTTGAACCATCATTGTAATTAATATATGCCAATGTAGTATTTAATCCAATTTCGTTAATATTCCAGTTATTTGGATCTCTATTTGCTCTATACCACGAACTTCTAGTGAATAATGTTAAGTTTTCTACATTCAACTTTATTTTTCCTTTTGTAACTTTTATTCTAGCTTCATCTGCCTTCAAATATTCTAAACCATCTAAGTCAATACCATCTATTACTCTATTTTCTGCAAATGCATATGTAGAGTTCCAAGGATATGATTTCGTAAGAGGGTCAATAGACATGAATCTACCATATTTGGTATTTAGAATCCTAAAACCATAATCGTAAATATTGCCATCAGCAGACCAAGAATCTTTTTCTTTACCATTAAACCCAAAACGATAAGAACTACTCTCGTTACTTCTACTATCTTTAGTTAAACCAAAAGGGTAATAGTCTGACCAAGATAATACTTCTATAAAGGTATAATTACTTTTTTCGTAATACATTAGGTGATTGTTTGGTACATACTATATCCATAATAAATATAGCTCCTTTCTTTTCGATATACAGAACCTTATAATCACGAACTACTATTCTTCTGTACTTCGGATTTATATCATCTACCTGATATTGTTTTGCAAAATAAATAGTTCTGGGGCTTTGTAGGAAATCAAATTTCACATTTTCAGCACCTTGTAAAGACTTCTTTTTATAAAAGTCATAAATATCTTTTAACGCAGAAATTGCTTGGTCAGTCCAAATTATTTTTAATTTTTCCATTACCAGTTTTTTGACTTTTCTTCTAACTCTTCTTGAGTTAAATAATCTCCTGCTAAAATTTGTTCCTCTGCTTTTTGCAATCGTTTATTATACGTTTTTTTAGTAAGCGGCTTTCCATTAGTAGTATAACCAACAGTCATCTCCTTATCGAGTAAATTTTCTATCTTATCTAACAGTGATTCTTTAGTTACACTCATTAACTTTTGCATTATATCCAACTTTGTTGCCTGTAAGTCCATTCGATTATTTTTTTATGTTTAAAGCAAAAATAATACTTTTTTATTCTTGATTAAGTAAATTATTTTATTGTTTATTATTACAGTTAGTATGACCAAGATAACAATTCATGTAAAATGGTCAATAAGGTGTGGAAATATTGATTAATTATTCCTGATAATAAATTCGTTTTACTCGTGGCGATATTTTTGTTAAAACCTCGTAAGGAATAGTTCCAATTTTCTCTGACATCTCAGTAACTGTTAT
>JADGEA010000236.1 GCA_016744615.1 Flavobacteriaceae bacterium
TTTATTTATCTGATTATCAATATAATATACGAATAATTAATAATAAAACAACTTAAATTCAAAGAAATTAACTTAAAAAAAGTGTGCGTTTGCCCTGATCTGTTTGACAACCGCCTGAGCTGTAAAAAAAGTACCTTTTAAATTTAGATTGATGGTTTTATCAAAATCAGCTTCGGTAACTTTTTCAGCAGGATTATCGGGAGCAATGCCAACATTATTCACTAGAATATCAATTGTACCAAATTTATTAACGACCTTTTCAACTGAATCGTTAATTTGTTGAAGACTTGAAACATCCATTTGCAAACGAATCACCTTCCTTCCCATTGTTTTGATCTCCTCTTCCAGGTCTTTTGCTATAGCAATATCTCTTAAACCCAATCCAATATCTGCACCTGCATTTGCTAATGCCAAAGCACAAGCTTTACCTAGTCCTCGGGCAGCTCCGGTAATTAGGGCAACTTTTCCGGTTAAATCAAAACTTGGGTATTGTTTTTGTTCACTCATAAAATTATAAAATAAAAAACTCTTAAAATCAACTATTTCTGATTATACAGGCTTTAAAAAAACCTTTCTGATATTTGATACTGTATTTGCATATTCCTCTTTGCTGCTCATGGTTTTCCACTCAGGGTGCTTGATAAAATCCTTCCAACTGGAATCATGTTCTGCCATATTCTTAAAATTTAACATATAAGTTAAGCTTGGGCGATATGGACCTGCAATCATCTCACCAAAAAACACAGGATGCAAATTTGTTTTCAAAAAAAGCTGGATTTCTTCCTCATTAAACATGTTGATCTTACGTTTTACCGCATCTTCAGAAAACCCTTCATAGGTTCTCAATTCAAATAAAGATGCTCCTTTCTCAGGATCAATCAGTTTAGGCATCCCATCAAAAGCCAGTAATAATGATGAACTATATCTGTTATAAATGGCTTGATCTGGAGTTAAACTATTGTATTTTTTTGCTTCTTTTACATATTTCAAATCTGAATTGAGGTTTTGGGCTCCCAGATAAACAGAAGTATTGGGATAACTGATCAAGACCCTGAGTTTAGTTGGATTAGAATCACCCAATTCTTTGAATAACATAAAATGATTTACTCCAATACGTTTCAAAGCTGGTTGATATATTTTTTGCAAATAATCAATCAAAAGTTTTTGATTTCCTCCAAATCTTATTTCATAGGTTCTTAGTTCATACAATTCTTTTTCTGATAATAAATTTAGAGATGGGTTTTTCTGACTTGCCACACCAGAGATTGGTAAAACAGAAGCCACTGCTGATGCCAGTACTGTTGATTGAATAAATTTTCGTCTTTTCATGTCGTATATTGTTTATCCATCTTCAAATTTAATGTATTTTTAATCAATTTAAAATGATTATCAAAATTTAAAACGGCTTAACCTTCAACTTGTTTCAGATGAAATTTGATTATTCTATTTATGCAGTACAAATAATAATTACTCAACAATATAAGTAGTTTTATTCACTTCGGTCAATCTAAAATATCCCCAGGCATAATTATCAGGATTAGCAGGATTTGTACAATTACCTCTTAATGGTGCCGGAATCGTAGAAAACGGATCACCTGCTGCCCCATTTTGTTCAATCAATAATCGAATATAATTAAAATATGTTTTTGAAATTCCATAAAGTTCAATATCAACAATATCGCCGGGAAGCAATTCTTTTTCATTAGTCTCTTCATTATTAAACTTTTCATAAAATATATGCATTTCATTACCATTAGTAAATTCATCACTAACATCTAATAAGGTTGGTAACAAATCTTTACGTTCATGAAATTTTGAAAGATAATAGTTCTCAAATTCTATAGGATCATTAAAATAAATATTAATCTCAATTAGATCTTTATCAAAACCATTCTCTGTAGATTGATCTACTTTTTCAATATCAACAACAGGAGTAAGTGTCTCTTTTGCTATATAGGTTTCGCCGTTATAATGAACTTCTAAAGTGTAAGATTGATTAATGATTGGTGTAAAATCAGAGGTTGTATAAATTCCGTTATTTTGATCTATAAATGGTACAGATTCTCCATTATCATCATTGGTTACATTTACAAAAGCTCCTCTTACAATTTGGGTTGATACATCATTAAAAAAAGGTGTCATTTCACTCAGTTTTATAGTTTGCTCATTTCCTGATGTTCCTTTTTCCCAATCTAAAGAAGCTTCAATAACCATTCTTGGTCCACCATAGGGCACATCAACATCAATCACATCTGTACAAGAAAAAAACACTAAACTTATGATTATGTAACTATATAAAAATATACCTTTCATTTTCTAAAATTTAAAATTATAAGTAACTGATGGTACTATTCCAAAAATAGCAGTTCTGGTCGCTTCATTTTGACCGGTTTCTCTATTCTGACCAAAGGTTATAGAGGCAGCATTCATGCGGTTATAAACATTATATATTCCGAAAACAAATTCACCTTTCCATTTATTCAATGGCTTTCGATTTGGTTTGAATATGGCCGAAACATCTAACCTATGATATGCAGGCAATCTGCTGGCATTTCTTTCTGCATAACTGGAGATCGACATTCCTTCATATGTATATTGTCCGTTTGGATAGGTAACCGGTCTGCCTGTTTGGAAAACAAAATTCGCACTAAACATCCATTTATTGGTAAATTTATAAGCTCCTGTTACTGAAAAATCATGAGTTCTATCATATGCAGTATTATACCAATCACCATTATTAATCCCTGGCCCACCTGCATTACCTCCTAGTGTTCTTTGTTCAGATTTTGATAAAGTATATGCCATCATTCCCGTAAATTTGCCATAGGTTTTTTGCAATAAGAATTCTAAACCATAGGCTCTGGCTTCACCATTTAATATTACTGTTTCAATATTGTTGTTACCAATTAAATTTGCACCATCAATATAATCTATTCTGTTATCAATAGTTTTATAATATGCTTCTACACTAAAGTTGAGAAATCTATTGTTAAAGTCTTTAAAGTATCCCAAAGCATATTGATTGGACAGCTGAGGGTCAACATATATTCCACTGGGTGTCCATACATCCAAAGGTGTAACATTGGTAGTGTTTGAAAGTAAATGAATATACTGTGCAATTCTTGAATAGCTTGCTTTTAATGATGATAATTCATTTAGTTGAAATGATAATGCCAAACGTGGTTCAAAATTATTGAAAATTTTCATGCTTTCTCCATTATTATATTCTTCCTGACCAATTGGAGTCCCACTTTCGTAGATTCCCATCTTTTTATTATAAACTACTGGTTGATCATTTTTATAAATGGTTAAAGGTTCTCCTCCCAGTCTTGAAAAATAACTAAAGCGCAAACCATACTGGAGATTAAACCGGGTTGAAATTTTTTGCTCAGCATTTACATAAGCTCCTCCTTCAAAAGCCTTTTTTTTATCTAATTTAAAAAAATTGATGGATGAAGTTTCTGACGTTGGGCTAATCTCTCCAGGATTAAAATTGTAATAAATACCACTAATTCCAAAATCAATATTTAATTTATCATTGGCATAATATTGAAGATCATATTTAAAATTAAAATTATTAATATTTGCATTCCAGTCAAACTCCAGAGCATTTATACCTAATTGATAATCATATTTACTATAGATCAATGAAAGGTTTGAAAACAATTTCTCATTAAATATATGGTTCCACCTTACATTTCCAGATGAATTACCATAAGAGTTACTAAAACTTTTTCCAAATTTAAAAACATCTCTACCAAAATAACCAGAAAGATAAAGTCTGTTATTCTCATTAATTTCATAATTGCTTTTAAGGTTCAAATCATAAAAATAGAGTACATTATCTTTCAACTCTTCTGAAAGTTTAAAAAACAAATGCATGTATGAACCTCTTCCGGCAACTAAAAATGATCCTTTTTCCTTAAACACAGGACCTTCAATTGCCAATCTGCTTGAAATAGAACCAATACCTCCTGTAAATTGATACTTTTTACTATTTCCTTCTTTTTGCCTGACATCTAAAACAGATGAAACTCTACCGCCGTACCGTGCTGGAATACTTCCTTTGAACAGCTTCACATCTTTTATAGCATCTGCATTAAACACAGAGAAAAAACCAAATAAATGTGATGCGCTATAAATGATAGCTTCATCCAACAAAACCAAATTTTGATCAACTGCTCCTCCTCTAACATTAAAACCATTAGAACCTTCACCATTATTTGTAACTCCGGGAAGCAATTGAATAGATTTTAAAATATCAACTTCTCCAAAAACAACTGGCATGTTTTTAATGGTTGCTATTTTTAATTTAAAAACACTCATCTGAGGTGTTTTAATATTTACTCGTTCCGTTTCATCTGCAACAACAATAACTTCATCTAATTTGTTGGTTGATTCCACGAGTTCAAAATCTAATTTCAAATCTTTATCCAAATCTATTTCATAAACGATATTACTAAACCCCATATAAGAAACAACTAGCGAATAAGTTCCTTTAGTTGCCGTAATGGAATAGAAACCATACTCATTGGTTAAAACACCTGTATTGCTGTTTTTAAAATAAACCGATGCACCAAAGATTGTCTCACCATTCTCAGCATCTTTAATAATACCATTCACAGTGAATTTATCCTGAGCAGATAATAAAACCGTAAATAAAACTAATACTAAAAATAATAATTTTCTCATACTTTAACCCTCCATAAAAATCTCAAATATATTACCATCTTTTCGTTTTTTGCAGATATAATTATATTTTATTGACATAAATTGGTTTTAGTGACTAAAAGTATTGATGGAAATTCCTTGAAATCATTGCTGCAATTGTAAACCCCTTAAAAGCATCAAGAGAAATCAATCTGCCTTTTGATTTCTCCATAAAAAAAAAAGGAGTTACGATTATGTAACTCCTTGTCATTCCCGTGCAAACGGGAATCTTAGACTTTACACGAGATTCCCGCTTATGCGGGAACTATCACCTCCACAAACAAACCGTCATCCGTATTATTTACTTTAGCGAAATTATTCTTTGTTAATCCTTTAATAGTTTTATCCCACTTTTTATTAGATAAACCAGATTGGGTTTTTAAATCACCTAACAATATTTTTTCTGCTTTTTGAAGTAATTTTAAATACACTTTTTTCATCTTCGCTTAACTCTATGTCTGCGGCGACTCGCCGCTCTGGTTTCATTTTAGGGAAGAAAATCTTGAATTTTCTGAAACCCTTATAAACATTGATCTTAAGAGAGATTCAAAAGAATTCTCTGACGATTGTAAGACCATAACTGTGATGTAATCTGCGAAATAGAGCTAATTATTTAAAATAGGATTGAACTATTTTATAATGTTTTTTTGTAACTAATCAGTTTAGGAAAGTGACTACGTTATGAACAAATATTTTGGTTTGTTAACAGGGTTTTTTGGTTATTTTGAAAAAGGGGTTCTATT
>JADGEA010000237.1 GCA_016744615.1 Flavobacteriaceae bacterium
TGAAATAAAATCTTTATGTTCTTTTTTAGATGGCATGTATCCTGTAATATGTAATTGATTTTTATCATATTTTATATCCATGATATAGGGGTCAATAGTGTTACAACCTCTGTTATCAACTTTAGTACCTTTAATCGTATTTTCACATTCATCATATTCATTGAAGACACCATCATTATCATCATCAACTTCACCTCCCATAACCCCATAAAAGTCTTCTAAGGTGATGTTATATTTATCCAATACTTCTTTAAAGGTACCATCTTTTTTTATGTTCTCTAAACCATGATTAAATTCATCTCTTAATGATTTTGCATTGTCACATCTTTTTGAAAAGAGTACATGGGTGCTTCCATCATTGAAACTTTGTTTATGAAAGGATAAGTTATCCATCTCATTAACAAAGTAGTTTGCTAGCTCACTTACAAAGATATCTTTATTGGAAGGAATAATATCAATTTGATTAAATAAAAGGGCTTGTATCGCACTTTTTAAATCTTTAAAAGAAGTATAATTAAAGTTATTATCCTGAAACTCTTTTTCATAAAAATACCCATTAATACCTCCAATTCGATACGCTTTTAAATCAGAGAATTTATTATATTTTATGCCATATTTAAAATTTCCTTTTTTATAAAATAGATAGGTACTGGAGGGTTTAAGAGCATTTGAAGAATACATATAGCTTCTTTTTTCATTGGTCTCAATCCAAGGGAAGGTAAGACAACTTTTACCCCATTTTGCTAAAAGGTAAGCGTGGTTAGAGTGAACAAAATTATAATTTATATCAATATTTTGATTGTCAAAGGCTTTTGAAACAATTTCAGCAACAACACCATGAGAGGGTATTCTTGTAGAAACATAATTTCCCCAATTATAAACAGAAGCCGTTATTACTCTTCTTTTAGTTGGGTTTAAATAGTTATTTAAAGTTTTATCAACAATAGTATTAATCTCTTGAGAATTTTCCATGATTTTAATGGCAATATTGATTTTTTTTATCAAATCTTCTTTTAAAACAAAAGAGGCATCAGAAAACCCTATGTGCCTACCTGAGCTTTTTAATGAAATAACTTTTTTAATATTTGTTAAGGCTTCCGTTGATTGATTTTTATCTTGATAATGCTGAATTAGTTGGTTTATCTTCCCTTTAATTGTTATCTCATCAGCAAGGTGGCAATCTACTTTTTTTTGAATAAGGTTCATTAAACTTTGACTGCTATTGGCTTCTATTAGTTCAATTAAGCCTTTGCTACTTGCTTCTTTTAATTTTTTATTTTCACTAAAACCTTTGATAGTTGCTATTTTTAAATTATAAAAATCTTCGGGCCAAGAGATATTTTTACTAGGAATCTCTTTATTACAAAAGAGCGCTTTATTCTTATAGATAAAAGGTTCTGTATATTCTGTAATAAATGGTCTCTGTATAGGATTGTAAGCAATAGAACCCAACATTTTAATCTCTTTATGTTGCATTTTTTCAAGACCTTCTGCCCAAGCAATACCTTTGATTTCTAAAGAGTACTCTTTTATTTTTGAAAAAATAGCTTTATAAATCTCTATATTAATACCTTTGACTTCTCCTTGTTCACAATAAGAGTAGGGGTGATTATCACATTCTGCATAGAGTGTAACTTCTGTTGCCACTAATGGTAGAGAGAGAAAATAGAGTAGAAATAATTTTTTTATCAACTGTTTTCCTTATTAAAAATTTAAATATTTAAATTTATTGTTTTTGACAACTTTAAAATAGACATCTTTATTTACGGTGTCTCCATTAGGATTTAATGAGTATGTTCCCATAACACTGTTAAAGTTATTCATGTACTTTAATTGACTTTTAATTATCATGGGGTCTAAAGAATCTCCATTTTTAATAGCTTCGGCTAAAAGCATCATTGCATCATATCCTTGTACTGCCCATGTATCAGGAGCAACTTTATACTCTTTTTTAAACTCACATTGAAAGTCTTGCATTTTATCACTAATCATCTCAGCATTATAAATGGTTGCTACAATGGTGTCATTGGCAGCATCTCCAATCTCTAATAGAGCTGGAGAGTCCAATAAATCTCCTGTTAAAAAAGGGGCATAAATACCATTTTCCCTAGCATTACTTATAAGTTTAGGAACATCCACTTCATCACCTGCTACAAATATTGCATCATAATCAATGGCATAATTATTAAGGGGGGAGAGATCATTTAAAATTTTTAAAAACTCTTTCTCTCCTTCTTTAAATTTTTCACTGTAAATTATTTCTAAATTATTTTCTAATACTTTTTCTGTAAAAACTTCAGTTAATTCTTCAGAATATGTATCTCTAGAGTTTAAAATAATTATTTTTCTAAAGTTTAAATCTTTAGCCATAATGGCTAGTTTATTACCAATGACTCTATCACTGGGGGTATTTCTAAAGATATAATCAAAGTTCTTCTTAATAAAATTGGGAGATGAAACAGCAGGAGATATCATAACTGTACCACTGTGTTCATAGGTGATAGAACTGGATATGGCTAAGTTAACATCATCGTGAGCTATTACAGCTACAATCTCTTTATCATTTGCAAATTCATTGGCTATTTTTTTTGCTTCTTCTTTTTCCCATTGATCGTCACGAAAAATGGCTTCTACTTCCCTACCTAAAAGCTTTTTTTTATTTAATTCTTTTAAAGCAAAAAGAATACCTTCTTTAAAATAGTTGTTTCCTTCTTCTAAAAAAAAAGGCCAAACAACACCAATTTGAATTGGTTCATCTTTAGATAAATTGAGAAGGTGTTCTCTTTTTTGTTGTTTTAACAATTTCATATCGACTGATTGTAAGTAAAACTTATCCATAAGTAAAAGTGAAATAATAGAGAATATTATAAAAAGAAAAGTATTTCTGAAATAATTGCTCTTTTTTTCTATTTTTTCTTCCATAACTACCTATTTACTTTTTTGATTACTAACAGTGTTGCTGTCACTATTTAAGATAATAGGTAATCCATCTTTAGCTGAACCTATGATTACAACTTTAGCATTATTAGATTCTGAAAGTTTCAAAGTCGCTTGAATTCCTGCCCATTGTAAATACTCTTGTGTAATACTTTGAGAGATTAAATCTTTATATTGACTAATTCCTTTAGCTTCAATTACTTTTCTTTTGGCTTCTAACTTTTCTCTCTCTACCTTATATTCATAAGCTTTAAATTTATGGTATTGTGTTATTTTATTTTGAATGGATTCTTGTATGGTTGGAGGGAACTCCATTTTTCTTACAATTAAATCATCTAAGATAATAAATTTATCAGAGAGTTGCTTGGTTGAGTCATTTAAAATTTTCTCTAAAATAGCTTTTTTAGAAGTATAGAGTTCATCATCATTAAATTGACCAAAATATCGTCTAATAACCGATTCAATCTCGGGAATAACCACAGACTCTAAATAATCAGGTCCTATATTTTGGTGTAAGACACCAATCATTTCTTTATCAGGTCTAAATCTAACGGATATCTTTAAATGAATGGTTAACCCTTGTTTGGATAATACATCAAATTCATGTTTTTCTTGTTGTACTCTTAGATTATAAGGGGTTAAAATATCCCAAGGGAAAATGGTATAGAGACCTTCTTCATAAACTTTATCAACTACCGTACCTGTCCACCGTTTAAATAAAACACCACCTTCACCTGCATGAATCGTAATAACAATACTTTTCCACAACAGCAAAAAAATCAATGCGATGATTAGTAATAGTAAGAATGGGTATGTCCATCTCATTCTAATTTCCTTTTTTATATGGAAGCATTTGACCATATTCCATTTTAAATACTCTGTCTGCCACACCAAAGTAGGCATCATCGTGGGTTACTGCAATCACTGTTTTTCCATTTTCTTTTAATTTTTTTAGAATCTTGGTATAGAAGTATTTTCTAAACTCAGGATCTTGATCTGCTGCCCATTCATCAAACACATAAATTTGTTTATCTTCTAAGATGGATAAAATGAGAGCCAATCTTTTTTTCTGTCCTGTTGATAAATCGGTATTTGTAAATCGACCATTGATAAATTTGGTTTTTTCTTGAAGTTGCATCTCAACCAATAACTTATTAACAGCTTTTCTATCTACCCCTTCTAAACCATAAAAACGGTCAAAGAGATGAAAATCGGTTAAGATAATAGAGAATAAATCTCTATAGGATTGTTGACTATACTCATCTATGATTTCCTTATCAACTGAAATACTTCCTTCTTTAGGAGGGTAGAGTCCTAATAACATTTTAACAATGGTAGATTTTCCACTTCCATTACCACCAATAATAAAAATTGTCTCACCTTGTTTAATGTTGAGATTTATTGGTCCAACACCAAAGAGTTTACTATTATCTTTATCGGTATAATAAAATGAGGCATCTTGAAGATGAATATTATTAAAAGTTTCAATTTTACTATTATCATTATCAGTAAGAACTACTGTCTCTTTAGACTCTTTATCTAACTCTCTTTCTAGGTTATAGATATTATTAATGGCTACATTGGTTCTTGATATCATGGGAGCAACATTAACCACCATTATAAAAGGTCCCATAATAAAAAGGGTAATGGCTGTTACTTGAATAATAGTTGAACTCTCTTCCTGACTCAAATGAGGAACTACAAACACTATGGAAGCCAATAGAAAATAGAGAAACATCTGTCCATACATCATGTAAGTTACCATTTTTTCACTATTTCGTACTTTAGAATTTCCAAGCTTGGTTAAAACAACATGATTTTCTCTAGCAATATCCTCTCTTTTTTTAGAGTTCATCTTTAACTCTTTAAAGCCATTAACAATAGATGATAATGAGATCATAAATCCCTCTTCAACTTTGTCTATTTCACTCAGTTCAGCATTAATCATTTTAGAAAAAGAGAGAAACATACTTAAGATAATCACCGTGGCAAAAAGAATAACAAAAAATGAGACAGGAGAGATGATTAAGATATAGAGCAGTGCAAAAAATATCATAATTGCAGATTCAGCAGCATTGGTTATTTGAAGAGAAGATTGTGACATTACAGCTGTGTCTCTGGTCAGTGGGGTAAAAATGGAGGAAGGGTTTATCTTCTCCATGGCTAACAATTCACTCTGTACAATCTTATTGGATATTCGTTCTCGTACATTCTTTATTATTTTTTCAACCTCTTTTGAGGAGTTGACTAAGGAGTATCGTTTCGTTATGTAAAAAATTATAAGGACGACAGCATAAATAGCAAAAATTCTATAGTTTAAGCTTTCATTCTCAACCACTTTAGCAGCACTGTTCACAACAGCTAGAAGTCCAGCATTGGCAATACCTGCTACCACAGCCATAAAAATAATATTTTTCCAAAAAGAGAAGTTCCCTTCTCTTTTTAAAAAATCTTTTAAATCATCAAACACTAAGCAGCTTTTTCTTTCTCAGCGTTAAGGTTAGAAGCTTCT
>JADGEA010000238.1 GCA_016744615.1 Flavobacteriaceae bacterium
GGTAAATACGGAGAAGAAGGAGATAGATTGATCTTTAAGATATTAGATTCTGGTGAATATTATAAATCATTGGATAGTGAATTTAATAGATATAAAGATTTTTATGAGCAATCCGTTAAAATTTATAAAGCCCTTTTGAATAGAGCTAAAGAATTAAAAGATAAAGGTTATACACCAGACATGGTAATAATCGAATTAGAGAATGAATTTAGAAGAGATTTAAGTTATAATAGGTTTCTTGAAAATTTATTAAAAAAAAATTCAGCAAAATATATTTTAATTTCAGAAAATATTGATAAACTAAAACCATTATTTTCAAAATTGGCTTATAATAATGTGTTTTTAGAAAATGACAAAGAAAACTATCAGCTTGATCAATTTTTATTTAATTTTTACAAAATTTATGGTTTTAAAGAAACAACTAAAAAAATTTCCGAAAAAGCACTTCGTTATGATCTAACAGTTCCCTTTGCTAGATATGTGGTGCAACATCAAAACGACATTACATTTCCGTTTAAACGATATCAAATGCAACCGGTTTGGAGAGCTGACAGACCTCAAAAAGGTAGATTTAGAGAATTTTATCAATGTGATGCAGATGTTGTAGGAAGTAAAAGTTTGTGGCAGGAAGTGGAATTCGTACAGTTATATGACGCAGTTTTTACCAAGCTCGGTTTAAAACAAACCATTATTAAATTTAACAATAGAAAGATCTTATCTGGTATTGCAGAGGTTATTGATGCAAAAGATAAATTGATAGATTTTACGGTTGCTTTAGATAAACTGGATAAGATAGGAGCAGAGGGGGTTACAAAAGAAATGATTGCCAAGGGAATATCAGAAGAAGCTATAGAAAAAGTAAAACCTTTATTTGATTTTACCGGTGATAATCAGGAAAAATTACAAAAACTAAAAACAATGCTCGCTAGTTCAGAAGAGGGACTTCAGGGGGTTGATGAATTGCAATTTGTTGTTGATCAAATGGATAAACTTGGATTACAAAGTTCAGTACTTGAAATTGATGTTACACTGGCACGTGGTTTAAATTATTATACCGGTGCAATTTTTGAAGTAAAAGCAAATGGAGTTAGTATTGGTTCTATTGGTGGAGGAGGAAGATATGATGATCTTACAGGTATTTTTGGTTTAAAGAATATTAGTGGTATTGGAATTTCGTTTGGGCTAGACAGAATTTATCTGGTACTGGATGAACTGAATCTGTTTCAAAAAGTAGATTTGCCAAAACCAAAAGTGATGTTTGTGAATTTTGGGGAGAAAGAAGCTTTATACAGTATGCAGGCTATTAATGAATTGCGTAGCAATGATGTGAAATCTGAATTGTATCCAGATGCTGCAAAAATGAAAAAACAAATGATCTATGCTAATAAAAGGCAAATTGAATATGTTGTTTTGGTTGGTGAACAGGAAGTTACAAACAATAGTTATACTTTAAAAAATATGTCAACGGGTGAACAGACCAATTGTAATTTAAGTACATTACTTCGTCTATTAACTAAAAATTAGTATTTTATTTATAACAAAGTTGTATTTTTGTACTGTAAAATAAAGGAATAATGTTTGAAAGCAATAACCATAAAATTAAAGAAATGATTGATGAAATTGGTGATAACCACATTTCAACATCGGCAAAAACCCCATTACGTGAGGATGCTTTTCAATTGTCAGATGAAGAAAAAATAGAATCTATTCAAAAAAATGTTGCTAAAATTTTGCACACTCTGGGAATGGATATGACAGATGATAGTTTAAAGGGTACGCCTTTAAGAGTCGCTAAAATGTATGTGAAAGAGATCTTTGATGGATTGCATCCAGAAACCAGACCAAAACTTTCAACATTTGATAACAACTACAAGTATGCTGAAATGCTTGTTGAAAAAAATATTACTGTTTATTCTACCTGTGAGCATCATTTATTACCAATTGTAGGAAGAGCCCATGTTGCATATATTTCTAAAGGAAAGGTAATTGGTTTGTCAAAAATGAATAGAATTGTTGATTATTTTGCAAAGCGACCTCAGGTTCAGGAAAGGTTGACCATGCAGATTGTGCAATCATTGCAAGAAGCATTGGGAACAGATGATGTTGCCTGTGTAATTGATGCAAAGCATTTATGTGTAAATTCAAGAGGAATTCATGATATCTCAAGTAGCACAGTAACAGCAGAATACGGTGGAAAATTCAAGGAAGATAATAATCTAAAGAGTGAATTTTTACAGTATATAAAATTGGATACAGAATTTGAATAATTCATTCCAATTTAATTGTAAAACAAAAAGCTTAGAATTCAAATTCTGAGCTTTTTGTTTATAACCTAGAATTTAAAATCACCTGGTCATTGTGATTTATTTATCCAATTCCTGTAAAAACTTTAAAGTATCAACATTATCTGCATAATCCCATAATTGAGGTTTTTGTGTTTCTCCAAAAGGAACTATATTTTCAATATTTTGATTACCAACAATACATTGTATAGATTCTTTCTCCATTTCAAATTTTTGTTTTAAGCTTTCTATATCGTTATAGTGCTCATAAAATAGGGTTGCAATGGGAGATGAATAATTTACATCTTCCTTAAGCATTAAAAAACCATTTTCAATTAATTTAAACTGACTCATTAAATAAACAGCTTTGTTATAATCGTAATTATTTTGATATTTGATATAATTGATTAGATCTTTATATTCGTAAATTGCATTAAAAAACAGATCAAAATCATAATCGATAGGAACATATAATTTGGAGACACTTCTGCAGCCTAATCCAAAATATCTAAAAATATCTTCTCCCAGTTTTAGTAGCTCTTCCTTGGTTTCTTTACCAGTGATGATAGCAACCGAATTTCTGTTCTGACGAATGATATTTGGATATTTCCCAAAATAATAATCAAAATAACGAGCGGTATTGTTACTGCCTGTTGCGATAACAGCATCAAAATTAGCTAGTTTTTTATCTGTAAAAGTAATTTTTCCTTTGAATTCCGGTTCAATTTTCTCTAAATATTTAGCAATTAATGGTAAGTAATGTTTATCGGATGATGATTGTTTTACAATAGCATTATTACCGGAAATTAGAACAGATAAAAAATCGTGAAAACCAACCAGTGGAATATTTCCTGCCATGATGATCCCAATGTTTTTTGGCTTAACCTTATTTAAATTATAAGTAGAAATCCACTTATTTATATTATTGATATTTAATATATTATACCAACTATTAAATGCATATAGAATATTATTTTCAGTAAACCATCCATTGAATTCACTACCTCTTTTTATTTGCATTAAAAAAGGTTCAAAAAACAAATCATTCCATAATATGGTATCATTTTTAATGATCTTTTCAGGTTGGAACTGACTCAAAAACTCACCTAGTTTGACAAAAGCATTAATCCTCTTTTCTACTTTCATTTATTTTTTATTTTTGCTACAAATTTAACTAAAATATCCATTTCAATTATCTTTGTTGAATAATGATCATTAACATTGAAAAAAGGATACAATTATGAGATTTACTAAAACAAAATACACATTTCTATTCATATTTATTGGATTTATGGGATTTGCCCAAATACACAGAACTGATTCCATTGGTAATTTTTATGTAGAGAAAAACAAATTGATCTGGCAAAAACATTATGAATTAGAAGATAAAAACCTTCTTGATCAAATATTAAAGCAAAATATACTAACAAAAAATCTAGATATTTTACATTTTGGAAACTCTGCAATTACAGATTTGATTTTCATCAACGGAAACAATTTACCTACTTATACAAGTAAGGGATTTAAGGCATTTGTTATTGTTGATGTTGAGTCTAATCAATTCAGGGTAACCATCAAGCAAATCACTTTTCCTGATTTTGTAGAAAATGTTTACTACAATGGCATGCGACAAAATTCTAGAACAGGTTCTCTTGAAAACTATGTTTTAAGAAATAATGCTGACATCAATAGAAATAATGCAACGATAAATGTTTTAGAGAGTTTTGATCAGATTTTTAATGCAGTGTTTGCAAATGAATAAATACCTCTAAAGCATCAGTAAATCAATACTTAAGAGAATTTCTATCTCGATTCTATGAGCATGGCTAATTACTATCCAATATCTACTTTAAATCAAAATAAAACAACTACTTTTGCACTTCCAAAAAATGAGGATATGCAATCTATAAGAAATATCGCAATTATTGCGCACGTTGATCACGGTAAAACAACTTTGGTAGATAAAATTATTGACCAGGCAAAGATTTTAGATGAACGAAAAGTTAGAACGGAATTGTTATTAGACAGTAATGATTTAGAAAGAGAAAGAGGAATTACAATTTTATCTAAAAACGTTTCTGTAAACTATAAGGGTGTTAAAATCAATGTGATAGATACACCCGGTCACGCCGATTTTGGTGGAGAAGTAGAAAGGGTATTGAAAATGGCTGATGGTGTTTTACTTTTAGTAGATGCTTTTGAAGGCCCAATGCCTCAAACTCGTTTTGTATTGAGCAAGGCTTTAGAGCTTGGATTGATGCCTATTGTTGTGGTAAACAAGGTTGATAAAGAAAACTGTACACCTGATATTGTTCATGAAAAGGTTTTTGATCTGATGTTTGCGTTAGATGCAACTGAAGAGCAATTAGAGTTTGATACGATCTATGGTTCGGCTAAAAATGGCTGGATGAGTAGAGACTGGCAAGAACCAACAGATAATATAATTCCTTTATTAGACTCCATCATTAAGAATATTCCAGAGGCTCCTTATCGTGAAGGAGCACCACAAATGCAGATTACTTCTTTAGATTTTTCTTCATTTACTGGTAGAATTGCAATAGGAAGAGTGTTTAGAGGAAATTTGGAAGCAGGAAAAGATTATATGCTTTGTAAAGCTGATGGCTCTGCAAAAAAAGTAAGAATAAAAGAACTTCATACTTTTGAAGGTTTAGGAAAAGCAAAAACTGATAAAGTAAGAAGTGGTGATATTTGTGCCCTTACCGGAATTGATGGTTTTGAAATTGGAGATACCATTGCTGATCTTGAAAATCCGGAAGCATTGCCTAGAATTGAAGTTGATAAACCTACCATGAGTATGTTATTCACCATTAATAATTCACCATTTTTTGGTAAGGAAGGTAAATTTGTTACTTCAAGACATTTACGTGACAGGTTGTTTAAAGAAATGGAAAAGAATCTTGCATTGCGTGTGGACGAAACAGATTCTGAGGATAAATTTGTTGTATTTGGTAGAGGTATTCTTCATTTATCCGTTTTGATCGAAACAATGAGAAGGGAAGGATATGAATTACAGGTAGGTAGACCAAAAGTGATTTTAAAAAATGTAGATGGAGTGAAATCGGAGCCATTTGAAACAATGGTAATTGATGTTCCGGAAGAATTGGCAAGTAAAGCAATTAATTTGGTTACGATGCGAAAAGG
>JADGEA010000478.1 GCA_016744615.1 Flavobacteriaceae bacterium
CTTAGAATGATAATCAGCAATAATAAATTCCATTGTTTTTCTATTGCTTATTCCTAATTTATTGGTTCTATCTCTCCTAAGGTCGCAATACTCTTTTGGATATTTTAATTCTAAATTTCTATATACTTCCGATTTTATTTTTAAATAATCATCTAACGATATTTCTTCTCTTTTATATTTTTCGTAAGCAATTTTCTTGCGATTATCTTTCTCATTTATAAAGTCCTTTAGTTTCTGACTAGAATCTTCATAAATTTCTCTAATATTCTGCAAATTTATATTACTATCTCTATATTTTTTTATTTTGCTAAAACCGTAGTATCCTATTGGGGGGACTTTATTTTCTTCCTCTGCATACTTTATGTATTTTACAGCAATATCATGATTTAGCTCAATTTCTATCTTTTCTTTTTTAGCTTCTAATTCTTCTTTTGTGAATTTAGAATAGTCAATGGAATTATCAACAGGCTCTTTTTGATACACCACTACTATAGGGGAGTGTGAATACTTTTTAGTTTTATAAGAGAGGTCTTTCTTTGTTTCTGGTTCCTCTTTTATAAACTTTGAATAATCTTTTGAGTTATTAGTTAATGGCTTTTTAGACGAACAACTAGCAAAAATGGCTATAAGAATAATAAATAATGGGAGTTTGTTTTTCATAACTATATTTTGCATTAAAAGGGGAAATTAACTTCCCCCCTCTATAAATTCATTTGTATAATACTTTTTAACTAAAAAAAACTGGTTCTACCCTGAATGTTGTGGAATAATCGTCACCTTGAGCGTAGCCAAAGCGTAGTCGAAAGGTCTATTACAAAATAGCTTACATAACGTTATCTCTGTTGCTATAGATATTTCGACTACATTCCCTTTGTTTCACTTTGGGAATTCCGCTCAATATGACGGATGTTCTAAATTAGAAAATCCACACAAATAAGGGTAGAACCAAAAAACTAAGGTCTCATTACTGGTCTTGGCCAATCTTCTTGTCTATAGTTTTTATCTTTTTTAGGGAATTTATTTACAGCTGCATCTTTTGTTATATCCCATTTATCTGTCCTGAAAGGGCTAGCAGGGAATCCAAATATATTGTAAAGTAAGTTTTTTTTAGAAACATTTGATGCCCACGCATAACGTGCTGCAACGGGTTTATTAACCTTTGACGATGTAAGAAATACTGTGTTATTATATATATTAACAGTTGCTTGGTACCACACTCCATCTTTACCTGCAATAGAAAAAGAATCTATCGTTTTTTTATTGGCTCCAACCAAATCGCCACCTTGAGCGTCAAAAGTTAATTCAATAACGTTATCATTAATCACTTTCTTTTTAAAAATAGGACCTGTGGAAACAATATCTTTTTTGTAAACTTTATCAAGTGCTTTATAAGCAATTCTTTCACCAACAGGTTTTTTATTATTAGGG
>JADGEA010000031.1 GCA_016744615.1 Flavobacteriaceae bacterium
AGGTCATTTCTTGCATGATCTAACTGAGAACCTATTGCCTGAACAAAATCAACATCACCAAAATTATCTGATCCAAAATCAGAATTCACCTCCCCAATACCGTAAGATGCTTTGATATCATAGTGCTCCTGCTCCTGTGTATTATAGGTAGATGTTGTTAAACTAACTGTAAAATCATCATTAATTTTATAAATTCCTTTTAAAGCTCCAAATAGGGTTTGATAGCAATCAATTTCTTTTCCCTCATAATGTACTACCAATGCAACAGGATTGATAATGGTGCCAAAATTAGTCTGACGCGAAATTGGTTCAAAATCATAATTGTTTAATGAGAAACTTCCTAGAAATTCTAAAGAAAACCTATTTGTAAAATCATAGGAAAGGTAGGTTTGTATATCTGTGAAACTAGGTTTGAAATTTGAATTGATATCGCTATTATTTAAAAATAAGCTATTGTTGCGATATCTTGCTCCAACAAGGGCTTTAAATTTTTGATCTTTTGAGGTGCCTTCAATGGTAGCAGAAGCACCAATTAAACTAGCTTCAATTGCTACTCCAAATTGGCTTGGTTTTCGATAGGTAATATCTAAAACAGAAGATAATTTATCACCGTATTTTGCCTGAAATCCACCAGCTGAAAACTCAACTTTTTCAGAAAGATTTGGATTGACAAAGCTTAAGCCTTCCTGTTGCCCGGATCTAATCAAGAAGGGACGGTAAACTTCAATACCATTGATATAGATCAAATTTTCTTCAAAACTTCCACCTCTTACATTGTATTGTGTACTAAGTTCATTGTTAAAATTAACGCCAGGAAGGGTTTTTAAAACGCTCTCAATTCCCTGATTTGCACCTGGAAGTATTTTTAGGGTCTCTTTTTTAATTTTTGTGATACCTTCCGCCTTATCTCTGTCATCCTTAACAATTACCTCTTTGATCTCTTCAGTCCTGATCTGTAATTTAGGCGAAAATATAAGCGTTTTCCCTTTTGGAACACGAATTCGTTTGGTATAATTATTATAGGAAATATGACTAAAAAGAATACTCATACTTTTTCCGGAAGGTATGGTTAATGAATATTCACCTAAAGCATTTGTTGTGGTTCCTTTATTTCCATAGCTAACACTAACATTTTCAATTGGCTGATCATTTATATCAAAAACAAACCCTTTTATAGTTGCAGTTTGACCAAAGGTTAAACCAGTATAAATCACCAAAATAAAAAGAAAAATGAAATTTGTTTTCAATGATATCCTTAATTAAATTTTTTATTAAATGTCCGTGTAAAAGTAGTGGAATTATTTACATAATCTTTAACAATTACTTTTAATGTATGGGGAGTTCCTGTAAATTTTTTATCACGAAAATCATAGGTCAATATGTTTTTTTTTGGATCATATTCCATTAAGATCCATTGTCCGTCTATTTCTCCACGGTAACTTTTAATACCGGTTTTTTTATCATAAATCTTTACTTTTAGATAGTTGCTCTTTGTTAGCCATTGATCTTTTTTGAAAAATGGACTTATCACAGGTTTTTCTAAATCAGATAGTAAAGTGTATTCTCCTAAATTTTTACTTGAAGTATATAAGGTGTTGTTCTTGTGTTTTGTACTCACATAATACCATTTTTTGCTTTTATTTTTTTTAGCAATAAACATGTACTTTAGATCTTCTTTGTTATACTTTGAAACATCAAAAGTAATTTTGAAATAACTATGAACAGAAACTGTTTTGTTGTGAAGTTTTACCACTCCATTTTCATTTGAAAAATCGAAATAAAAATCTTTATAAAAAAGATTCTTTGGAAAATGTACTTTTACCATATCATCTCCTATATTATTTTCCTGATTTGCCTTAAATAAATAAGGCGTTTTATTTACTTTTTCACCAATTAAAATAGTATCTTTTTTACCCTTTATCGGGATGATCAATTTGGTAGTATTTCCTTTAAAATCTTTGGTTGTAATGGTGACCTTATAATCCAGACTATCTTTGATATGAATAAAACCTTTATTTTTCAAATTATCGTACAGGCTTAATTTATTCATCGGATGATCTACAAAACATTTTTGCACTTTTTGATTTAAACGGGCATATCTCTCATAATCAATATATGAATTGATAAATCTACTTTCGCTAAAGGAAAACTTATCAAAGGTGATCTCAAATAATTTCTTTCCATTTACATTCAAATCCATAAAATATAAACCATTGTGGTTATTTGCGCCATCTAAACGATCATATGCATTGATTCCAATTCCAATTTCACCATGGGCATATACCGTATTTGCTATTAAATCGCCATTTTTCTGTCGTTTTAAAATTAGTTCAATATTTTTATTGGATTGGTTAACCTGTGAAGTATCATTTTTAGTATAGGCAAATGCACTTTGTATGGTTGGTTTTTTATGATCGGCAATTTGTATTCCAAACAGCATCGGATTTAAAATATTGGCCTTAACATCTCTAATTTCAAAATGGAGGTGGGGACCACCAGAACTTCCACTATTACCACTCAAAGCAATTAATTCTCCCTTATTTAATTTTAGTTCATTGGATTTAGGATATAAATGAATTTCATAACTTTTTTTAAGATATTGTTGCTTTTTAACGTAAGCTTCAATTTTAGGTGAGAATTTCTTCAAATGTCCGTAAACTGTTGTGTAACCGTTAGGATGTGTAATGTATAAGGCTTTTCCATATCCCCAATGAGAGATCTTGATCCTGGAAACATAACCATCGGCGGCGGCAACAACCTTGTGACCGGTAACTTGTTGGGTTTTAATATCTAAACCGGCATGAAAATGATTGGAACGTAATTCTCCAAAAGTGCCTGAT
Source organism: Flavobacteriaceae bacterium (assembly GCA_016744615.1). Classification (GTDB taxonomy): domain Bacteria; phylum Bacteroidota; class Bacteroidia; order Flavobacteriales; family Flavobacteriaceae; genus Lutimonas. Next base: position 2,841 of record JADGEA010000031.1, read on the forward strand.
AAAACCAAAGGAATTTCTAGAGGTTTGATAAAATAATCTGTGGGATAATTACTTTGTGAATGCAATAACCCAATAAAACTTAGAAATATGAAGAGGGTAATTTTTTTTATCATAATTTGGCTAAATTAGCAATTAGATGTGATACAAAAAAATGATTATTTTAAAACGTTATTTTCCAATATTTTGGATGATAAATTGTTTTATTATCAAAATAAAGTTGTTTAATTGTAATAGGAACACTAAATTTGTTGAAATAGTTTAGATTCTTTGAGTTGATGAATGATTTATTTGAAACAGTTAGTTCGCTTGAAAAAAAGCTCTCAAAATTGTTAGATCATTACAATGATTTACAACGGTATAATTCGAGACTGATTGAGCAGAATAGCGAATTAAATAAAAAAAATAAAGATCAATATCAACAATTTAATGATTTAGAAAAAAAATATGAATCATTAAGAGTTGCAAATGCAATGGTAGGCAGCAAAGAAGATAAGCATATTACCAAGTTAAAAATTAATACATTGATACGTGAAATTGACAAGTGTATCGTTCAATTAAGCGATTAGAATAAAGGATGGATGATAATCTGAAGATAAAAGTTACTATTGGAGATAGAGTTTATCCGTTAACCATTAGGAATGAAGGTGAAGAAGAGGGAATAAGAGCAGCGGTTAAAAAAATTAATGAACTTCTTAAAAATTTCGAAAAAAATTATGAGGTTCGTGATAAACAAGATGTATTAGCAATGTGTGCATTACAAATAGCTTCCAAAAATGAAGTTAAAAATGTTTACGATGATTTGGATACTAAAAATGTAAAAAATAAGTTAATAAATATGGAACAATTAATTGATTCATATTTACAATAAGTTCTTTAAAAGAAAACAATTACTGCCTACATTAGTTATATGTTTGTTAAACTCAACACTATCAATTTAAAAAGGATGAGTTTTAAAGTTAAAGCGTGCCTAATAAACGATTTATCGTTTTAAAATTGGATACTTGACCTTTAAGTTAATCCTAAACCTGTTATCAGGAGTTTATAAAACCATAACCGATGTAGGCTTTTTTATTTATATAAACTATGTCAATTACAGTAACAATAATAATCGCAATAGCAGCTTTGGCTGTTGGTTTTATCATAGCAAAGATGCTTGAAAAAAATAAAGCCTCCAATACCATAAAAAATGTAAGAAAACAAGCTTCAGCGCTTCTTAAAGAGGCTAAAATTGAGGCTGATGGTGTCAAAAAAGACAAGATCTTACAGGCAAAGGAAAAATTCATTGAGTTAAAAGCTGAGCATGAAAAAGTAATTTTATCTCGTGATAAAAAAATTATTGATACAGAAAAACGTATCAGAGATAAAGAATCAAGAGTTTCACAAGAACTAGATAAAAATAAAAAAACTAACAGATCTTTGGAAGATAAAGAGAAATCTTACAACTATAAATTAGAACAGTTAGACAAAAGGAAAAGTGATATTGATAAGTTCCATAAAAGACAGGTAGAACAACTGGAGACCATATCAGGCCTTTCTGCAACTGATGCAAAACAAGAACTGGTTGAAACCTTGCGTGATGAAGCCAAAACAGATGCCATGGCATTTATTCAAAGCACATTGGAAGATGCTAAGTTAACAGCGCAGCAAGAAGCTAAAAAGATCGTTTTAAATACCATACAGCGCATCGGAGTAGAGCATACCATTGATAATTGCGTCTCTGTTTTTAATTTGGAAAATGATGATGTTAAAGGAAGAATTATTGGTAGAGAAGGACGAAATATTCGTGCTTTAGAATCAACTACAGGTGTTGAAATTATTGTAGATGATACACCCGAAGCAATTATTTTATCTTGTTTTGATCCGGTAAGGAGAGAGATTGCTAGACTTTCATTGCATAAACTTGTAACAGACGGAAGAATTCATCCAGCTAGAATTGAAGAAATTGTTGCAAAAACAACCAAAGAGATCAACCAGGAGATTATTGAAGTAGGTAAGAGAACAGTAATAGATCTTGGTATTCATGGTTTACATCCTGAATTGATTAAAACAATTGGTAGAATGAAATACAGATCATCTTATGGTCAAAATCTTTTACAGCATTCACGTGAAGTGGCAAATTTATGTTCGGTAATGGCATCTGAACTAGGTTTAAATCCTAAAATTGCCAAACGTGCCGGTTTATTACATGATATAGGAAAAGTTCCAGATACAGATACGGAATTGCCACACGCTATTTTAGGAATGCAATGGGCTGAAAAGTACAATGAAAAAGAAGATGTTTGCAATGCCATTGGAGCACATCATGATGAAATTGAAATGAAATCACTATACGCACCAATTGTACAGGTTTGTGATGCTATTTCTGGCGCAAGACCAGGTGCACGCCGACAAGTGGTAGATTCATATATACAACGTTTAAAAGAGCTTGAAGATGTTGCTTTTGCCTTTAATGGGGTGCAAAAAGCTTATGCAATTCAGGCAGGTAGAGAATTACGTGTTATTGTGGAAAGTGAAAAAGTGGATGATACCAAAGCTGCTGAACTATCCTTTAATATTATGCAAAAAATTCAAAATGATATGACCTACCCAGGGCAGGTTAGAGTTACTGTAATTAGAGAGACTAGGGTAGTTAATATTGCAAAATAGAGAAATTTCTAGAGTTTATTTCTCACACCGGGTGAATTTGTTTATAATGGATAAATTCACCCGTTGAGTTATCCTTTCGCACCTGTTAATCTTTATCGTGTAAAATAGGTATTTTATCTTCTACATAATCAACTGATTTACGAACAGCTTTTGGGGCTTTAAATCGATAACCAATAAAAACATGAAAAGAATTTGCTGTTGTATTGAGTTTGATTTCATTTTCAGAAAATTTCTCACTTGAAATTCTATAGGCAAAGTTCGCTCCTGAAAATATTTTTTCGCCATTATAACCAATGCCTATACCACTTCTAAGATTGTAGAATATGTCATTATTATTTCTACTGGTAATATCATCTGGCGTATGCTTGGTTATTTTATGAAAATCCATGCCAATACCGGGAGCAGCATAGGCGTTGGCATACCAGTGTTTGCGAAATACAAAGGTGTAATAATAACCAGCGGTTAAAGAAATGTCAAACCCTTTAACATCTGAGTAGTTATCTCTTATTTCAAGAATATTTTTTGGAAATAAAATTTCATCTGCATCTTTAATATCATAATAGTTGTAAAGAACACCAGGCATAAATGAACCGGCACTTTTAATTTGTATTTCCGTTTGAGATTCAATAGCCCGTACTGAATAATTTGTATTATATTTATACATACTTGATCCCGAAAAAGTATTTGTAGTTAAATTAGGAAATTGAATGTGAAAATCACCTTTAGGAATATGCGGAGTAAAATCTTCTGTATTAACAATATAATAGCCCTTATCATGGTTGTATTCAAAATTGTGCGACCAATAATCAAATAATAATTTAAAATGAATACGAAAAGACTTTGATTCACCCATGTTTAATTTATCTTCATCAGATACTTTAGGTCGGATACCAAGTCTTATGGAAGCAAATTTATAACTCAAAACAAAAGCATATTTTGCATTTAAATTTGGTTTTATTTGGAGTCTGATCTTTTCTTGTGGCATTTTATATGTTACAACATCGTTACTCACCTCAAATTTAACATTGAATTGCTTTTTATGATCCTCTATATAGATATTAGTATAATCAACATCAACACTATCTTTTACCACATCTTGCGCATAAAAGGTAGATGTAATTCCAATAAATAATATAGCATAAATTACTTTCATTAAGCTAATTTAAGAGTAGTTTAGACAAAAAAATACTATTTTTTAAATCGTGAGTTTAAATAATCATTTATCTCTGCAATAGAATCAATTTCTTGTGAAGAATTGCCACTTCGAACATAGAATTTTTCTTCTGTCTGACCATTTTTATTTTTGAATTTCAGATAAATAGGTTCACCTGCTGCAAGTACTTTTATAATACATATGATATTTTGATTATCGCAAGTTTTAAATTGCATTCTAATATACTGACTTACGTATTTTACACCCATCATTTTGTGTAAAATATTTCTTAAATGAACTTCATAATAATCTGCAGTTGATTTTTTCAAAGTACTAAAATCTTTTTCCAAACCGATTATGTTTTTATCATCATCAACACCAATTAACAGAATTCCACCATCTGTATTACCAAATGCGGCAAGGGTTTTTAAGATTACTTTTTCTAAATCAGGATTGGTTTTTCCCTGTCGGTAATCCCAACGAGCAGAAGATTTAAACTCTAAATATCTGTTTTCATCTTTTAATAATATTTCCTTAACAGGAGGTATATTAATTTTACCAGATCTAAGATAATAAAAACGCTTTTTGATCAGCAAAAGGGCTACTCCAAGTAAAATAAGAAAATAGGCAAATTTGTTTAAATAACCAGATTTACCGCTAATTACATTTTTTTGTAGATCTTTATCAGAAATGGTTAAAAGGTAATAGAGAATTCCAGATTTTTTATGAAATCTTTTAAATGAATTCCAATATTTTTCATTTTTAAAATCAAAAATAAATGTCCCTGTATCTATTGAATCAAACTTTTTAAAATGATTTAATTTACTGATATTCAGACTGTCATTTTCTGTTTGTAATGTTTTTAAATTTATATGCTCTCTTTGGGTTGTTTCTATTAAAAAATTAAAACGGTTAATTTTAGGATTGGTACTAAATTTATTAATGAGATCTATTCGTGAAAACTCCATTAGTATTATTTGATCACCATGTTCAGTTTTGTAAGAATAACCTGCATAAAAAAGTTCATTTTTAATATTATCTTTACTGTTTATATCTAATTTAGATTTAAATAACCATTGAATTTGGTCTTTTTTATTTTTTAAATCCAGAAACCAAGGAGTTTTATTCACTTCTTCTTCAAAACTCTCAAGCCAACTTCCTATCAATTTTTTGTTTTCAAATCGTTGCCATTTAACAATATCCAGTTTTTTTGTACTGTCAATTACAAAAACCAAACTTTTTTTATCTTTCTTAATTGCAACTTTATTGACATTGCTAATAATAGCGGTTGAAATAAGATAAGGGTTGTCTTCTATAAGGGAAAATAGAAAACCTTTAACAAAAGTAGTATCCTGTATTTTGTCTAAATCTTTAAAATTAGATTGAATAGATTTAATATTTTTATAAACATCATCTAGGAAAATAGTAAAGTTTTGATCAAAAGTTTGAGATTCAACAGAAAACAATTTATCTGAATAATCACTTTTACTATCATTTAAAGGACTGAATAACAGAAGTATGCCACCTACAGCAATTACAATGATGGCAATGATATATTTTCTCATTTAAGCTTAAATTACTCTTTTAAATAATGAATTCTGGTTAATGAAGTTTGATGATTTCTTTATTTCCTATTGCATTAAGTACGTTTTCCATATTATTTAAATTTAAGCCCTGAACCTGATTTGCTGGAAGTACAGCAACTCTAAAAATAATATTTTGCGTAAAACTAGGGTCCAAATAATCAAGATCTACGGTACCGTCTAAGAAAAAACTAACATCAGCCAGTGTATAATTGAAACCGTAGAGTAGTGTTCCATCTTCAAAAAATAGGGTTTGAGGTATTGGCTCCCAAATGTCTTTGCCTTCAAATTCACCTACTAAAATATATGCCGCCATAACATCAGATTCAAAAACATCAATCTGACTAGGTATTTTAAAAAATTCTTGATAATCATTACTACTATTAAAAGAAGCATTCACTTCAAACATTTCACCTACGGTAACCTGACCATCTCGACCAGGAGGTCCCATTGGACCTTCACATGAAATAAATAATAAAGAAAATATTGGTAATAATAAAAGAAATTTTTTCATGATAAATATTTTTATAATAATATTGGATTTGTATTGTGTAAAACTACAACAAAAACTGTACCTAAAAGCTAATTGTTTATTAAGTACTAAAAATAATATCTACTTAGAGATTATACTATAATAATAACCTGTAATTTAAAGATAATAGATAAGATTTTCTGTCTCCAATAATTCCTGCTTCTGAACGGAGCATCCACCTTTTATTATATTGGTATTGTATTCCAATCAAACCATTCCACATTTCTTTTACTTGCTTATCCATTCCATAACGGATAATAGAGTCTCCATCAGCGGCTTCTAATCTATCAATTATTTCAGGTACTGCAGTAGCATCAATAATTATTTGTTTTGCAGGTGGTAAAGCATCATACCAGGTGTTATATTCATTAACAATTTCATCTCTTCTTTCCCAGGTTTCAGGTGGCAGAGCATCTATCATTTTTATTTCTCCTCTTGTTTCTGAATTCATTTTAATACGCATACCACCTACCCATAGTGCAATATTGCTCTCAGGTTTGTTGGTAAAGGTAAAAGTATGCCCCATTCGTATACCTAATACATTTACTCTGGTAGGTTCATCCAATAATTCTGGTTTATTCCAGGTCCAATTTGCATCTACCGAAAACCAAACAGGTCCTATTCCACCTGCACCCATAATACCTACACCAACAGTTGAAATACTTTGATCTACAACTGATTTTAATGCTACAGGAGCAACAAGGTTTACTTCTGTATGAGAATTTCCATAGCCAAAAATACCATAAACATTTAAAAACGGTAAAATCCATAAATCTGGTCTAACATTAAATGTGTAAGATGTATTTGTGTTCTCTCCAAAATCAATAAAATCGACTTCAGTTAAAGGGATATCGTGATTATCAGACTTTAAGCCTAATTGCATGTTGTCAATTGTAATTCCTTGATCCATCCACATATAATTTCCCATTAGTCCAGCAGGGTAAGGAATATCAAATCCTTTTTTATATGCACCCTGACCTAAAATAGGAAAAGTGTAATTATATTCAACTTGCTTTAGACTATCCTTATAGACCTCATGCTTTGACCTTACCTTTGTTGTAGCATATTGTGCATTTATCTGATTGATAAATAAAAATGTAATTACCAATACAAGATAAATTTTTTTTGTATGATTCATAATTAAAGATTCTTTTTTGCTTCTTTTCTTTTTGCTTTTTTCTCTTTTAGAAGTTCTTTTTGACGTTTGACTTCTTTTTTAGTTTCTTTACCAACACCAAAAGGAATATTTAATTTTAAAAACAAAGCACTGTTTTTTGTGCCAGATATATCGGTGTAAACATCCATAAAACCATGATAATAACGAGCCCCTAAAGTCCACCCATAACCATTTAGCAATCTGTATCCAGCACCAACTACAACCCCCATGTCAAACCAATTGGTTATATCTTTATTTTTTTCTTTTATTCGTGCACTATTTCCTTCAATATCAGAGTCAAACTGTATCCATGAATTATACATCCAACTAAATTGCAACCCTGCTTCAGTGTAAATATTGCTTTTAAATTTATATTTTGCCAAAGCCGGAATTAAAAAAGAATTCATTTTTTGACTGTAATCGCCTTCTACATTATTACCACTTTGATCTTTGTAAATTGTGGCATTTAACAGTTCTAAATCATTCTTACTCAATTTGTCAACACCCATAGTTGATTTAACTAAAACCCCAGTATTTAAATACCAGCGTTCTTTCATTTTAATGTCAAAATAAAAACCTAGGTTAAATTCACTTAATTTTTTATCAGCATCTAACCCAGATATTTTGGAAAAATTATAACCACCATCTAGTCCAAATTCTATTTTTCCGGTATTTAGTTTGTCTCCTAAAAGTAGGGCAATTAAAACCTGAGATTGAGTACTTATGCTTATAAATAAAAAGATAATGATAAAAAAATACTTTTTCATTTTTAATGATTTAAAAGGAATATTTTGATTTAGATAGCTTTTTCTATTTAACAGTATAGCCCTTACCTTCCATACAAGCAGTAAATGCCTTATTATAGTTAGCCTTTAGTTCACTGGTTTTTGAAGCAGCAGCCTGGTTGTTAGCCTGTTGTTGATTATGGTCTCCAACTTTTCGAGATCTTCTTCCGCGTAAACCACCAACTACTGCACCAATTGCAGCACCTTTACCCGTATCTCCTGCAATGGCACCAATTGCGGCACCGGCAGCGGCACCTCCAGCAGCACCAACAACAGCAGAACCATCTAAAGATGTATCAGCCTCAGCAGCTACTACTTTTGTAGGATTCATTGGGTCATAACCTGATTGATCTTTTGCCCATTTAAAACAGGCTGTTTCATCAGCTTCTTGAGTTGCTTTATCTTGATCATTTGAAGGAAATACATAAAGCCCTAAACTTTTTGAAATGTCTTGTGCAAATAATTGATTTACTCCTGTAAATAATATGGCGATTGTAAATAGTATTTTAATGTTTTTCATTTTATAAATCATTTGGATTGATAAATACATAACCTAATTGTTCAAGTACATCTGCTTCATTATAAAAAGTATAGCTTTTAATAATTTTATTATTTTCTATTTGATAAATAGTATTGGCCCAAATTGTCACCTCTCTTTTATCCTTTTTATAAACAATCTTTAACTCTGCCCAATTTGACACCCATTCTCCTTTGTTTTCTCCGTCAGAAACATTTACAGCTATCACTCTTGATTTGCTATAATGAATACTTTCATACAATTTTTTTACATTTTCTTTCCAGTTTTCAATGGCTCCTTTTTTATCAATTTTATTATTTACAGAAGGCCCGTAACCTTGATAATTTTCAGCCAATAATATTTCCATTGTTGCAGTATCCATATTTTCAACTGCTGTAACATATTGCTCTACCAAGATTTTATTTTTTTCTACATTTTGATCTGTTGTTGAACAACTAATCATCACTATTAAAAATAACAGTGTAAATCCTATTTTTTTCATATTCTTATTTTTAAAATTAGTATTAAGTTTTTCAAATTTAGTTAATATCTTTTACTAATACTATTCTACTATTTCTAATTCTCCAGGTTGCCAAGATTTATCAAACCAAGACTCTAAAGGGCCATATAAACGCAATATTAAAAACCAAGCTTTTCCTGGTTTTGTTTGTTTCCAGTTGGCTTCTTTTCCTTTTGGAGCTTTTGGTCCAAAATATAAATCTACAGAACCATCTTTGTTGTAATCTAATTCTGCAATTTTGCTATTGATACTTGGAAAAGGTTGATCTGTTTGTAATTCTGACCGTGTTTGTGGGTCATAAAGCACTACAGACCAAAAGTCTTTTGCAGGAACATTAGCAGGAATCGTTATTTTATAATTTTGATCTCCTTTTAAAATATTTCCATCTTTATCTTTATTTAAACCAGCATAGTTAGAGCCAACACCAGGGATTTGTAATGCCATAGCAGGGGTGTTAACAGTAGCTTGGTAAAAATATAAAGTTCGGGCATCAAGATTTCGCCCACTCATACCATCGCCATCTAACCATTGGTAATCTCCACCTACAAAAAAAGTAGTCCAATGACTATTTTCAAATAAATACGCTTTTTTATTTTTAGGGTAAAACATAATTGAACGTGCAGTTGCGTTACCAACAGTTACCGCATCTACCAAAATGTTTTTCATTCTTTTATCAGGATTAAAAGGTTTTCCTTTTGCGATTCCTATTGCCGCTGCTTGACCACGTAATTCAGCATCTAAAAATGAAATAGGTTCTTTTTGAAGAACGTTCCATAATTCTTCATAAAACTCATAATTATTAGCATGAATGGTGTTGAAGTCTTTTCCTGAACCGTTTATAAATTCCATTTTAGGTGGATTTGACGCTTTACTTAATGGGTATATTTTTAATCCATCTTCCCACATTTTTGCAGCGACATCTGGTTTGCCATCAACTAAAAATCCTCTTAAAATTAACCAGTTTGTATAACTTGTAGATTGTGTAATCCATACTTTTTGTTTTCTATTTCCAACTTTCACTTCTACACGTCTATCCTTGTCTCTATACTTCATTCCGTTTAATGTTGGTTTTAAATCGCCCTGATAGTCTGGAGGTAAAACAATATACATTCCACCTTTTTTTGCATCAGGACCTGGAGCGCCCATATCTACAACAAATCTAAAAAAAGCATCGTTTACAGTTCCTGGTCCTGCACCAGCTGGAATTTCAACAACTGTTGGACCATCTACTTCTAAATCTAAAATTGCAGAAGCATAAACAGTACCAGTATTACCAGTTAAAAATAATGAATTTGAATCCATTAAATCACTCATCAATAATACTTGATTCGATTTTGTAATACCCATATCAACATGGCTAAGACGCATCCCTTCAACAGAAGTTGCTGGAATAAAATTAAGAAATACTTCAACTCCTCTCATAAAGTCGAGGTTGTTATATACTTTCTCTACGGTGTTCGTTGATGGTACACCATCATAAAAATCTAAATCACCAATTCGTGTTTCTACTTTATTTGGTGTTAGTATTTTTTCAGGAATGTGATTGTTAAATCCCGGGGTTACTTCTTGTGCAAAAGAAACAGCCCCTAATATTAGCGCGACAATTGTTATAATTCTTTGTTTCATTTTTTATTAAATTTATATTATTATTTACTTTAACCAAGAAGAGCCGAATACTACATATACTGCCCAATCTTCAGGACCACGAGCAACATCCAAACCCATTTTAAGACCAAATATACGAGCTAACATATATCTAAACCCACCACCTGCATTCCAAACTAATTCTTCTGCTTTATAATCGTTTCTCTTATTATAAGTATTTCCAATACCTCCAAAACCTACCACACTCCACCTTGAAGTAAGGTTTACTAACTGTTCAGTTTCAATTGTAGCTGTGATGTCGCCTTGGTAACGCATTGCTGGTATGCCTCGTAATTCAATATAGGGTTTGGCATAAAACGGAGTATCGCCTGTTGCAGCTCTAGAAGCGACTCTAAATCCTGCAATCCAAGTTTTATTAATTGGAAAAAAAGAAGTTCCAAAAAAGTTTAGGGTCCCCCAATCTCTATCGCTTCCTAAAATTTCTAAATTTTGATCGTAGCTTAGGTGGATTCTCATTCCTTTAGTAGGAGAGAAGACGTTATTATAATTTTCAAACTCAGTAATAAGGGAGAGCCCGCTGTTCCACATTTCGAAATCTTTTGGATCTATATCAGGAAGTTCGGCATCTTTTAAGAAATTTACATTTACATGAGTAAGTTGATATTTCCCTCCTACAAAAAAGTTACTGTTTTTAATTCGCATAGTTGCTTGTTGTAAAAATAAGAAACCAGTTATATTAAATTCTTCCGATTTTTTTGGAATGAGAGATCCTTCTGGTCTGTAGTAAGTAAGGTTTACATCACCATAACCTATTGCACCACGATAACGAAGATGATCGTTTTTCCAAAAACCAACATAACCACCTCCAACAAACCAAGTGCCATTTTCTGTATAGCCTCCTGCTAAACTTGCTATATCTGGAGTTTGGTAGGTTTTGTCTTTGTTTTCTTCTTTGGCAATAAAGTACAATCCTGCTACAGCAGCCCCAAAACCTACAGCTGGCTCTGTAATAGGTGATACAATAGGAAGAACTCCATTTAAATCTTTTAAAAAATGACTTAAATCAATGGCACCATCTGTAGAGTCTCGATATTTTTTTAAGATTTGAGAATTCCCATTTGTAATAAAACTAAAGAGAAAAAATATAAATAAAAACTGGCTATTTTTTAACATTTCATATATGATATTGCATTGTCGTAAAAATAAGTTTTTTTTTATTCTAAAAAAATATTTTCTAATGAAGCTATAAAAATACGTAATATGTTTATTTGCAAGACTGTATGGATATTTCAGATTGTATTTTATTGTTATATATAATGAATTTCATTAAATATAACAATATAAAAGTTAGGGCCTTTTTATTTTTAACTTTTTCATTTTAGAACGTAATGTTTCAGGATGTATATTTAATATTTTCGCAGCACCTTTATCCCCGCTAATTCTCCAAAAAGTTTTATTGAGTATTTTAACAATATATTCTTTCTTATAGTCTTCTAAAGTCAGAACGTTTTCGTTAATATTTGAACTTGTTATTATTATATGTTCAACTTTCAATAATGAGGTGTTAGATAAAATAATAGCTCTTTCTATAATATTTTCTAGCTCTCTACTGTTTCCAGGCCATGAATAACTCTGCAATAATGCTAAAGCCTTTTTAGATGTTTTAATATTTTTAGTAAACTTTTGATTGAACTGTTTTACAAAGTATTCAACCAACAAAGGGATGTCTGAAATACGTTCTCTAAGAGGAGGTATATCTATAGGAAACACATTTATATAAAAGAATAAATCTTTAAGAATTTGTTTTGTTTTAATGAGACTGTCTAAGTTTTTATTGGTTGCTAGAATTATTCTAATATCTAAAGATTTAATTTTTGAATCTCCTATAATATTGTATTTATTATTTTGAAATACAGTTAAAAGTTTAGATTGGAGGTCTAATGGTATTTCACTAATTTCATCTATAAAAAGAGTTCCGTTTTTTGAAAGTTCAAAACTCCCGATAATGTCTTTATTTTTGTTCCCAAAAAAATTATCCTCCATGGTTTTTTTTTGGAGTGCAATACAGTTAACTTTTACAAATGGCTTGTTTCTTCTTGTGCTAAAATCATGTATTGCTCTTGCATATAATTCTTTTCTTGTACCAATTTCTCCCTTTAATAGTACTGGAGAAATTGTTGGAGCAACTTTTTCAATAAGATTTAAGGCGTTTATGGATGCCTTGCTTTTTCCTATTAAGTTATCAAAATTAAGATTACTTTTAATTTCTTTTCTAAGGAACTCATTATCAGATTGTAATTGTATTTTTAGGCTATTGATTTGATCAATCTTTGATTTTAATTTTTTTTCCGTCTCCTTCAGCTTACTTATGTCAATCGCTATTCCTGTAAGGTATTTTTTGCCACCAACAACAGTAAGGCTTCCCGATCCTAAATAGGGTATTTTCTTACCAGATTTAGTTAATATACGGTATTCTACTGTTCTGTCTTTTCCAGTTAAAAAAACATCTGTAAAAACATCAAAAACGTTTTTACGAAAAGGCTCATCTATAAAATCTAAAATAAATTTATGTTTTAATTCTTCTTTCGTATAATTAAGTACTAATTCTACGTTTTTATTCCATTTTAAAATTCTTCCTTCCTCATCAAAAACATAAGCAAGTTCGGGCATTCCTTGTAAAATTGCTTTTCCTGAAAAAATTTCTTTTGAAATTATTTTTTTTGATTTACTCATTTGTTATGCGAATATTGTTAAAATATAATATATTAAGGAGTAGATGGTTTTATCTTATCAAACTACAAGAATGTATAACTAAATAAGAGTGTCGTAAAGTCTGCTCTAGCACCTATATCTAATCCATTTGTTAGTGCAAATTTAAGAGAATCAAGTTTTTTAAGCGATATGAGGCTGTGATACCATACTTAGCGTTGACCTGATTGTTATCTTGCTCAATGTTATAATAGACGTATCTCCTGTCCTATCGAGGCTAAAACCCAAAATTTTGGATTAAAAAGATATGCAACATGCAATTGAACACCCAACAATAGCCTTTGTTCTAATGTATTTCCATTAAAGAAAGAAGGGTTTTTGTAAAAAAACCAAGAATTTATATGCATTTTTAAAATTATTTTATAAAATCAAAGATAAAAAAATATCTTGTATTGTTGAAATGTAACAGACAGAGTTTAATCTACACACAATTTATTAGATTTACTTTATTTCAATAATAATCTTATCAATTTTACCGGTAAATTTTGTTTCTTCGGGTCCATAACCTATACATTCAGCAACAGGTGTTTGATTGTCTAAACCTACATCTGCTGTTTCATCAGCAGAAAAGATATTAGGTTGAGTTTTTTCAACACGACCATCAGCAACAGCTTTGCCATTAACATAAATTGTTGTCAAGTTCATCAATTTCTTCAATAGTATCCATTAAACGACTAACTTCATCTTTTGTCTACTACAACAAAGGATGTTACTTTCAAAATTAATAAAAAAGGTGCAGGCAGAATTACCGAGAATTCGTCGACATTTCATAACGTTACACAAGCTAAAAAGGATGTAGAATAGAGTATCACCATTGGTTTGAAATACTACATGCTTTTATTTATGTCGATTATTCCTTTAATAATTATCTCCTTAAAATCTAACAACTCAATAGTTTTAAAATTTGTTGATGTATAATAAAGTTATTATTGTGGATTTTAGAGTGAAATCTGCCATTAAAAATAAAAATATGAGTTTCCCCTAATAGGCTTAGATAGTTACGCTATTTGCTAAACTTGGTTTCTTCAAAAAAATATATTTGAGTATAAGTTTTAACTCATACTCAAATATAAAACCTTAAGAGGCTGTTACTAAATGTACTTAACACATATTGTGTTAAGTTTTCATTTTATCGAAATCTTCATTGAATACAAAAATTTCAATATAAGCACAAAAACTCTTATTATGGATTAACCTTTGTTGGTAATTATTATTTGATGTATTTGATGTTAATTTTATGAATTTTTCCATTAAACATAAATGGAATTCTATCATGATATTCTAAGGCAACTCCTGAGCCTTTATCTTCACCAATATCAAAAGTTTCTGAAGCTGTAAATATTGCAGGAACAGTTATTTCTGCCATAACTTCACCCACTTTTTTTCCATTTACCATAAGTGTAATTAAGGATGGCGCTAAAGGTTTCTTTTCTTGTGCTTTTACAATCACTTCAATCTTAACCTTACCTGTTGGAATTTTATTAATGGAATTTACTTTATAACGATTCATTGTCATCGCATTATATTCAGCATATAATACTCCGTTGTCCATAAAAACAGTAAACCCTGCAGAAAGACCGCCCACTGCAAAAAGAACACCGCTGGCATTTTCGGGTATATCAGCATCAATAGTTGAATGTGTAGAAAAACCGCTCATAAACTTTGGAGCCTGAGATTCTGCAATTCGTGTCATACCTTCATACATATTCCATTCGGTATTTGTAGTTGCTTTCATCTGATCTTGATGGTAGGCTACAATGTATAAAGAACCTCCAATAGGGAATACTTTATTATTAGTTGCTTCTACCATAAAGGCATCTTGCATTTGACGTAATTTCTCTGGATTTTCTTTAGCAATATTATTGGCTTGTGAATAATCTTGACTTAGGTCGTAAAGTTCCCAAACATCTTTATTAGGGTCCCATCCTGCTAATTTTGATTCGGCAGCACTCCATGGAATTCTTGGTCCAAATGTCCCTGCAAACCACCCATCTTTATAAATACCACGACTACCCATAATTTCAAAATACTGTGTCGTGTTTAAACTTTTTGCATTTACATCATTAAACGAGTTGGCAAATGAATGACCATCTATTTTATCTTGTGCTACACCATCATAAAAATCAGGAGGTGTAATATCTAAAATATCGTAAATCGTAGCAGCAACATCATTTACATGGGTGAATTGTGAACGTACTTTTGGATCATGCTTAATTTTTTCTGGCCAAGAAATCACCATTGGATTACGAGTACCTCCAAAATGAGCAGCAACTAATTTTGTGCTTTTAAAAGGTGTAGAACCTGTCCATGCCCAACCATGATGATAAATACTTTCTAGCATGTTTGTTCCCAAAGCATCTATTCCACCATACTCATTATTCAAAACTTCTAATTGTTGCGTTGTTGTACTTGGCATTCCATTTTGTGCCAATAATTCAGAAATAGAGCCTTCTAATCCTTCAGCAGAAGAACCATTATCTCCATTGATGTATATAATCAACGTATTTTCTTTAACTCCAAGACTTTCTAATTCATCAACAATTCTTCCGTACTGAGCATCAGTATGTTCCAAAAATCCTGCATAAACTTCCATTAATCTTGATTGGAATTCACGCTCTGATTTAGGAATGTCTCCCCATTTAGTCATTGTAGGGTCAATTTCAGTAAGTTTCGCGTTTTCTGGGATAATTCCCATCTCTTTTTGACGCTTAAAGATTTCTTTACGAAGTTCTTCCCAGCCTTTTTCAAAATTTCCTTTATATTTATCCGCCCATTCTTTAGCTACCTGATGAGGTCCGTGAACTGCTCCTGGTGCGAAATACACAAAAAATGGTTTGTCGGGATGACTCATGCGTTGTTGACGCATAAAAGTAATAGCGTGGTCTGCTAAATCTTCGGTTAAGTGATATCCTTCTGTTTCTGGGTAATCAACTGCTACCGTATTTTCAAATAGCATAGGCTCATATTGTGAAGCCTCACCAGCCATAAAACCATAGAAGTAATTAAATCCTAATCCTGTTGGCCATTGATCGAAAGGTCCAGAAGGTGTGATATCAACCGTTGGCGTATTGTGCCATTTTCCGAATGCTCCTGATGTATATCCGTACGCACCTAAAATTTGTGGCAATGTTGCAGTTTCTCTTGGAATAGCACCAATATAACCATCCCAATCTGATGCAAATTCAGAAATTTGACCATAACCAACTCGGTGATGATTTCTACCTGTTAATATAGAAGCTCTTGTTGGAGAACACATAGCAGTAGTGTGAAATTCATTATATTTTATACCTTCATCGGCTAAACGAGTTAGCGTAGGTGTGTTTGCAGGTCCTCCAAAAGTGGAAGGGTTTCCAAACCCTGTATCATCGGTAAGGAAAATAACAATATTAGGAGCATCTTCTGGCAAACGGTTTGGCTCTTGACGCCATTTATGTTCCGACTCTGCAAGGGTAATCCCTGTTTCGCTCGCTGATGGAGCCTTTTTAAATGGTAAATTTTGCTGAGCAAAACTTGTTGCAAATACAAATGCAAACATTGATAAAATACTGATTTTTGTTTTCATATTATTTAATTTAGGACTCTTTGTTAATAATCATCAATAATTAAGGTATGTTCTATCGATAAATATAAATTAGGATTTTTAATTAAAATCAATAAAATTGATTCAAGATTTCTCATATTATAATTAATTTAAATCATCATCAACAATAAATTTTGTACCCTGCACTGTTGCTTGTGCAGCTAATCCTTTATTTGCTATTTGGTATAGTGTAACCCCTGGTGCTATATTCATTGCTATAGAAACAGATGCGCCTTGATCACCTGCATCTGCAGTTGCATCTGCTTGGCCATCTGCTGACCATCCGCTAGTTAGAAAATTATCAAAACCAGATTTATTTTCAAAAATAAAAATAGCATAATAAGATTTTAACCCAATTCCAATGCCTGCTCCAAAAGAAATCATTTTCATGTAAGTTTGTTTTTTTGTAGAATTATTAATAGCTAAACCTTTGCCATTACCTGAAGATAATACAAATAAATTGACTCCTGTATTAGTGAAAACTGCATAACCGTAAGAACTTGCTATTTTGCTTTTTGCAGATGGTTCAATTTTGTAAAGTTCTTTTAAGCCTTTAGTTTTCCGTTTTGTATTGACTTGCGCTCTTTTTTTTCTTTTTTTATTTCCTTTTGAGTTTTATCTTGAGCTTTAGCTGTTGAAAAATTTACTGTTAAAAAAAATAAGAATAGGACTAGTAGTAATCTATTTAATTTCATTGCTTTAATTTTTTAATTAATATAAAACAAAATTATTTATTTTTGTTTTATATTGATATCGATATTTGGCAAAAATAAAATACACTAACAATGGAATTAACTTGATATTTTATGAATATTAAATCTGGTAATTTTACTGAATTTGATCGCTTTAAAGAAGTGATAAAAGATTGGTCTCTTGACTTTAATATACTAAGTAAAGGAGATTTTAAAGCTTATTTTAAATTATTTACAAGCGATTGGTTTTTGCTTGCCCATGAAAAACTAACAGGCATTATCGAGCATTGTGGTACATCACCAATTGGTTTTAGAACCATGGTGATTCCTGTAAATCGAGATAATGAATTTATTTGGTTTAATAAAAAAGTAAACGGATCTGATTTGTTGATTTTTCCTAAGAATAACGATATTGACGTTGTAACTTATGATGGACTAGATGTTTATCTACTTTCAATTGAAGAAAATCTACTTTATAAAATAATTAACGATTTAAACCTTAAAAATTGTAGAAACCTTTTTAAAGATAGCGAAAAAGAAGTTTTTCTTTCTGAAGCATATGCTTTAAAATTCTCAAAAATGGTTGTTTATTTTCTTAATAACGCTACTACGGTTTCTGTTAAAAAATGTAAAAATGATAGTAAATTTCTGATGTATTCTTTATTAAAATATATAGAAACAAGTGTCGAAAAAAGTCATTCTCTTATTAAAAAAAGTAGTAGTCTAACGCTTTTAAAAGCAATAGATATTATCAAGAAAGACAGAGGAATGTTGTTGTCAATTCCTGATTTATGTGAACAAGTACGGATTAGTGAGCGATCTCTTTATAATGCTTTTAAAGAGAAATATAATGTAAGTCCTGCTGATTTTATTAAATCAATTAGGCTAAATAAAGTTAGAGAAGAGCTTTATAACAACAATAAACAGGTTTCTATTTCGGATATTGCCGGGAAATATCAGTTTTGGCATATGGGGCAATTTGCAACAGATTTTAAAAAACAGTTTGGGGTGTTGCCTTCTGAGGTGATGAAAAGAAAATCAGATTAATATTTTTTATTTACTATTGTTATGAAGTTCTAAAAACGACGTAAACGGCTCAGTATTCAGAACCTGTTGCATACTATGCAAATTTTTTAAAAAATAACTAAGATCTAAAGTATTATCTGTTGAGTTTTTTAATTTTTGGAAAAAACTTTGAGAGTATCCAAAAGAAATATTTATCAATAAAATTAGACAGAAGGAGTTGTTCCTTGATTTTGTAATTTTAATTTTATCATTGGGTGTATTATTTCTTATCAAACCAAACATAACTATAACCAAGAATAATACTGTTAAAATCAGCTCCTGTTCTTGTGGTAAAACCATTAGTATAAGCAATTTTTAAACCATTATGTTTATTGAATTTATAGGCAAAAGTAGCACCTATACGACTATTTTTTTGTGGAATTTCTTGGAGAACATCATTAATTTCAAGTTTTCCACCAGTAGTTTTACCAACAGATATGGCTGCCCATAGACTAGGCTTAAATATATAAGCTGCATGAAACTGAATGCCAAATAAAGGTTTTTGCTGGGTAGTGTTTCCGTTGAAAAAATTAGAATTCTCAGTAAAAAACCAAGAATTTAAATGCCCTTCAATAATAATTTTTTTCATAATAGTATAGGAAGCTCCTAGTCCTGTTTGAAAAGCCCATCTGTTTGTTCCTACATTTAGGGCGTGACTTGAATTATAAGCTCCAATTGGGACTTTAACTCTAAAATTAACACCAAGTCTGAATTTTTTTTGAACATGTTTAAAATAATCCTGTGGCTTTAAAGGTTCTACACCCAGTAATATCATTGAAATTCTGATTTGAGAATCTGCTAAACCATTTCTACTTACTTGTGTTTCATCACCGTTTACAATAGCATCGTACTTGCCTAGAGAATAGGGTATGACAGCATCAATTTTTGTTAGTTTATTAAAAAGTTTAAAACTTCTAACATAGGCAAAAACTAGATTATTAAGATTTGCCGTTAAATCTTCCACAGGTAATACATTATCAACCAGTATATTTCCTGCGGAATGACCATAGTTAACTACTGCAATATTTCCTGCAATAGGCATCTCAGATAATAAACGGGGCTCCAGATCTTGTGATTGAACAGGCAAATATACCAAAGTAGCCAAAAGCCACAATGCAATAAGATTTAATCTATTTATGTTTGATTTAATTAACAAAATATTGCAGTTTTTAAATGAACTACCTCGACCCAAGGGTACGAGGTATCAAGCGGAAAGAATTTTATTTTAAGTTTTATGAAAACCTTGGGTTTTCAAACTTTCCTCTTGAACACCGACGCAAGCGTCGGGGAATTCTTTTGATTAAACAAATAGTTTTTAATTTCAATAATTCTTTTACCTACCAGGCAGAACCTACAGACATATAAAAAGCAAAGTCTTCTGGTCCTCTTGCAATATCGGCTCCTATTTTAAGACCAAGATCTTTTATTACTAAATATCTTGCTCCTGCTCCATAATTATAAACCAATTCGTTTTTTATCTTTTCATCAACGGAGTCTATAGCTGCACCAAAACCGGTAAAACCGACTACTCCCCATCTAGGTGATATATTGTATAATTGTTCTGTTTCAACAACCAAAGCAAATTTCCCTTGATACCTTAGCGCTGGTATTCCACGTAAACTTACATAAGGGTAGGCATAGAATGGAGGTGACCCCGAAACTAAATTTGTTTCAACTCTAAACGCAGGAATCCATTTTTCACTTACAGGAAAATAGCCATGTGTATAAAAATTAAGTATACCCCAATTTCTTTGACTTCCTAAAACTTCCAAATTTTGATTATAACTCAAATGAAATTTAATACCTTTTGTTGGTGATAAAAAATTATTTAAATTATCATATTCTCCAATAATGCCAACTCCACTATTCCATAATGCCAGATCATCGTTGTCAAAATCTTCTATATCTATATTTTCATTGATAGGAATGGTAATTTTTGAAAGTTGATATTTACCTCCCAAAAAAAAATCACTTTCCTTAAATCGAAAAAGCATCTGTTGCATAAACATAAAAACATTCTGGTCAAAAGTGATAGGGTTTTCACTACCAAATCCATAATAATTTAAGGTTATTTGTCCGTATCCGGAAAAGCCAGTATATCTGATTTTATCATTTTTCCAAAACCCTAAATATCCACCGCCGGCAAACCAAGTACCATTTGTAGTAATACCTCCGGTACCAGCTATGATATCAGATTTTTGAAGACTGTCATTTTTAGGAAGAAATAACAATGCACCGCCAATTAATCCATAGCCAACTGCAGGCTCAGTAATAGGTACTGCAATGGGTAAAATCCTTTTTTTCTTTTTAGAGGATTTTTTTTTGATCATTTCAATATTTTCAATTTTATCAATGGGTAATGTGCTACTGTTTTGTGCGTTTATCTGAAAAATACAGGCAAACAATAACGGAATAAATAGAAAGTATTTTAGATTGATCATAAAGTATGAATAAGAACAAAACAAATATAACTAAAACATTAGCATAAAAAAAACTCCCAAATTTGGGAGTTTTTAATCTGTATTTAAAAAAAATTACATAAACTTATAGTAAATATTCAACATAAATAGTTGCTGACTGGTATCTACTGTTAATCCTCCAAGATCTATATTATCATATATATATTTTGCTTCAGAATCGGATAAACCAGTTTCCCATCTTATATCAACACCCAGTTTCCCGATTTCAAGACCTAATCCAAATTGAGCTCCTACAGTAAAATCATCTGAACTTACTTTTTTAAAATCATCAATAATGTCAGATCCTTTGAGCTTGGTGTTTATATTGTAATGAAAAGATGGACCAAGAAATATTCTGCCTATTTTTAAAAAACGTAAACCTAACAAAACCGGAGCATCAATTTTATCCATAGTCAATTCTGCTTTTGTACCTTCATTTGAATAACTGCTTTCAGTATGAGTATAGTATAACTCAGGACGTAAGTACAACCAAAGAGGTAATTTCATTTCGGTTAAAATACCGATATGATAACCAGTTTCCTGATCTGATGATATTTTTAGATTATTTGGGATGTTTAAAACATCAACTTTCATATTACCATTTGAATTGTAGTTTAATCCACCTTTTATTCCAAAATTAAAAATCTGTGCATTTGCAACAGAAATACTTGTAATTAGTAAAAATGTTAAAAATACTTTTTTCATAATTATATTATTTTTAATTAGTTAGTAAAAATACATTATTTATTTTTTAGATTTATTTTTCTACTGTTAAAAAAGAGATATTACTCTAAAAATTTAGCAGTTGTTGATAGAATTTATGCACCGGAAATCCCATCACATTAAAATAGCTTCCTGTAATTTTTTCAATACCAATATAACCTATCCATTCCTGAATTCCATAACTACCTGCCTTATCAAAAGGCTTATATTTTTTGATATAAAAATGTATTTCTTCTGTACTCAATTCTTTGAATGTCACCTCAGTAATATCGCTAAATACAATTTGCTTTTCTATAGAAGTAATACAGACAGAACTAATTACCTTGTGCAATTTCCCTGAAAGAGTTTTTAACATATTTTCGGCATCTTCGGTGTTTTTAGGTTTACCAATTGCCTTATTATTTAACCATACTATCGTATCTGCAGTGATTAAAATGTCATTTTCTTTTAACTCTTCCTTAAAAGGAGAAGCTTTTAATTTTGCCAGATAATCCGTTATTTCTTTACCTTTTAGATGATTCGGGTAATGCTCATCCATTTCCTTTAAACGGACCTCAAATTCCAGATCTAGTTCTTGTAAAAAATATTGTCTCCTTGGTGATCCTGAAGCTAATATAAGGCGCTTGCCTTGTAACTTTTCTTTTAGCATGTTTTAATACATTAGGATTGATAAAATTCCTAGAAGCATGATAGCCTTTAATAAATTACTTAATTGATGAAATTCTTTTTTTGTTTTGGCAACTTTGATCTTAAAAGCAAAATAGAGTAGAGGTAGACTAACACAAACAAGTAAATACATACTGGCAATACTATTTGTTTGGTAAATATGATAAACAAAATAAGTAACACCAATAAAGGTAATAATACTCAAAATAGCCAATACAGATTTTGATTTTTGTATTCCATTTACAATAGGAATCGTTTTGGAATGGATTTTTTTATCACCCGCTACATCTTCTATATCTTTTAATATCTCACGTATCCATGTTAAGAAAAACGCAAAAATAGATATGATAAATACGAGTTTAAATATAACAATTTGAGCATCTCTATTTAGAGCATTGGTCGCCGGTACAATATCAAATATTGGAACAATAATAATGCTTAAAAAAACAATAAATGAAACAACTAAATTGCTTACTATATATCTCTTTTTTAAGTCAATAGAATACCGGTATAAAAGTAAAGATATAATAATGTAAATAATGAAAAAAGAGTTTTTATGAATATAAATTGTCAAATAAAAACCAATAAGTAAGCCTAATGAATTAAATGCTAAAAATAGATTATTTGCAGTTTTAAATGATATTTGTTTTCCAACAAATACTTTATTGGGTTTATTGATCTCATCAGCTTTGATATCGTTGATATCATTGATAATATACCCTGCCATAGCAATAAAAACAGATGATAAAGCAAGTAATAAAAAATGTATAAAATCTAAAGTAATATTCAATTCAAATTTTTGAAAAAGAACAAATTTAAGGAGTGCCTGAACCAAAATGATCATCAGCAAATTTTTCCATCTAAAAATAACTAAATAATTTTTAATCTGCATCAATAATTTTTCTTTAGTCGCGCCAGCGATTTTTTATTATCTCTATCCTTGATCGCTTCCCGTTTATCATATATTTTTTTACCTTTACATAAGGCAATTTGAAGTTTTGCCCATCCTTTGTCTGTCATAAATAAACGTAAAGGAATGATGGTCAACCCCACATTCTGTATTTCTTTGCGCAATTTCTTTAATTCCTGCTTATTGAGAAGTAATTTTCTGGCACTTTTGGTATTATGGTTAAAAAACCCACCATGGCTGTATTGATCAATAAACATATTGATCACAAATAATTCGCCTCTTTCATTAAATTCACAAAAACTCTCAGTGATCCTGGCTTTACTCTGTCGGATGGATTTAATCTCTGTACCAGATAATTGAATACCAGCTATATATTTACTTAAAATTTCGTATTCAAAACGTGCTTTTTTATTTTGAATATTGATGTTCTTCTGCATAAAGCAAAACTAATATTTTTAAGTTGAAAGTTGAAAGTAAAAAGTAAAAAATTGGAGCAATAGTCTAATCTTGGTTATTTAAGTAATTTAAGAGATAGTACAATGCAATAGTTTTGTATATCTCATTTTTATTTGTTCATTTTTTTTGTGGAGTGTCTACCTTTGATGTGACAATTTTTATGAGGTTATAAACTTTATATTAGACTTATGGTAAAAAAGTATGACAATGAATTTAAGGTTATGATAGTTGAACTATTAAAATCTGGCATTAAAACCGAACAAGTAGGCAATGACTACGGGCTAAATATTAGCATGATAAGCCGCTGGAAAAGGGAGTATAAAACTAAATTAGGGGATTTTTCTAAAAAGAGAATATTATCTACAGAAGAGCAGGAACTTAAAGCATTGAAGAAGGAATTAAGGGATGTAAAAGAGGAACGTGATATCTTAAAAAAGGCGGTGAGCATCTTCTCCAAGAGCGACAAATAAGATATCAATTTATTTTAGGAAATATTGATATTCATTCTGTTGGGAAAATGTGTAAATGTATGAGAGTTAGTAGAAATGCTTATTATCATTGGTATAAAACAAAAGAATTAACACCCACTAAATCATCTAAAATCTACCTCAAAGAAAGGATAAAAGTAATTTTTGAGCAAAGCAGAGAAATATATGGTAGTTATCGAATTCAAAAAATGTTAGAACGAGAAGGATTGCTATATTCTCGTTCATACGTAGGATTACTTATGAGAGAAATGGGCTTGAAAAGTATACTAAAGAGGAAATTTGTAATAACAACAGATTCAAAACATTCATTTCCAATAGCAGATAATATATTGGACAGAGACTTTTATAGTGCTAAATTAGGAGTAAAATGGATCTCTGATATAACCTATATACGAGTTGGTGATAACTGGAACTATCTAACTACAGTAATAGATCTAGCAGACAGGAAAGTTGTAGGATGGACTTTAAGTGAGGATATGACTACTGAAAATACAATTTTAAAAGCTTGGATAATGGCTCGTAAAAATAGAAATATTAATACCAATTTCATCTTTCATTCAGACCGATGTGTACAATATGCTTCTAATAAAATGACCAATCTTTTTTATTTTAATAGGAAAATAACACAAAGTATGAGTAGAACTGCGTAGCACATCACGAATTCCTTAATTTAAAATAAAAATGGATGAGTAAAAGGGAATTGCTGGGATAATGCTGTGGCTGAAAGTTTTTTTAAAACTATTAAATATGAGTGGTTGTATCGATTTAGATTTACATCATACTTGCAATTATATGAGTCTATTGATCAATATATAAACTGGTACAATAATGAAAGATTACATTCTAGTTTAGGGTATATTACTCCCCTTGAAATGGAAATAAAGTTAAAAGGAGTAGTGAAAAAATCGGCTTGAAAAATTAGTCACAAATTTACTAGGTAGTCCAGTGCAAAGAAGCAAATAAATTATAGTTATCAATTATTAGGAAATGATTCGAATTATTTTTCAAAAACTAACATAGTTGATATTGTAATGGATTTTAAAAAAAAGGTGATAAAAAAATACCGATTGCAACAATTAGTAGTTAATTTAAAACAAGATGATATTAGTACACCAAAACCTCAATCCTA
>JADGEA010000239.1 GCA_016744615.1 Flavobacteriaceae bacterium
CAAAAAAAAATAACAAATAATGAAAAACTTACTACTCCTATTTTTAACTGTAATTTTATTTTCTTGTGAAAAAGAAGTAAAGCCTACCTACGTGATATTTAACGGATCTGCTGAAAACAATATTGCAAATACTGCAAAGCTTTCTGGAAATGGTTTTAATAAAGATATGGCTATTTCTGAAACTGGAAGTTTTTCCGATACTTTAAGAATTGAAAAAGAAGGATATTATTCTTTACGTATTGGAAGAGAAAGTACTCCTGTTTATTTAACTCAAGGAGCTACCCTAGGTCTTACTCTTGACGCTAAAGAGTTTGACGAATCTTTAGTTTACACTGGAGATGTGGCTGCTGAAAACAATTACTTAGCTGCTAAATATTTGCTTTCAGAAAAAGAAATGGCTTTTGATAAAGTATATTCTTTATCAGAAGAGGATTTTATAACTGAAGTAAATAAAATAAACACCAGCTATTCAGAATTACTAAAATCTTCAACAGGAGTTTCAAAGATTTTTATTGAAAAAGAAACAAAAGAATTGGAATATGCTCATATTAACAACATTGAAAACTATGAGCAGTATTATCAATACTTAACAAAAGACATTTCATTTAAAGCGTCAAGTTCTTTATATGATTCTTACAAAGGATTTAATTTTAAAGACACCCAAGCTTTTGAGAACTCTAGTGCCTATAAACGTTTATTAGAATCTCATTATGGTAGAATCGCTAGAGACATTACAAATAGTAATGATAAAGATATCGCTCTTGCTTATTTAGAAACTGTAGATAAAAATTTTGAAAATGGAGATGCTAAAGACGAGTTGATGTTTAATTATTTGCGTTATGGAATGAAAGCAAATAATGCTTTAGAGGAGGTTTATAGTTTGTATAAGAAATCCAATCAGAATTCTGATAATCTTTCAAAAGTAACAAGCTCCTATAAAGTATTAAAAAGCTTGACTCCTGGGAAAGTTTCTCCAACTTTTGATTACGAAAATTTTAAAGGTGGTAAAACCAGTCTTGCAGATTTAAAAGGAAAAGTAGTTTATGTAGATGTATGGGCAACTTGGTGTGGACCTTGTAAAAGAGAAATTCCTTCATTAAAAGTATTAGAAGCAGATTATCACGATAAAAACATCGCTTTTGTAAGTATGTCTATTGATGAAAAAAAAGATTATGAAACTTGGAGAAAAATGGTTACTGATAAAGAATTAGGAGGAATCCAATTAATGGCAGATAACGATTGGAAATCTAAATTTGTAACTGATTTTGGTATTAGAGGTATCCCTCGTTTTATTATTATTGACACTGAAGGGAACATTGTAGACTCTGACGCTCCAAGACCTTCAAATCCTGAAATTAGAACAGCAATTGATGCTATATTATAAAAAACATTAAAGTGTTATTAAAAAGGAGATTGTATTAAAACAATCTCCTTTTTTTATTCCCCTTTTTCTTTAGGTGGTTCTTCTACAGCAAATAAACCTAAATAAGCATTTCCTATTTCATTGATAATATCACCTGCTGTAATCGCTTCAAACCCCATTTTATTAGCAGCAATGTCACCTGCTGTTCCATGAAGATAAGTCCCAAAAAGAGCAGCTTCTAAAGGATTGTATTTTTGTGATAACAATCCTGTAATCATACCTGTGAGTACATCTCCACTACCTGCGGTAGCCATTCCTGGGTTACCAGAGTTATTAATATACATTTCGTCACCGTTTATTGTAAGTGTGTTGGCTCCTTTTATCAATATTATTATTTGATGCTTTTTAGAGAATTTTTTAGTCAATTCAATTTTGTGGTAATCATCAGTCCATTCTCCAACCAATCTTTTCAATTCTCCAGGATGAGGAGTTAAAATAGAATTGTTAGGGATGCTTTTTAATAAATCTTTATTTTCTGCTAAACAATTTAAGGCATCCGCATCTATAACAAAAGGTGTTTCATTATTAGAAAACAATGCTTTTAAAGCTTTAATTGATTTTTGATGAGTTCCCATACCTGGTCCAACTCCAATTGCTGCTGGCGAAAAATCATATTTAACTTCAGTAAATTTTTCATCATTAGCATCTGTCAATACCATCGCTTCTGGCAGTGCAGATTGTAAAACAGAATACCCGCATTTTGGAATGAAAGATGTCATAAGTCCTGCTCCAACTTTAAGTGCAGCTTTAGTTGCAAGAACTACTGCTCCAATTTTACCATAACTACCACCAACCATTAATGAATGTCCAAAATTACCTTTATGGTCATTTTTATTTCGATGACGATACGCAATTTGTGCTTCATATTTCCCAAATGTAATTGCTAAAGGAGTTAATTCATTTATATAATTTAAATCCAAACCAATGTTCAATACTGCAAAGGATCGCGTAAACATATTAGTTTCAGGTAAAAAGAAAGCTAATTTTGGATTTTGAAAAGTTAAGGTATAATCTGCTTTAACAACAGAATCTGGATCCTCTACTTTTTGATTAGGAAATAAACCACTTGGGATGTCTATAGAAATTTTATAAGCCTTGCTATTATTTAGGTATTGAATCAATTCTTTTACCCAACCTTCTGGAGGTCTATTAAGTCCAATTCCGAAAATTGCATCAATAATGATATCGCTCTCATTCATTTCTGGAAAATCATCTTTCGATGTCATTAAAATAGGCCATTCTTTGCTTACCTCCTTATAAACATCATAATTTTTTAAAAAATCTGAAGAGCGTTTATCTGTAAAGTTTGCTACATAAATATGTACATTATAGCCATGCTGCACTAACATCCTTCCGATAGCTAAACCATCGCCTCCATTATTACCAATACCGCAAAATATATGCAATGGAACGGGAGAACCTCCTAAGCTAGCATGCATCCAATTAAAACATTCTTGTGCTGCTTGTTCCATTAAACCAATTGAGCTAATTTTTTGTTTTTGTATTGTAAATGAATCGGCATTATAGAGTTGCTCTGCAGATAGTATTTTCATAGTTTAATTTTGGATTTATTGTCTGCACTATTTTAAAATTTTTAAAAAGCACCTACTATCTTTAATCCCTTCATATTGACCATAATTAGGCATTAAAGTATATTCATTTTTAAAATACAAGCCAATGGCTTCAGGTTGATTTATTCCTGTTTCTAAAATGCATCTTTCAAAAGATAATTCTGAAGCCCATTTTTCTAGTTCCTTCAGTATTTTTGAAGCATACCCTTTACCTCTACTTTCGTCTTTGATAAACATTCTTTTAATTTCCATGGAAGCTAAATCGTATTGTTTAATTGCCCCGCAACCTATAGGAATATCATTTTCATAAACGACAAGTACATGTTTTATTTCATCAACTTTATTAAATTGATTGTAAAACTCATGATCATCACCGTCCCTAACTTTTAGTTCGGAATCTAAGTGACGAACAAGATTGATAAAATCAATATTTTCTGAAGTAGTCCTTATTAAATTTATCATATGATTTGCATTGAAAGCATAAAACCTTCAATCAATAGCTTAGCCAATTATTTTATTTAAACCTCTAAATAAATTTTTCTCTAAAATATCGTAATTATCATCGCTTTTAAACAATTCTTTAATTTCTTCAAGCAAATCGTTGATTGCCAATTTTGAATAGCCAAGTTCTTTTATAGCAGATTGAATTTTTTGAATACTTTGATATTCATTGTCTTTTTCAAATTCGTCACGTAACTTTTCATAATTACTATTCTGAATTTTATCTTTTATAAAATTCATTTCATGTTTTGATTCTGAAAAATCTGCATTTGCGCTATAAATTAACATATATATTTTAAGATCTTCTTTAGTCCAAGAATTCATATAGTATAGGTATTAGTTAGTTTAAATTATTTTTTTATTCATTATCATTTAAATGAATATTAGTGCTACTAAATTAACAAAAAAACATTCAATAATTTATAATTAAATATTTAAAAACTACAAAAGGATTGAATTCCTTTTTTAACCCTTCCATAACATCAATAACAAAACAAAATAATATATTTGTAATTCTTAAAATTTGAAGACTAATTATTAAAATCAAACCTGTTTTTTCAGGAAATATATTATGGCAAAAGACATCGCATTATCAAAAGTACACGAGGCCCTTGGCGCAAAAATGGTTCCATTTGCAGGTTATAACATGCCTGTTTCATACGAAGGCGTAAATGCAGAACATGAAACAGTTCGTAATGACGTAGGAGTATTTGATGTTTCTCATATGGGTGAGTTTTTAGTAATGGGTCCTAATGCTTTGGATTTAATACAAAAAGTAACTAGTAATGATGCTTCTAAAATTGTGGACGATCAAGCTCAGTACAGCTGTTTTCCTAATGCTACTGGAGGAATTGTAGACGATTTAATTGTTTACCGTTTTAATCAAGAAAAATGGTTGTTAGTGGTTAATGCTTCTAATATCGATAAAGACTGGGATTGGATCAACAGTCAAAACAACGTGAATGCAGAACTTAAAAATATTTCTGAAGATTATTCATTGCTTGCCATTCAAGGCCCTAAAGCAGTGGAAGCTATGCAAGCTTTAACATCAGTAGATTTAAGTGCAATTAAATTTTATCATTTTAAAGTAGCCGATTTTGCAGGATTAGAACACGTAATTATTAGTGCTACTGGTTATACAGGTAGTGGTGGTTTTGAAATTTATTGCAAAAACAGTGAAGTAGAACAAGTATGGGCTGAAGTTTTTAAAGCGGGTGCAGATTTTGGAATCAAGCCTATTGGTTTGGCGGCAAGAGATACCTTACGTTTAGAAATGGGATATTGTCTTTACGGAAACGATATTAACGACACCACTTCTCCATTAGAAGCTGGTTTAGGTTGGATTACAAAATTCACAAAAGAATTTACCAATTCAGAAAATTTAAAAAAGCAAAAAGAGCAAGGTGTCGATAGAAGACTAATTGCTTTTGAATTGGATGAAAGAGGGATTCCTCGTCAGGGGTATGATATTGTTGACGGACAGGGAAAGAAAGTTGGTGAAGTAACAAGTGGTACGATGTCACCATCTCTTGGAAAAGGAATTGGTATGGGATATGTTCCAAACATTTTAAAATCTGTTGGGACACAAATTCACATACAAATACGTAAAAATGCAGTTCCTGCAACTATTATAAAATTGCCTTTTTACAAAGGATAGTATGATTGATTACCAATCTATACTTGACAACATTCATCTTGAAGCTAAAAATAGTACCGAAAAAGGTGAAGTAGCTTCATATATTCCAGAATTAAAGAATATTGATGCTTCCAATTTTGGTGTTTATCTTAATATGATGGATGGCAAACAGTTTAAAACTGGGCAATGGGATCAATCTTTTTCTATTCAGAGTATATCTAAAGTATTATCCTTATCAAAGTCCTTACAGTTAGTTGGC
>JADGEA010000479.1 GCA_016744615.1 Flavobacteriaceae bacterium
TAGCTTTAGTATATAAAACAGAATCCACCTTATAAGAACGCTCTACATCAGCCAAACTATTTTCACTATCGATTAGGGATTCATTTAAATCTCTTTGGTCTTTTTCTAAAGAAAGCTTTAAACTTCTTAGATTGTTTATTTGTTCAATAATTGCGGTTTCCTGATTCATATAACTTAAGGTTACCGCAGGATTACTTAGAAGTAATATAGGGGTGCCTTTCTCCACAAAAACGCCATCTTCAATAAAAATTTCTTCTACAATTCCTCCTTCAAGAGTATTGACCAATACCAAATTTATAGGTTCAACATCTCCGTCAATAAGGATTACATCCTGAAAATCTCCAGCAGTCACTTTTTTTACGGTTATTCTCGATTGATCCACTTTATAAATCTTTCTATTCATGGTTTTAAAACCAAAAAAAACAAGTATAATAAATACAATTATTCCTGCTAGATATAGAGTTTTAGTTCGATCCCATTTCTTTTTTTCTATTCTTTTATCCATTCCCAGTTGTTTCATGGTGATATTTTAGATGCTTGTTATTGTGTCCTATTTCTTAATTAAAAGAGAAAAGGGAGAACGATTTGTAGAATAAAATTTACGATTGCGATGAGTATTGTTATCATTTTTATTCTTTTTAATAATTAGTTTGACGAATGTTTAATTTTGACCAACGTGGTCTTTTGCTGATTTCGATTTGGAATAAGAAATCTAAATTTTTTCTTTCAACTTGATTAATTAATATGGATGTTGTCATGATGTTCGTTATTTGATTGATTTTTTTAAATGCGATGTTATCTAAAACTTCTTTTACTATTCCATACAAAACTTTTGGTGCTTTTTGTAGTTCCAGATATTTGATTGTTGTTTAAGGTTCTCATAATTTCTATAGTTTAGTTATTAATTGATTTCTGATTAACCCTTTTCAATGCTTATGCCAAAAAAAATAAAAATCTTAACCATCACATATACAGAGCATTAAGATTTTTGTTTAAAAAGGGTAGTGTTCATTATCGGACATTTTATTGTTCGTTATCGAACATTTTGTACTTTAGTGAAAATTCTTATTTTTTATAAATAATGCTAAAAACCAATGCAACAATTTTAATTATTGATGATGATGAAGATGTTTTATTGTCTGCAAAATTATTGTTGAAAAAACAATTCGAAAAAGTGATTACTCGAAATAATCCAAAAGAGATCAATCAACTTATTTCTAAAGAAGAGATCGATGTTATTGTTTTGGACATGAATTATAGAATAGGATTTAATGATGGGAAAGAAGGGATCTATTGGTTAAAACATATTTTAAGTATCAATCCCAAAATGGTAATTATCTTAATGACTGCCTATGGAGAAGTAGAGTTGGCTGTTAATGCCATTAAAATGGGAGCTTTCGATTTTATCTTAAAA
>JADGEA010000480.1 GCA_016744615.1 Flavobacteriaceae bacterium
GAGAATTCTCCCCAAGCAAATTTAGCTCCTCCAATACCTACAATCAACACTACAGAAATAATTACCTGATTTCTAGTTTTCTTAACATCTGCATGAGAATCAATTAGAATTTTCAAACCTACATTAGCTATCATTCCAAACAGCAAAATCATTATACCTCCTAAAACAGGGGTTGGAATAGATTGTAAAACTGCATTAATTTTGCCACTAAAAGCAAAAAAAATTGCTGTGATTGCCGAAATACGGAGTATGCGAGGATCAACTACTTTGGTTAGAGATATAGCACCAGTAACTTCAGAATAAGTTGTATTTGGAGGCCCCCCAAAGAAACCTGCAAAAGCAGTTGCCACACCATCGCCTAAAAGTGTACGATGCAAACCTGGTTTTTTAACAAAATCCTTATCAGCAACAGTCCCTATTGCATACATATCACCTACATGTTCTATAATTGGAGCTACAGCCACTGGCAACATATAAACTATCGCACCCCAACTAAACTCTGGTTTAGTGAAATTTGGCAACTGAAACCAGCTAGCATCCGAAACAGCTGTAAAATCTACAGCTCCAAATGATACCGAAACGATGTACCCAATAATTATTCCCATAAAAACAGGAATCAACTTCATCATTCCTTTTCCAAAAATCACTACAACAATTGCTGTAACAAGTGCCGAAAGAGCTATCCACCAATTTCCTGTTGCCATATCAATTGCTACTGGAGCTAGAGATAAACCTATCAACATAATTACGGGGCCAACAACAGCTGATGGAAATAACTTTTCAATAAATTTTAATCCTTTTGATTTCACTAATGCAGAAACTACTCCGTAAACTAATCCAACAGCAATTAATCCAGAAAAAGTACCTGCCAAACCATATTGCTCTGTTGATGCAATTATTGGAGCAATAAATGCAAAACTACTTCCTAAAAAAACCGGTACTTTTCCTTTCGTTATTAAATGAAAAATTAATGTCCCTACTCCAGCTGTAAATAAAGCTACTGCAGGATCTATTCCTACTAACAATGGAACTAGTACTGTTGCACCGAATGCAACAAATAAAAATTGAACTCCAATAATTATTCTTTTAGGTGTGCTAAATTCATTCATTAAATTATATTTTTAGTTATCTCTTTCTTCAAATCCCTCTTTTCCTTTGTTTATTATCCGATTTATTATTAAATAAACGATAATGGCGAAAGTAATTACCCAAAAAGATGCGTAAAGAAATATAAGTATGCTACTCCAAAAATCATCCATCCTATTTAAATTTTACTGCGGTGCCATAAGCTAATATTTCTGATGCTCCTTGAGTTATAGTTGATGTAGTAAGTCTTATATTCACAATCGCATCTGCTCCTAGTCTCTCTCCATCCTTAATCATTCTTTCTAAAGCTTGCTCTCTAGAATT
>JADGEA010000240.1 GCA_016744615.1 Flavobacteriaceae bacterium
CAAACTGACCTTGATTGCGCTCGGACTTTGAAAAGCACCATTTAAAAAACCGGTCTTTGCAAGGAACTCCTCACAAAGATACTTACTCGTTAGCTAAAAGATTCAACGGAATTTTTTCAGTAGGGGGATTGGCTACAACGGCTCTGTATAAGAAGCGTTGGGCGATTTTAATAGCATAATTTTTCAAACTATTTCAAGTGCCGTATAAATTATTTGCTTACTTTTTTTTAAGCAAATAATTTATACGGCACGGACTTTATTAAATAGCAGGAACTTCCAAGTTTGAACAAACTCGCCCAATGAATTTTATACTTTGTTGGGAGCTGGCTGTTATCCGTTATGCTCGTAAATTGTTGCTTGCGTTAGCCATACTCTTTTGCAATTTTATGGACAAAGAAGTGTTTTTAAAATTGCAAATGTGTATGGCGGGTGGCATTATTCTCCTGTTATTTCATTTGCTATAATTTCAGTTTGTTTTAGTATCGTTTCTGTTGCTAATTTTTGCATATCAGGTGGATAACCAAATTGCCTTAAAGTTCTCTTAATTATAACTTTCAATTTTGTAATCTTCCTGAAAGTAAAATTTCTTCGTAAGAATTTCGTTCAGGGATATTACTATCATGGGCAATATCAGGAGCATAGATGTATTGATAGCCCAAACGCTCCAATAATTCCATTGTAAATTCCTCTATAGTGTTTTCGGTTATCTTTGTCATACCATTTCTTCGAGTAATTCAATTGCCTTGAAAATATTAGAGTATGAACCATTACCTGAATTTAAAGCTTTTCCATTTTTCACAGCAAAATCTTGATTTGTTACAAGGATTTTAACCCATTTATCTTGCATTAAAAACTTTTCAGTCTTATCATATCCCGGTATATGTTTACGCAATTCATCTCTAATAGATTTATAATTTGGAAAATGTTTGTTCGTGCTTTTAAAATGTAGTAAAAACCAAAACTCTAAGGATGGTAAACTATCACAAATTATTACTTTATTATTTTTGCTGTATGTTTTAAGAAAGTCTTTAAGTCTTGCTTTTTCTTCTGCATTTCGTTCAGACACATCGGTGTCAAAGGCGCAAATTACAGTAACATCAGCTTTTAACAGCTCCTCTGTCCTCTTTTTAATATAATAAATACTGTTTTTACTGGAGAAAAAACGTGGACGTACAACGCAAGAGTAACTCTTTAATCGTTTAAGATGTAGGAAATAATATTTTTCAGTTAATCCCTCACCAATTACATATACTGACTCTCTAAGTTTCATAATATACTAATCTATATTTGGAACGGCTCCGAATTTTCCGTATTTGTACGCCTTTTGGAGTGATGATATTCTACCCAATCCTTTAAAACTGTTTAAAGAATAAAGTTCAGTAGCACCATCCTTACCTTTTTCAGTAAACCAAAAATTATCTTTGCGTAACAAATCATCTTCATCAAATAAATTATCGTAATGTGTTGTAACTAACAATTGAGCACTTTCAGATTCCCTTAGAAACTTTTCTATTACATACTCTATTAATTTAGGGTGAAGTTTTGCTTCTAATTCGTCTATAGGTAAAAAAGCATTTTTATTTAAAGTTTGAAAAATAGCACCTGATAAACCGAAAATTCTTTTTGTTCCTGATGATTGCCATTCGATGGGTAAATTATGAGTTTCTTCAATACTATCATTAATAACTAAATGTTCAAATTCGGTATTAGTGATTTTAATTGTACGCTCTTTTTCTAACCTTTCTATTTCTGACTTAGGAATACCAAAATCTTTTACTCTTTGAATCAAACCTTCCGGAATTTCTTCTTCAGTCTCATTACTAATAATGTTAGAAATATTAAAGTCGGCTTCTTTCAAGTACTCTAATACTTTAGATTTTAAAGAGTTGTTTTCAGAAACCAAGTTTTCTGTATAATTCTGCAGCTGTGTTCCCGGTTCAATACGACTCATAAATTTTTCACTCATCCAGTTAATGACAGAATCTATTTCTTCGATTTTTGTGTTAACCTGATTATAGGCTGAAAAAAGGGAAATATTAGAAAGACATTTAATTACAATCTCATCTTTAGCTATAGAACTTACTTTAATTCTATTTCCAAATTCAACTGTCGAAACCCCACCAGAATCTTTTCTTTCAAAGACAACAGCAGGTTGTGTTCCCGGATAGTACTCCAATTTTTCGTTTAGTACTATATTCTCAAAAAACTGAACAAAATAAGAGTACTTTACTTTATTTATATAGAACATCAATTTAAAAGACGTTGGCATATCACGATGCTTGTAATCAAGCATAAAAGGTGTTATATCAATGGGCTCTTGTTTATTTTCTACTGTATTAAGCCAAAAATCCTTTAGAAATTCAAACGCATTAATAAGGTTTGATTTTCCGGATGCATTATAACCATATACAATACCAAATTTCAACAACCTTACACCTTTAGCTACTTCTACTACATGATGTTCTTCAAGGCTTGTATCTTTAGAAGCCTCGAAACTAAAAGTAACCTCATCTTTAAAAGATAGATAGTTACTTATAGAAAGTGAATGTATCATTTCTCTATTTATAAAAATTACATATTTTAAGCAAAAGTAACTATTTAAACGGGATAGTTGCTTTTTATAACCTTTAAATTCTTAGCTCTTCCGGTAAAAAACGATTAATTTCTTCATTACTCCATGTAAACTCTTCATTCGAGTTTCCTTTTAATCCAAGTCCTTTTTGAGCTTCTTGATAATCATCGTAGGTAGTTGTAGGTGAATACTTTCCTATTTTACTGTATAGTGTTTGATATTCTTTAGATTTGTTTCGCAATTCAGATAAATTGTCTGAACTGCTGGTAATCTCCTCAATAAGTAATAAATACAAATCTCTTAACTCCTTGTATGATTCAGCTGCTAATCGATGATTAATCTTGATTTCGGAGATATCCTCTTTATGGAACATTGAAAAAATCAAACTGGTAGCTGTTAATATTAATCCAACATAGGATAATAACTGTAATACTGTATTTAATAGTATTTTATCTAAAAATACTTGAAAAGCTATTACTTGAAGAATTATTAAAACAAGTGTACTCCCTGATATCCAAAGTGTAATTGTTTTATATAAATCTTGTCTTTTTTGCAACCTGTTGTATGCTTTATAATGTATGTTATCCATAAACACACACTGAGCAAAAAAATGTCTTGTTGTTGATAATAATGATTTACTCACAATAAATTATTTTCTTTTAAATAACGTCTGAATTCAGAACGACTATATTTTCTTTTTTCTTTATTTTCGATATATATATATTTAATTCTTTACGATACAATTTATTTTCTTTTGCCGCTTTAAATAAAGCAGCTTCACCGCTATGAGGTTCATCTTCCCAAGGCTTCTTGTCATACCTGTCAAAAAAAGTAATCCAATAAAAATGCTCCTCTAAATGGTTCATAAATCTATTAAACTCAAAACCATTTGGGTAAAATTCTTTTTCTTTTAGTGGAAATATTAGACACAACTCTCCATCATCTGAGTTTAAATGTAAATCTTCTCTTGATTTATTTTTACGTTTTACAATGTTTAGTATTTTACCCTCGGTTTCTCTAACCTTAGGCAAAATACTATCATTACTACGTTCTAATTTAAAATCAACACTATACTTACCACTTATTACCTTCTCATTATATGATCTACGAAAGCTTAACACACCACTAATAGTATTATCTGACTTGTTGAATATTAAATCAGTATACTTTTCCTTCAGTAAGTTAAAATCTTCTTCACTTAAAACAATTTGCTCCATGGACTTGCTGGTTTTACAATAGGTGGAACTATTTTTGATTCCTTTTTTGGATTTTCGTTTACTTTCGGAAATTTATCCCCAAATATTTTTCTCCATTCTTCCGATGCTTCCTTTGGCTTATTATCATCCATAAATTCAATGGCTTTAATTACTCTATTGTATGCAGTTGTAATATGGCTTTTTCTATCATCATCAGTACATCTTGATTTAATATAATCCAAAAAGTTTTTAACTACTTCGTTATAATCATAGTACTCAGCACTTCCTGTAAATTCAGTTTCTAAGAAATCCATTACACTTCCTAATAATTCATGCGAAGAGTATGTCATTGATGTTGTGTTCTTCTTCCACGACTTCATCATTCTGCCCAACCTTGCAGTTAAACCATCAGTGTTACTATTTGATGTTTGAAATTCATCAATTTGTTTACGGGGGTCGAAGTTTTCCCAACTTCCACCATTTTCTGAATTAGGTATGGTAAATGTGCCATCTTCATTTTCTAATGCAGGAAGAACTTCAACATTATGTGCGTTATCAGACATCTTTACCAAAACAATCTTACCCCAAGCCTTAATTTCATCTGTAGTGCTATATGTTTCATTTAAAACATCCTTAATTTCCTGTAAAAGTGCTGATTGCCCATTACTTTCGTAATCGTCAAACTTGTCGAAAGTTTCTTGTGTAATTTTAAATAAAACATCAACATCCTGCATTTCGCTTAGCGGTCGGGTGTTGGTCTTTGTTTTGTGCGAACCGAATAAGAATTTTGTTTTTCCGTTATATTCGGTATCATAATATTTTTTATGCAAAATTTTACACACATTAGTGTGCTTAGTCTTCGCATCTTCTTTTTGATTAGATGTTAATCTAATGTCTTTATTAAATTTTTCAAACTGTTCTTTCATTAACTCTATTTTTTATATTAACAATTATATTGCAAATATAGACAATAGAACACTACAATCCAAGTGTATTGTTGTTTATTACATTATTTATGCAATATTCTCATATAGAGTGTTATTTTTTTTGTGTTTGTATTTTGTAAAAACACACAATTACACCTGTTTGATTAAACTTGTATAGCTACTGTAATCCACCTTTGCTATAAATAAGATGCGTGTTTTTAAACCTAAATTTTATATTTTTTCGAAAAGAATAGTATTTTTAACTAAGTGAGGGAAAATATTGTCTTAATTAAGAATTATAATATTGATTGGAGTTGATAACTTTGTTGAGACACAGAATTTATTCAATTAAATAACATCAAAAGTAATTATTAGTATTGAGCGATGGTAAAAAATAGCTCTTTTGTTTTTCGTTCTATTTTGCGGGTTTTTTCTAAATAGCTACAATATTATTGATGAGGAATTCTTCTAAAAAAAGAAAAAAACAAATGTGCTATTTGTGTGGTGGCTTTTGGGGAATTTTTATTCGGAGGCAGGATTTTCTTTTCAGCTTGCTCCCAACGTCGCGGTTAAGATTTTTTAACGGTTAATAGCGCGGATATTTTCCGCAGGAAAAATATCCACCATAAAAATACAAAAACCATTAAATTAAAACCAA
>JADGEA010000481.1 GCA_016744615.1 Flavobacteriaceae bacterium
TGTAGATGGAGTGAAATCGGAGCCATTTGAAACAATGGTAATTGATGTTCCGGAAGAATTGGCAAGTAAAGCAATTAATTTGGTTACGATGCGAAAAGGTGATCTATTGGTAATGGAACCTAAAGGAGATTTACAACATCTGGAATTTGATATTCCTTCACGCGGATTGATTGGCTTAAGAAACCGATTGCTCACTGCTACACAAGGAGAAGCGATCATCAACCATCGTTTAAGAGGTTATGATGCATATAAAGGAGATTTTAATGAATCAATCAATGGAGCAATTGTTGCTTCAGCAGCAGGTAAGGCTACAGCATATGCAATTGATAGACTGCAGGATAGAGGGAGATTCTTTATAGACCCTAATCAGGAAATCTATATCGGACAGGTAGTTGGAGAGAACAACAAACAGGATTTAATGTCGGTTAATTTGATCAAAGGGAAAAAATTATCCAATGTACGTTCTTCAGGAACAGATGAAGCAGCCAAGATATTTCCGAAAGTTGATTTTTCTTTAGAAGAATGTATGGAGTATATCAAAGATGATGAATACTTAGAAGTTACTCCTATGAGTTTGAGAATGCGAAAAATTAATTTTAGATAAGTAAGTTTGTATAGAGAATTAAACTTTTGTTAATTTTTTTACTGTTTGTTTAAAAAGAATTTAAAATTGTAAATTGCGATTCAATTTTTATAAAACACTTAATTATAAACACATATGAAATTGAAATATTTCTTATTTATTTTATTAGCAACAGCTTTTATTTCTTGTAGCGATGACGATGATGATAAAGATACTCATGATCCGGTTGCACAGGCCTTGATTGATGATGATATTCTTGTAAATTTTTTACAGTCACATTATATCAATGAAGATAAAAAGGTTGACACCATTATGAATGGAGAGACACCTTTGATGAATTATGTTGATGTAGAGAATGTCACATTAAATGATATCAAATATAAATTATATGTTTACACTGATTTTGAAGGTACTGGAATAAATCCTACAAAAAATGACTCCGTTCAGATCAAATATCAGGGATTTACGATTGATAGTATCAAATTTGATGAGAATTTAAGTTTTACAGCATCAAGATCTTGGTTATTATTGCCAAAAACTATTCAAGGTTGGCAATATGGAATTCCGTATTTTAAAGAAGGAAAAAAAGTAATTAATCCTGATGAATCCTTTGATTATGTTGCTACAGGAAAAGGAGTTATTTTTATACCCTCAGGATTGGCGTATGGGAATTTTTCCCAGGGAGCTATTCCTCTAAATGGAGTTCTTTACTTTTATATAGAATTAGGCTCTGTAAGAATTGTAGATACTGATAAGGATAGTGTTCCTGATTATTTAGAAGATCTAAATAATAATAATGATGTTTTTGATGATGATACAGATG
>JADGEA010000032.1 GCA_016744615.1 Flavobacteriaceae bacterium
ATCAACCATGACCAAATCTAATTAAATTGAATAATTTAGCACCAATTATAAGTTTTGAAAATTATATTTTACAAGGCTTGTGGAAGTGCGAAACTTGAGAAACTAATTAATCCTAAACCAATCCTATTTTGGCACACTAACCAACTGTCCAAAAAATACAGCATTCATAAACAGCTTACTAGTCCCCAGCCAAGAACCTCTAAAATTAGGATTATCAGCAAACATTACAACTCTTCCTTCGTCAATTTTACTAACCACAATAGATGCTGCTTTGCTCATCTTATTTAAGTTTTCTTTGGTTATATATCCATCTATATGAGGTTTCTTTGCATACTTTGCTACCGTAGAAAATTTGCTTTTGCTAGGCTTTATAAATACACTGTTGTTCTTATAAATAGGTAATTTTCTACTATAATAACCATAAGCAATAGGGTGAGTAATATCAAGATCTACTTCAAAAATTGCACCTCCAATACTTTGCTTCCCTATAGTTCCACGTGAATCAGCATAATCTAATCTTTCAGTTTGTTTAGAACTATCCTTTTTCTCAGATACTAATTGCTCACTAACGATCTTATTCTTAATTGCCCATGTACTTGCTTTGGCTGAAGTAATCAAGGTATTTCCCTTGGCAACCCATGATTTCAATATTTCTTTACTAGATTTATCCAGCATCTTATATTTTCCTGAAACCAGTATTATTACATTATAGTTATCTAAGTTGGTTTTGTAAAACAATCTTTCAGGGACTTTCGTAACCGGCATATGTATACGTTGTTCAAATAAGTGCCAAACTTCACCTGCCTCATAAGAAGAAACTCCTCCTTCCACCAACATCATAGCTTTTGGTATATTTATATGTACTACACTCCTGCTTCCCAAACCATTTCCCTTAGTCATAAATCCGGATTTTACTCCAAAAGCCTGAACGTCAAATTTTTTACTAATAGAACTAATCATCTCAAATATATCCTCCTTCGGTTTTTTTTGCAGGTTTGAAGCAATTACCATTGTTCCTCTCCCAAAATTTGTTTCTTTTCCATTAGCGATCATGGTAAATGGTTTTGTGGTGGTTTTAATAACCAAACCTTCCTTTTGCAAGGCGTATAAAACAGCAGGCGCATTATAATCATCCCAAGATATAAGATATGCATAATCACTTTTTACAACATTTTTCAATATGATCTTATTATTTTCTACAGTAATCTCTTTTGAATATTTAGGCACTTTGGTCAATGCGTTATATTTCATATTATAAAAATTCACCAGTGACCATGCCGAAGCATCATAATAAACACTATCTCGATACTTCTCATAGGTTTCAAATAAAGTTTGAACCATATAATATTGTTTCTGATTTGTTGGAACAACATAACTATTACCTTTTTTAAATTCTTTGTTATTTATTTTAAGATCATGGTCTAATCCATACACCTTAATTTTATGCGTCAACAAAATATCTAAAAAAGCCTTTACCCTATTCTTATCATAATTATCTCCAAAAACATAGCCTTTTACCTTACTTTTGGCAGATTTACTTACCGAGTTTTTAAAGAATTTATTCTGATAATTATACAAAATATCTTTATTCTTGATTGTGGCTTTTATAGTGGCAAAAGTTGATATGTACTGATTTTTTATCGTAAACGGAAAAGTAATCTCACCTGTTGGAGTTTCCTGTACATGACCACGAGAACTGGCCTGTTCAAACAACAAGGCAAGTGATCCTTGTAAATCCATATAGGTAGAGCCATAACCAGGATAAGTCATATCATATCGTTCTCCGGAAAAATACAACGACCCTACTTTATCCAAATCAGCAGAAAACTGTTTTGCAAAAAGATTATTTAATGTGGTATAATTTTCTTTAGGAGTTACAGGATTAAGGGATGCTGACATATTTTTTGGTTCAAAAAAATAGGTACTACTCGTGCCCATTTCGTGAAAATCTGTCACCACATTCGGATACCACTCATGATACCATTTTAATCTGGCCTTACTTTCGGGTTGAACAGCCAAAAGCAAATCTCTGTTCAGATCAAACCAGTAATGATTGGTTCTTCCTCTTGGCCAACCTTCATTGTGCTCAATATCATTTTTATCGGCAATAAATGGAGTGCCTCTAAAAGTATTCACCCAATTCGTATGATGATCTCTTCCGTCAGGATTAATGGCAGGGTCTAAAAAAATAATTGTTTTATCAAGATATTCTTTTACTTTTTGACTTTCTGAAGCAAGCAAAGTATAAGCTGTTAACATGGCTGTTTCCGTACTTGAAGGTTCGTTGCCGTGAACACTATAGGCCAAATTAATAAAAATAGGCAAATCCGTAAAATCAGTAATATTTGTATTTCTGTCAACAACTTCAAGATGTTTTTTCTTGATAGATTCTAAATTTTGAAGATTCTTTTTTGAAGTGATTGTTAACATCAACAACTTTCTATTTTCATTACTTTTCCCATAAACATATAAAGAAGCCTTATCGGATGATTCAGCAAGTTTTTCCATATATGCCACAACCTGATCATGCCGGGTGTGATAGTCACCTATTGGGTATCCTAAAAACTCTTCAGGACTTGGAATACTTTTGTTAAATGGTTGATACTCCTTAAAATAATAATCTTGTGCCGTTGTCTGAATTGAATAAAGTGTAATAAAAAATACTATTAAATTAAATTTCAAGGATTTCATGATGATATTTTTGAATGAGTTCTTAAAAGCAATAGTTCGTTAAGTTTTTTTTAATTAAAAATCACAAATCATGTAAAACAAAGAATATCAAGTGTTTATATTATTTTCTTTGAATTGGTATTATATTGATAATCTGCGACTTATGTTTTATTGTGTAAAATCAAAAAACAAGCATTTAAATTACTAAATATCAGTCTTTTAAATAAGTTTGTAACGAACTGTTGTAAAAGTAAAAAAAATATAGAGTTTTATTTATTTTTAAAAAAATCAATACTTTCTTTTATTACTGTTTTTGTTTTGGGATCCTTTTCATTTTTTTGAGCTTGAACTAAATCTCCTATAGCATCAGAATATTCCGTTTCCATTAATAGTTTTGCTGCAAATGCTCTTGTTTCGGGGTGAGCACTTCTTAAAAGACCAATATTCCATCTTACTGCGGGTCTTGACCGTAAGGAATGTAATGTTTTCATTGCTTTTATTTGATCATCAGATTCTTCGCTAAATAAAAGCCAATAATTATCCTTTTCTTTTTTACGAAGGGTTTTATCAAAAATGATCTCTTTACTATTAATTTCCGGTTTAATCCATTTTTTATGATAACTAACCAATTCACGTCCGGCAACCCAACGTGCCATTCTGGGAACCATCCAACGCATACCAGGTGTAGATTCAGGATGCCCGGCTATCAAAAATATTTTCCCTTTCCCCTTGTTTTGATTTAACAAAAATGATTTCCCCGGCGAAATCCTTTTTGGGGCAAAGTTATCAGGATGAATATCTGATATATAAATTCCAAGTTCATTATAATCACCTTTTACGGAGTCACTTTTAACTAAGATAGGCCCATCATAATATTGTGCAAATAATTTATATCCTTTTAATTCCGGAAAAATATCAAAACCTTTATTGTTTAATTCAAACTCAACTAAACCTCTACCCCTATTATAATGTGCCCTATCCATATGGACTGAACTTGCCAGTTTTAAATTTGGATAACCTGAAGTTGAAGAAAGCATGTATGCACCAGCACATATACCAATTATTCCCTTCCCTTGAATTTCAACAAATTCTCTTACTTTTTCTTGCCCT
Source organism: Flavobacteriaceae bacterium (assembly GCA_016744615.1). GTDB lineage: Bacteria > Bacteroidota > Bacteroidia > Flavobacteriales > Flavobacteriaceae > Lutimonas. The sequence continues at coordinate 3,781 of JADGEA010000032.1, forward strand.
CTTTCTCCAAGATTGAGCAATTGTTTGCTGCCGCTACCACCTGGAAATATTAGGACATCAAAATTATTCAAATTTCCATTTTGAATTTCTCTTGAAGTTAAAGCCACTGCATTAATTCCGGCATCAATTCTCAATGCTTCAATAGTTTCGATAACGGATGTTGCACCTGCTCCATTTCCTTTAAAAACTGCAACACTAATCTCAAATTCAATATTTTTTTCAAATTCCTCCGCTTTATTCTTTTCTGATTTCTGGCAAGCAAAAAGAGAAAACAACATCAATATCAGCAAAAAAGTAAATCTCATAAGCTTATCTTTTATCTAAGTTTTATATTAAATTCTGTTGCATATAAATTTATCAAATCGGTATTCAGTTTATCATAATAAAGTTTGATATCTGATTTCCTATTACCCTTTAATCTCCATTCGTTTAGTTTTATATTAGTTTCTTTAAATATCTTATTTTCATAGGGCTCAATCTTTTGTTTAATTCCGGTATTATCAGCATTAATTAAAGCATTGATATTAACATAATATCTCATTGCGTACCTTCCCCAACGAATATTAAAAAACTCTTTTTTTAGTGATAAAGCGGCATTGCAAATAGGTGAATCTTTTAATTCTTCATTTCGTTTTAAGATATTAGGAAAGGTATTTCCTCCCTTTACCCAGGTTGGGACTACAATAGAAGTAAGTGGAAAACCAACTACAGACCAAAGAGTCGTAAAATCAGGATTTTCGTTTTTTTTAACACCTTGAACAACACATGCAGATGAAGTGGTTCTCCTACCAATAAAATCATGAAAGAAAGTATAGGTTGGTGTGTTTTCGGGAATGTTTCTATATTCTTTATTAAGATCAACTTTTGTTAAAGAGTGGTATAAGCCTCTTGTTACATCTTGTATAATAAATTGCGCATCAAAACTATTGGTTGCCATGGCATTATAGAATTGTTCATTTACAGTATTATAACGGATATAACCACTACTCTCATCGCCATAACTACCCATAAAAGAATAATTACTGCGAATAATATAACCAAATGGAGCCACCTTAGGATCATTGGCATCAAACTTTACATAACCCTTATTATTCAACTCATACATTGCAGCACCTCCATTAGCATCAATCACTCCAAAATTCGCCTCCAAACGAGTTGGTTTAGGTAACATATCTAAATATTTTTCAAAATCTTCGATTGTTTTACAAGTTGCCAATGCTTCTTTAATAATTCTCCCTTCTGCCCCGTTTAACTTGGTACTATCACCAATATTTAAATTATAAGAAGCGGAATTCATAATAGCAAATCCTACACTATTTTGACCAATCCAAACACTTTTTCCAGTAATATCTCCTGAATTAACCAATCCTATAAAATCATATTTCCCTTCATTGAAAAACATAATTTGATTATTTATGTAGTTAGTATCACGGTTTTTCCAAAGCAACGGGCGACCATCTTTAGTGTACTTCCCAGATATTACAGCGACGGTACAGGCTAAAGTTTTATGACTTATTCCAATTAAAATAAGTATTAACAAATAATTTTTTATGATTTTCATATATATTATAATTTGATTCTATTAGATCAATCCTCTTTTTTAGTGTGATTTTTCTGTTTGAAAAGCTCCACTTATCCTCGTATAATTTAAAAAATAGAGGACCTTTGGATAATTCATTTCATTATTGAACTATGATTTTTTTTGTAGCATAAAATCCTTTTCCTTTTATTTGAAGAATATAAATTCCTGATTTTGCATTATTTAAATGCAAACTCCATTTATTAAAAGCATTTGACTTAGTTGTTATCTTAATTTTTCTACCAGTTAAATCGAATAAGTTAATTTTCACATCATCCAAATCTAATTCCCCTTCAAATGAAATATTTAGTTGGTTATTATTTACCGGAATTGGATATACCGAAAGTGATGATCTAATTAATTCAAAATCTTCATTAGCTAATACTGCATCTGTTTTATAAAATTTCCAATCTACAAACCCTGGTTCATTTTTTACAATAACACTAAGATTATGTGCCTGATCTTTTAACCTAACTTTATGTACATTTTGAAAATTAAAATATGCTATTGTATTTTCATCAACCTTAAATTGATTCTCTTTTATAATAGAAAAATTAGATGTGTATCTAGCTGATTTAGATATTCTTATCTGATCTAAATCTGCTTTTATTCGTGATGAATAACTCCCGTGATACTTTTCACCTATGTTTAATGCCGAATTTGAACTTATCAAATTGAAACCGTTACCACTATTTTCATCTCTAAGTGTTCCATTAACAAATAATTTTGTTTGAGTCCCTGCATGGCTTACAGCTATATGTATCCATTCATCTATTGAAAGTTTTGTCCCTGTACTGCTTGTATTTAATTCTAATCCACTGGAGTGGGATTTGAATTTTACAGAATAATCATTAGTAACAACATCTGTAATCTCAAAACCAAAAACGTTTTGTTGATCTAAAATTATATTTTCATTTAGATTACCGTCTTTTAATCTTATCCATGTTTCAAAAGTATAATCATTTGTAAAATCTAATTTATAATCAGGAGTTTGTCTGGCATAAGCATACTGATTTCCTCCAAATTCACCATATCCATCAAAACCTCCTTCAACCGCAAAAACTTCAGTTTCTGACCATGAATTCAAATAATAAGTTCCGAAAATCTTTGCATTAACTCTAAACTGATAAACCTCACCCACCGGATTAACAATGGTATAATTTTTTGAAGTAATACCAGAAGCTACTTCTTCCCAATCTCCCTGATCAACTTTTTGTTCTAAGGTATATTCGTCAACAGAAATTTTATCACTAACAATCCAATTTATTGTAAAATCATTGCCCGAACCAGTTTTATTAATTTCAACTATTTGAGGATTTGGTAAAACATCAAATGCTGCCCCAGTAATTGTGTTGTAACCAGGAGAAGAACTTGTCCAGCCTTCAATATTGTACCATCCATTAATACCATTATCATCATACCAACCCCAGTTTAAGTAATAATAAGGTTTGCCATCCATCTCTTTATAACCATTTGCTACAAAAACATGACCATCTCCGGTTCTGCTTGCATCAACTGCAATTGGTACAGGAAAACCATTTTGAATGTTTTCTTGTAACCTTTCCCAAAAGGAAGACCAAGTCACATCTTCATAATGACTGGTAAATCGAAAGAAATTTTCGTAAACAAAGGGGGTTTTATTAATATTTGATGTTGAGCCAGTAGGTTCATAATTCATTTGTAAAGCGACACCTGCACTATACAGTAGTTCACCCATAGCCTTCCTTTGCATGTCCGTTGAAGGTTTTCCCTGATATTCATCAAGCATATTAGTCCAATCAAACTCAATATTATCAAAATGAGATGTATGTCTTACTAGAGAACCGCTGTAATTTTCGGCATACACATTGCTCCCCATACCAATTTTAGGCCATTGGTAATAATAAAGCACTTGCGACAATGAAATTGCAACGCAACCAGCAGAACTGTGACTAGGTGTATAATAATTACCTACATAAATCGAAGATCCATTTTCGTCATAACAATTTACACTTCCCCAAATATCTGTTAAAAAAGGATCTACCGTTGCAGCAGCTTTTGCACTTGTCTTATTTGATGCTGATTTTAATTGTAATTTAAAAGTATTTGAATTGGCTTTGATATAGTTTTTTGATAAAATATTTTCAAGTGGAGAACCCTCAATTTTATATTCATTTGTCTCAGAAAATCCAATAATTTGATTTTTATCTGATATTATAATATAACCACCTTTACTATAATTTATGATGTGATTTTTTACCTTTTCATTTCTATTTAAAGTATAATAATTTTTAATATTACTATTAATTCCCTTTAGATTAAAATAAAATTTATCAGCAGTATTTTTCACCTCTAAACTAATTCCTTGAGAAAATAAAAAACTATTAAATAATAATGTAATCATTATTATTCCTTTTTTAATAATTAGGTTCAGTAAAAAATTTCTCATACAATATGTATTTTTTAAAAGCTAGTTGCTGTTAACTACGCAGCAACTAGCATAACATTTAATTCAAATTAATCAAAACATTATTTTTTACTATTTAATTTTGAGGTATAATGATATCTTCACTCGTCCAAAAAACAGTATTTATTACTTTGATATAATATGAGTAAACTCCTTTAACATCTACTTTATCAAAATCTGTTTCAGGGTCAAAAGGAGTTAAATTATTATCTAAATCCATTTGTAAAAATGTATTGTTATCAAATACAAATCTTTCAAATTGATTTGGAGCAAAAGATGAAGGGTACCTATCATTATAAGAAACTCTAATATTATCCATTGATCCTTTATAGAAATTTATATTTCCTCCTCTATACATATAATTAAAATCTAACCAGGTATCTTTTACTGGCTGAATCCAAACATCATCTGTACTACTGTCAATCAATTTACCATTGATATATAATTTTGTAATTCCATCAGATGATGAACGAGAGATGGCAACATGTACCCACTCGTTAAATTTTAAATTATCACCTGTCTCATTTGACTGCATAGTTGCAACAGCTTCATTGTCTCCATTTAATGAATTAAACTGAATAGCAAAATCTGCATTTGCATCATCAATTAAATATAATTCAAAAATTCTACCTCTTTCCATGATACAAGCTCCACCTGCATCTTTACCTTGTAATGCAGTTCTATCGCCAATTAATGCTTCTGGATCAACTTTAATAAAAGTTTCGTATGTCCAATCTTCAGCATTCATCGAGCTAAAATCAGTATCTGAACCTCCACTAAAAGCATAAAAACGATCATCACCTGTATCTGAACCACTAAAAGTGGGATATGTTAAATTAGCTCCTTTTACAAATACGGTATCAATTTGAACAATTGTTCCTGGGTACACTGGTTCACAATCATCATCACATGATGTAAACATTAAACTAATTAAAGCTACTATTGGTAAAATATATTTTAATAATTTCATTTTGTTTTATTTTAAGTTTTTAATATTATTTATAAAGGTTTGTACCAACCATCTACGGAAACATCTTCATTAGGTGTGCCATATTGAGGATTAATTCCTCCAAAAGTATAATTAGGTTCTTGTACAACTTCTAATTGTTGTGCTGGCATTGGAAAATGCAATAAAGAACCATCCTGTAACTGGTCATTTCTACGCATATCAAAAAATTCAATACCCATACCTGTTAATGGTAATTCAATAGCTCGTTCATAAATGATAGCTTCAGTAATTTCAGTTGCATCTGATGTTATTGCAGGTAAATTTCCTCTAATTACTCTTGAGCTTGCATTAATTATGGCTGCTGCATCATCCAATCTGTTTAATCGTAATAGTGCTTCTGCCTTAAATAAATCATTTTCTGCATTTCGCATCATAATAATGGTTCCGGTAAAATTCGAATTCACATAATCGTCTAATCTTTTGTATCGATAAGTTGACCATCTGTACAAACCTCTTTCCGGGCGATTATTAGCTGAATTATATTCGTAATCTGTCAAAACTCTTTGGTCACTAGAAATTATTCTTCCATCATGAGGTAATTCTCCAAGCCCTCCTTCAGGCCAGTTTGCTGGAATTGTTGGATCTAAAACATTTACTATTCTCATATCTACCTTTCCCCAATTTGGTCTTGCCATATAGTATTTATACCAAGAAGTCCAGTTACTTGGATCACCTTGAACCGAAAAATCAGTATCAATTCCTTTTTCTGCATGTGTCAATACATTATTCCAATTAATTGCATTGGTTTGCTCGGTATTTCTGGCTGAATAAACCATTAAACGAGCAATAAAAGAATGTGCCAATTTAGACATTTCTTCATTAGTAAATGCGTTGCCATTAATCCAATCAGAAGGCAATGTGAAACTATTTTCATCAAAAATATCAATTGCTTTTTCCAATTGATTTATCGCCATTTCAATTGAAGTTTGATAATCTGTTGATTGGATCGTTTCATAATCTGTAAACTCATCTGAGGGATAGGCTCTGTCAAAAACCAAACCGATATATCCATTACCCAAACCTTGCATAAAATGAGCCATTCCTCTCACCATTTCTGTTTCACTACCCCTGTCACCTATCTCTACTCCATTGTCTAAAGCAAATAACACATCATTTGCAGTAGTTACAACTGAGTACATAAATCTCCAATAGTTTTTGGTTATATTTTCATAAGGATATGAGCGTTGGTTATCAAAAAATATTCGTGGTTCTTCACTTGCATCTCTGGTTCCATAATTTGCAAAAGTTACAGTACCCCAATCTGCCATGACCCACATAGCAGGACCTGGAGAAGCAAAATTATGCTGCTCTTGTGTAAACCATGTTTTAAATAAACCTGATGTTAAACTCTTTATACCATCAGGACTCTTTAATGTAGCTTCTCTATCTGGTGTATTTAAATTTGGAACATCTAAATCTGCACAGGTAATACTTGCCATACTCAATAGCAATAGTATTATATAATTTTTTATCTTTCTCATTTTGTATTAAAATTTAAATTCAATTGACATTGTATAGCTTCTAAAGTTTGGATAACCGAAGTTGTCAAATACAAAACCGTTATAACCGGCCTCTGGATCATAACCAGAATAATTTGTAAAAGTCAACAGGTTTCTTCCAAGTAAACCAATTTTAATTTGATCTATATGTTTACTAGCCATCCCTAAAGAATTTTTACCTATTGTATAATAAAGTGATGCTTCTTGTAATTTTACATAAGATGCATCTTCTACCCAAAAGCCATTTAGAGCTTGTGCATCGTATAAAGCCTGGTAATAGTCAACTGTTTTTTTATTTTCCGGACGTGTATGAATTTGATCCATCATTTCATGACGACTATCACGTACTAAATATTGTGCTGTACCATTATAGATATCTCCTCCTTGTTTCCAAGACCACAACATATAAGCTGATAAATTTTTATAAGTAAAAGTTGTATTTAAGCCTAGTCTAAAATCTGGGTTAGTATCACCGATTTCTATTTCTTTTTCAGCTCCAAATTCATCTAAAATAACAAAAGGCTTTTCATTCACAGTACCAATATCTGCAGTTCTTACTACTACTCCATCACTATTTACCGAGTAATTACTGATATTATCTGTATCTGATATTTGCTGCTGCATTTGATCTAGAGTACGAACAAAATCTACACCATAAAAACTTCCATAAACTTCTCCTTCACTTATCTTAAATGCATTTCTAGGCCCTGTTGTTTGATCTGGTATATATAATTTAGTTATTTCTTGTCTAGTTCTATCGAAAAGCACTGTCATATCCCAAGAAAAATCATCAGTATCAATTAATTTTGTATTTAAAGTTGCTTCTATTGTATTCGATTCTATTTCTCCAGCATTTCTCCACTGGGAAGGTGTACCTCCAGCGGGCACTAATAATGGTGCTTTTAAATATTGGTCTGATATAATTGAATTAGAATAAATTACTTCAAAACGAAACCTATTTAAAAATGAGGCCTCTAAACCAATTTCCAATTCATTGGCTCGAGCTGGTTTTAAATTTTTATTTCCTATTGTATTTTTTGATGCTACACCTTGATTTAAGAAAAATGTTTCATCTTTGTATCCAGCTTTTGGACGCAAACCAGAAGTACCATAAGCTGCTCTAATTTTCAATTCCTGAATTCCAGGTATATCAATATCTTTTGAAATACGATATGCTCCAGAGATTCTATAATAGTTATGCCATCTTTCATTTTCACCAAAAAGCGATGAACCATCTCTACGGAATAAACCATCAAAAATATAACGATCTTTAAATACAAATGAAGCAATTGCAAAATAATTTTCAGATACTATTTCTCTAGTATGACTGCTAACATACATGTCTTCCTTATAAAAGTTATCTAAATTTTCTGTATTAGCCAATACAAAATTATTACCACCTGCTGTTACACTTTTAAAATCTGAATTTTCGTATAAGTAGCTTAATTTTCCATTAAAATCTAAATCACCCCAAGACTTTTTAAAATTTAACGTAGCTCTAGTTGTTTGATTAAAAGAATTATACGTATATTCTCTTAAGCTACCGTCTGAATATCTTGGAATAATAGGGTTATTAGGATCAATACTATTTGGATCATCAGGATCTAATAAGTTAGCTTCCAAACTTATAATTGATCCTTTTGGAGTTGTTGTGGTTGTTCTTAAGTCTTCTGACTCAATAGCATATGAACCTTTAAAACTCATCCAATCTGTAAGTTTCCAATCTATATCATAAGCACCTAAAAATCTTGTTTTTTTTGTTTCGTCCGACTTTACATGCAAATCGTATAATGGGTTTTCAAATAAAGTATTCCAATGATTTGGATAGTAATTGTACTTTTGTCCATCTACATTATCTCTAAATAAATCTACATCAGGATCGGTCATCAAAACATTAAAAAATGCACTAGTACCACCTCCTAATAAATCATTTGAAGTTTTAATAAAATTATTACTTGCAGATATTTTAATATTATCTGATAAAGCATGATCAATATTTGCTCTAATACTATTACGTCTATAACCTCCTGTTTCTTTAACTACACCTTCATTTTCATTATGTTCAAATGATAAATAAATATTAGTTCTATCTATTCTGTGACCAATACCAACATAGTTCGTAGAATATTGACCAGAATTAAACATTTTTTTTTGTAAGTCATTATTAATTCTATATGGTAAGTCTTGATAGTGATCTTCTTTTAAAAGGCGGTTCCCACTAATTCTAGGATCCCATCCTGTTTCATAATCACTTGGGTAATTCACAAAATAATACTTTGTATAGCTATCTTCATCTAACCATTCTGGCGATAGCATATAAGCATGTGATGTTGATAAATCTAAAAATTTAGCTACTTGCTGAAAACCAAACTCATTTCTAATAGTTACTGATGATTTTCCATCACTTAATCCTTTACCTCGTTTCGTTGTGATCACAATTACACCATTTGCCGCTTGCGAACCATATAAAGAGGATGCTGCTGCACCTTTAACAATTTCCATATTTTCAACATCATCAACATTAACATCAGCTAAAGAACCTCCCATAATAATTCCGTCGATTAAAATCATTGGACTATTGTTACCAGATAAATTTGTAGATCCTCTAAGCACTATATTCGGACTTGAGCCTGGAGAACCGCTAAATGAAGTAACAGTTACACCAGCAACTTTACCTGTTAAAGAGGAAGAAACAGATGCCTGAGGTACTTTGGTTAATTCATCACTATTAAGTTTTGCAACAGAAACTGACATTTTTTTACGTGAAGTACCCGAAGCTACACCAGCTATAATTACTTCTTCCAGTACATTTTCACTTGCTTTTAAGCTAATATTGAAAAATGATATATCCCCTACATTAACAAGTTCATCTTTAAATCCTAAGTAAGAGAATTCTAAAACATCAGAAGGAGATACATCTAAAGTAAAATTCCCATCAAAATCAGTTACTGTACCAATATCCGTATTTTGAATCATAATGCTAACGTCTGGCAAAGCCATCCCAAAATCATCTTTTACAATTCCGTTAATTTTTTTCTTTCCCTGTTCATTTAAATTTGACTGCTTACTTCTTACCAATATATCATTCCCTTTAATACTATATTCAATAGGCAAGCCATAAAACACCTGATCAAGAATTTCAATTACTGTTTTATTCTTCACATTTAAATTTACTTTATGATCCAGTTCATTGATATCATTATTGTAAAAAAAATCATATCTGGTTTTACCAGAAATCAAATTAAACAAAGCCTTAATTGTTAAGCTTTTGTTTATTGTTAAAGTCTCTTCTTGCTGTATCACTAAAACATCATATTTTGCCATATAATTAGCCATTAATGTGTTGGAAGCTAATAAGAAGAGAAATAAAAGACTTAGTATTCCTCTACTAAATCGATTAAAATTCCACATTTTAAAAGGTTTATTCATTCCGTTTTTTATTTATAAATTAATTTTGAATTCACAAAAATGATTAACCTAATTAAATAGTTAATCATCTCTGTTTTAGTTTAAAAACAGTTTTACCTGTTCATTATTTATTTCATAACTTATTCCCTTTGTATATTTAAGCATTTGTAAAAAATAAATTAAATCGTTTTCTTTTTTAAGAGTCCCTGTAAATCTCATCTTTTTTACACCTTCTCCAATCAATACAAACTTTACACCATACCACTGATTAATTCTAGGTATTAAGTCTTCAAGTTTGTCATCTTTAAAAATCAACCTTCCTGCCATCCAGGCAACAGATTTCTGAACATCTGCCTGTTGTACATTAATATTGTTCTGGTTATGATAAACTGTAGCTTGCTCGCCAGGTTTAATAACCACATGATCTCCATTTGCATTGCTAATATTTACAGATCCTTCAATTAAAGTTATTTGTGAAAATTTATTATCAGTATAATTAGAAATATTAAATTCCGTACCCAATACCTCTATCTGAACATTCGAAGATTGCACAATAAAAGGTCTGTTTTCATCATGAGCAACATCAAAAAATGCTTCACCTGATAATTCAACTTTTCTATCCTTTGAACTAACTGCATTGGTAAACGATAAAGTACTGCTAGCATTTAGCTCTACTTCTGTTCCGTCAATCATAGTAACGTGATATTTTTCTCCTTTCGGAACAATCAATTTAAATTCAGTAATTAAATCTTGGTCAACATCATCAGTAGCTACAAAGCTTATATTATTAGCATCAACACTTATAAACACTCCGTTTTTAGTGATCCATTTATTATTGGTTTCTTTTGAAATATTAAAATATTCATTACTTGAAGTTTGTAATAAAATTTCAGAATTATTAATGCTGCTTGTTGCTAAATGTTCATAAAAAGAACTTTTTGAAGTAGTATTATAATAAAAAATACTTGGTAAAGAAATGAGCATAAGTATGGCTGCTGCATATTTTAAAACCTTGTTTAAATTTATTACTCTGGTCTCTTGCTTTTGTTTAACCGAACTGGATTCTAATAATTTGATATATTGTTGTTGAATAAATTCTGGTGTTTTCACATCAATATTATCAATATTTAAAGCTTTAATTCTTTGAATGATTTTTTCTGATTTATCAAAATTTGATCTTTCCAATCCTTTTAAATCCAGTTTTATTTTTCCCCAATAATGATTATTTTTTTTATTTCCTGAGGTTACCCAAGCAATAAAATTATCATTATTCAATAATTCGTTTATGCTATATTTTTGATTTTGTTCCATGATTATAGGTAGGATTTACAATTAAAAGAGATAATATTTGTTTTTTGTACTATGCTTGAAATGTTAAAATTTAATACTTATTAAAATAAAAAAGCAAACATCTAGATATCAGATATTTGCTTTAATAAGGTTTATGTTTAAAAAAAATAAGTACAACTAATTTTTAACCAATAGAAATAATAACTGCACATAATCTTCACCTAATACTCTCATTTTTTTAATGGCTCCTGCTAAAATATTCCGAACCGTTTGGTATTTAATTTCTAACAATTCGGCAATTTCTTTATTATTAAATTCTTGAAAATATTTTAAATAAATTATTTCTCTTTCCCGTGGGGTCAATTGAAGAATAAGTTTTTTTAGTTGGCTTACTATTTTTTCTTTATCTCGTTTATCTTCTTCTTGAGGAATGGATTCTTCAATTAAATTAAAATCTAACTTATCATCTTTTAGAAGCCTAATAGCCTGATTCCGAAAACTTTTAAACAGATATGCCTTAACATTTTTTACGTTTTTTATTTTATCTTTATAATGCAATATATTCAAAAAAGTATCATGAATACAATCTTCTACTTTAGCAGGTCTCAAAAATTTTAAACCAAAATTATACAACATTTGATAATGAATATTATAAATAGTGTGGAAGGCTTTCATATCTCCTTCTAAAAATAAAACCCATGATTCATCTATTGAATTATGATTATTTTTATTGCTATCTATAGTTTTCTCCATCAAATCAATTTTCCTTCACAATCTTAAAGTTTTCAAATTTAGCAAATTGTTTTAACCTACAATTAACAACATAAGAACTATTGCACATAACTTTTTTTATTTTTTATAGTACAATCTAATTTTTCTTACTCTATTAATGTATAATTTTACAATATCTAAATATGAAAAAAGTGGATTACCAAAAAATAATTGATGATTTATATCTTACATATAAAAATGTAGATGATAAAGGTAAAGTAGCCTCCTACATTCCCGAATTGAAGAAAGTATCTTCCAATAAATTCGGTATTAATTTATTTACTTTAAATAATCAAAGTTATGGAGCAGGAAACTATCAGGAGAAATTATCAATTCAAAGTATTTCCAAAGTTTTTGCATTGACTTTGGCTTTAAAAAAGGTTGGAAAAAAAATATGGAAACGTGTTGGTGTAGAGCCTTCTGGAGATCCTTTTAATTCATTAGTTCAGCTAGAATTTGAAAAAGGTATTCCACGAAATCCATTTATCAATTCAGGTGCTTTGGTAGTTTGTGATGTTTTGATCAGCTCCTTAAAAAATCCTAAATCTGAGTTTCTAAATTTTGTAAGAAAACTGACAAACTCAAAAGACATCTATTTCAATGAAAAAGTAGTTGCTTCTGAAAAAAAGCACGGCTTTGTCAATGCTGCTCATGTTAATTTAATGAAATCCTTTAAAAATATTAAAAATGAAATTGATGTTGTTTTAGATCTATATTATTATATGTGTTCTATTGAAATGACCTGTGAAGAGCTATCAAAATCATTTCTCATTTTTGCCAATGATGGTGTACTGCCTTACAACAAGGAGAGAATTATATCTTTAAGTGTATCCAAAAGAATCAATGCAACCATGCAGTTATGTGGACTTTATGATGAGGCCGGTCATTTTGCATTTAAAGTTGGTTTACCCGGGAAAAGTGGAGTTGGGGGTGGAATTGTCGCCATTCTTCCTGACTTGTATTGTATCACTACCTGGAGTCCGAAATTGAATAAAAAAGGAAACTCCTATCTAGGTTTTAAAGTTCTGGAAGAGTTTACAACCATCACCCAATCATCTATTTTTTAATTCTATTATCATGAAAGTTTTACATCTTGATACAAATCATCCACATTTAGTAACTGGCCTACGCGATCTAGGGCTTACATGTGATGAAGATTATACATCTTCAAAAGAAGAAATTGAAAAAATAATTCATTTATATGATGGAATTATAATTCGTAGCAGATTTAAGATCGATAAACAATTTCTTGATAAAGCAACCCATTTAAAATTTATTGGGCGCGTTGGTGCCGGTCTGGAAAGTATTGACATACCTTATGCAGAGTCAAAAAATATACATTTAATATCTGCCCCTGAAGGGAATAGAAATGCTGTTGGTGAACATGCTTTAGGAATGATCTTAGCCATGTTCAATAAATTAAAAAAATCTGATAATGAAATCCGTCAAGGAAAATGGTTGCGAGAAGACAATCGTGGCATTGAACTGGAAGGAAAAACCGTTGGAATAATTGGTTATGGCAATATGGGGAAAGCCTTTGCTAAAAAATTAAAAGGATTTGATTGTGAGGTTATATTCTATGATATCAAAAATAATATTGCTGATAAAAATGCCAAACAGGTTGTACTTGATGAGCTATTTAAGAAAACAGATGTTTTAAGTATTCACACTCCGCAAACGGAACTTACCGAAAAAATGATCGATAAAGTATTTATTGAAAAATTTAAAAAATCATTCTATTTAATCAATACTGCCAGAGGCTCAGCTGTTGTCACCAAAGACCTAGTAGAGGCATTAAAAAAAGAAAAAATATTAGGAGCCTGTTTAGATGTGCTGGAATATGAAAAAGCATCTTTTGAAAACTTCTTTATAGAACCTGAAGCATCAAGTGCGGTCAAGATGCCAGAAGCTTTTCAATTTTTAATTCAATCTGATAAAGTTTTACTATCGCCTCATATTGCGGGATGGACAGTTGAATCTAAATTTAAATTAGCGGATATTATTGTTCAGAAAGTAGCACTATTTATTCGCAGCAACCAATATAATAGTTCAAAAGATCAGTAGTTGTTACAATACCAACAAGTTTACCGTTACCTACCACGGGAAGTGAATGAAACTCTTTATGTGTAATTAACTTTGAAACTTCATAAATAGTATCATTTGGAGAAACTGTGACAGGTTTTTTTATCATCATATCCTTAATAGTCAACATATTATACACTGGTGTATCTTCTGTGCCTTCTTTACTGTAAGCATCAATAAAACTAATTCTTTTAAGATCTGACAAGCTTAACAAGCCTACCAATTCATCCTTATCAATTACCGGAATATGCCTAATATGATTTACTTTCAGTCTTTTTTCTGCAGAATATAAGGTGTCTGAAAAACTTAATGTTATCAATTTAGTTGTCATTATACTTGAAATAGGCTCGTTTTTATTCATGGCTATTCGGTTTTAAATTCACTTGTATAAAGTACGAAAAAAATAGTCAAATAAAAAATGATATTCATCAGTAAAAACAACAAAAGCACCAAAACCTTAAATCAAAGTTTTGATGCTTTTTCAAATATTGAACAAATGTTTTATTCAATTACTTTTTCCACCCTTTTAACACTATCCCCTTTTGACAGAGTCAATCTAACAATACAATCACTTTTTGCCCCAAGATCATGAGGTACAGAAGCATCCAAAGCTAAAATATCTCCACGTGTTAGATGATATATCTCCCCTTCTACCCCAAAATCAAGATCTCCTTCAAACATTTCTACCACAATAGGAAAAGGAGTTTGATGCTTTTTCATCAATTGCCCCTTTCTCATTACAATACGAATCTCTTTAGTACTATCTGTTTCAAATAATACACTTATTGCAGGTTTATCGCCTTTATATTCTAAATTCTTTACTAATGATGATGCTTTCATATTTTTGATTTTTAATTAATACTACTGCAAAATTAAGAAAGTAAAATTGCTTCATGCTTATTTCTATGAAAAAAATGAATCCGAATTGATTTTATTTTTATCACAAAACAATAATTATGTTTAACTTGGTGAAAAATTATGTCAATAAAAAAACTCTTATTTAATGACCTACTTAAAATCAACTATCATTATACTGATTATTTTTTCATTTGCCTTCAATCATTGTTTAAATGCACAGGGACCTCCTCCAAAAAAACCGATTCAACTAGAAGAATTAACTATTGCACAAATTCAAAAAAAATATCAAACAGGAGAATTTACCATTCAACAGGTAGTACAAACCTATTTAAACAGAATTAATGAAATCGACCAAAACGGGCCAGCTTTAAAATCAATTATTATGGCAAATCCCGATGCCATGAAAATTGCAACTGAACTTGACAAGGAGCTAAAAGCTGGTAAAAGCAGAGGTCCCATGCATGGTATCCCGGTTATTTTAAAAGATAATATTGATACACATGATAAGATGCCAACAACTGCAGGTTCAAGGGCTTTATCAAATAATTTTCCTTTACAGGATAGTTTTATTGCCAAACAGTTAAGAGCTGCCGGAGCAGTAATCTTAGGAAAAGCCAATTTAAGCGAATGGGCTAACTTTAGAGGAATGAAATCAACAAGTGGTTGGAGTGGCGTTGGTGGATTGGGTAAAAACCCGTATGTTCTTGACAGAAACACATGTGGTTCTAGTTCGGGTTCTTCAGTATCTGTTTCTGCAAATCTTACCACAGTTGCAATCGGGACTGAAACAAACGGTTCTATTGTTTGTCCTGCGCAAACCAATGGCGTAGTAGGGTTTAAACCAACCGTTGGATTAGTAAGTCGTACTGGTGTTGTGCCTATTTCCTTTACTCAGGATTCTCCAGGACCCATTACAAGAACAGTAGAAGATGCAGCCATTTTGTTAAGTGCTTTGGTTGGAACTGATCCTACAGATCAAAAATCGCTAGAAAGTAAAGGACATTTCCATAAGGATTATACCCAATTCTTAAAAAAAGATGGTTTAAAAGGTAAAAGAATTGGACTATATGCAGCACCCTCAAAAAACAACAAAGAGGTTACATCCTTATTAAACAGAGCTATAACTTATATTAAAAGTCAGGGAGCTGAGGTTGTGATGGTAGATGAAATACTAAAACCCGAAACAAGTCAATATGAAATGGATATATTGATTTATGAATTCCACCAGGGTGTAAATGATTATTTAAAAACACTTTCTTCAAGTGTTAAAGTAAAAACTGTATCAGATATTGTTGCTTTTAATAAAAAAGATCCTGTTGAATTAAATTATTTTGGACAAGAATTTATGGAAATAAAACCAGTAAGCAAATCGGAATATAAAGAATCACTTAAAAAGATGTTTAAGGGAAGTCTTGAAAATGGTATTGACAGAATTTTAAAGAAATATAAACTAGATGCAATCATGTCTCCAACAGGAGGTCCTGCCTGGAAAACCGACCTAAAAAATGGAGATACTTTTGAAATTGGTAGTGCTGGCCCTGCAGCAATAGCAGGTTATCCTAATATTACCATACCCATGGGGTTTATTGGAGAATTACCGGTAGGAATATCCTTTTTCGGAACTGCATGGAGTGAACCTGTTATACTGCAAATTGCCTTTGCTTATGAACAAGGAACAAAACACAGAAGAATACCAAAATTTTTAAGATAAAAAATACCTTCTATGAATAGTATCCAAGATTTAAATTTAGAAAGGGAAATATTACCGCTTTTTAATTTTACTCTTAACGATTTTTCAAAAAAAGCTTTACTGCATATTTTAAACAATCCACTTTCCACTGAAAGTAAAATAATTGAACGACAAAATGTTTTAAATGGCTTTTTAGAGAATAATAATATTTTAAATGACTATTCATATACACCATTATATTTAAAGGAAGTTCACAACTTTTTAACACACTTTAGCTATGATAAAAAGAGAGAAAATAGTTTAAAATATCGTATTTTAATTTCCAAAAAAGAGAAGTATCAACGGCAGTCCAAATTGATTCAACTTGTATTGTTTTTTTACAGGATTCATTCCTACTATTTTAAAAGAATAAATAGCAAACATTTTCCTAAGGACTACAAAAAAAAGCTACAAAATTTGAATGATTTTTTTATAGGTTTCAATCTGGATCATTATGAATTTTTGATAAGAGAGCAAAAAATTAAAGATAAACACTTTAAAGAAATATCTGAAATAATTTCAAAATTAAAAAAGAATATTCAAATTTCTGAATTTTGGGAAGATTTTTTTTTGTTTGAAGCTTATCTTTCTATTAGTATTGGTGTTTTCAAGCATAAATATAATTTTCCAAAAATAGGAACAAGTCAATTGTCTCTTTCAAGTTTCTATCATCCAGCCTTAAAAAATCCTATTGAAAATAACTTTGATTCAAACAGTAACGTAATTTTACTTACCGGTCCTAATATGTCAGGAAAATCAACACTATTAAAAGCAATTAGTTTATGTGTTTATTTGGGTCATGTTGGTTTTGCGATTCCTGCTTTAAAAGCTGAAATTCCACTATTTCATAATTTTGCTATCCATATAAATCATCGAGATAATCTATTAAATGGTTATAGTCATTTTATGACAGAGGTGAAAAATTTAAAAAACATAGCCTTAAAAGCTGCAAATAATGAAAACTGTTTTGCTGTATTTGATGAATTATTTAACGGAACCAATGCCGAAGATGCTTTTGATATTATTTCAACAACCTTGAAAGGCCTAACCCAATTCAATAAATCAATTTTCTTTATATCATCCCATTTACAACAACTCAAAGAAATTGATGAAGTTTCAAACAGAAACGTCTCATCTTATTATATTGATTGTGTATTAAAAAATCAAACACCCACTTTTACCTACAAACTAAAAAAAGGGTGGTCAGATATTAAAGTAGGTAAAGTTTTATTTGAAAAAGAGGGTTTAGTAGATATCTTTAAAACAAAATAGTTAATTCATTCTTTTTACCTGATAAACAGCTATCAACATCAACAACTTCAAAACAAACCTTGATCTTAGCATTGGGTTAATCCTTTGGTGTTATTTTCTGTATTCATAAAAAAATGAATTTTGTGGCTTAATGCATTCTATGTCTTCTTCTGGAACCGCTTTTACTTGCATTTGGATTTTTATTACCATTTAAATTATAGGTCAAACTAAGCATGTAGTAATTACCAAGAACCTCTCTATGTGTTTCTTCAAAATAGTTATCAGAACTATTTCTAATAATACCAATATTTTTGTTTAAAATATCGAGAGCTGATATCATTACAGTTATACTTTTTGACTTTAACAAAGCGTAGGATAAAGAAGCGTTCCAAATTGGAACTGATTGATCCGATCCAAAATTACTGTCCGTGTAAATATCATATTTAAATTGTGAATTCACATTGAAACGGTCTGTAACATTCCAGTCGGTTTTTATATAATAAGTTTGTTGCAAAAAATCACGGTCTGCATTATTCCCTGTTGTAAAAGTAGTATAGTTTTTAGTCCAGTTTGCCCCAATCATCGCATCAAATTTTTCCTTTTTGTTATTCTCTAAAGAGATACCAAAAGTTCCATCTTTTGATTGCGTTTCATTATTTTCATTATTAATGATTGATAAATACTCACTATACCTTCCTTTTAATCGAATATTATATCGCAAACCTAAAGAATTTAATCTGTCACCAAAATTAAAACTCAAATTGAAATTATTCTTATCACCTAAATTTTCAAATGTAGAATGGCGAATTCCAAGATTATCAGTAAATTCTGAATTCACAATGCTATTTTCTGTATAGCTATAACTTATACGAGAAAAAATACTAAATCCTGTCGCAAAATTATGTCGGATAAACAATGCAGATGCTGAATAATTATCTTCCGGAGTTAAATAAGGATTACCTGTACGGATAAATAATGGGTTAAAATCATTCACAACAGGTGTAAGTTGTGAAATCCTAGGTAGGTTTACAGATTTTTTTAACCTTAACCGCATAAATTTTCCCCGTTCGGGACGATATCTTATACCTAATTCAGGGTTGATATTTGTATAGGAGTTTTTAAATTCCTCATCATTTTCCAAACCAAAGTCTTGCTTTTGATCTAAAACAGCTGCTCCAACTGAAAAAGTAAATTTCTCATTATCGTATTTGTACGTCAGCCTTCCAAATAAATCCGTATTCTTATAATATTGTGTGTATATCAAAGGGTTTTGAAGAATGTCATTTACGTATTTCTCCTGATCAACATCATCATCTGTTACGTTATATTTTACTCCTGCCCTAACTTCCATATAATGATTTTCTGCAAGAGGTTCAGTATGATCAACATTAAAACTTAAACTCAAATCATCAATATCCTGATCTCTTGAAATCTCCTCCTTTGATTCAAATGCATCATTGGGATCAGAAATATTAAACTTATTCAATTGATTATTATTACTATTTGTTCTGTTTTTAGATCCACTGAAATTTCCCCAGGTAGAAATATGACGCTTGCTTTTTTCGTTATACCTTTTGTTGTACTCATAAGAAATACGACCAGAATTATTATCACTTTCACTGTCTGAACCTCCAACACTTTGCAGGTCTAGCTCTCCTTCTCCATTAAACTTATCCAAAGTATTGATACTGTTTCCTCTATTGTTAGATAAACGCACATCACCTCTTATTTCAAGCGAACTCAACTCATTTGAATGGTCTCTATAACTAAAATTTACTTTGTTACTATTAGCTATATTTTCACTTTTGCTATGACTTTTCGATAGAATTTCAAGATCACCAATAAATTCTGTACGTGCTGTAAAAACATCTCCAGAGGTATTTTTTGTATAGTTATAAAAATAGTCAGCATTTAAATTTTGCTTCTTCTTGATTTCATATCCCAAATTAACTCCTGCAACACCGGTAGTGACAAAACCAAATTTAGAATTACCTGAACCCCTGAAAAATGCTCTACCTCCCGTATCAAAATTCATGATTTCAGAAATATCTGACCCCGAAGTATTTACATTATTAAATTTACCAATGATGGATGTTTGCAATTTAGATGAAAACCGATTGTAATTCAAACTAGTCAAAAAACGGTCATCTGTTCCATATCCTCCTTGAATTTTTCCGAAATCATTAACTTTCTTATCCACTTTTAATTTAAGATTGATCACTTTTTTCCTTTCAGAATCATTCACACCAGAAACTCTGGCCTTTTCACTTTGTTCATCAATAACCTCAATACTTTTGATCGCATCTGCTGACAGGTTCTTGGTAGCAATCGTTGGATCTCCACTAAAAAATTCTTTCCCATCTACATACACCTTTCCCACATCCTCACCCTGAGCAGTAATTTTACCAGATGCATCAATTTCAATACCAGGCAACTTTTTCAAGAGATCTTCAACAGAATCATCATTTCTAATTTTAAAAGCCTTTGTATTATATGCAATAGTATCTTTTTTTATTGTGATAGGTGTTATTGCATTCACAACGATCTCATCCAACTCATTGTTAAGTTTTAAGGCGATAGTACCCAAATTTAGTGGTTCATTTTCAAACTCAATAATCTTTTGGCATGTATTGTAACCTATTAAATTAACCTGAAATATTCTTTTCCCTTTTGAAACATTCTTCAACTCAAATTTTCCATATTTATCAACACTTGCATAGCTGATCAATATAGAATCTAATGGGTTTATCACTGCTACCGCAGCAAATTCTAATGGGTGATTATCTTCATCAACCACTTTTCCTGTAATGCTTTGAGCCCAGTTTAGTGATGGAAATAGAAAAATAGAGAATAATACAATTTTACAGAAGGTATTCTTATTCATAATGAATTTTAATATATCTTTTTGAATTAAATTAATTCAAAATTAGACTGTGTAAATTTGAAATAGTTTAATTGTCTTATTCATAAATTTTTGTTAATTATTTATGTGATGTCCCTGAAATTAAAATAATGATTTTCAAAGAATATTTCAATGATCATTTTTCTAAAACAAACCACTAAGAAGAAATATTCTAATATAAACTATTTGGTATATTTTGATAAAAAATGGATAATAATTAACTATTCATTCAAATATTATTCCCGTAATTTGTTCGCTAATTATATTTGTAATTATTGACATTATCAAAATTCCTATATACTGTTTTTTGAAAATAGAAAATAATCATAATCCATTAGAACAAATTTGAAAGAGTTTTGTTAGAAATTATTTAGTTATGAGAAGTAAAAATTATTCAAAACCACAATTAATTGGATTAGTGGTTTTAAGAGCGGCTATTGGTTGGCATTTTTTATTTGAAGGTCTTGCCAAAATTTCAGCCCAAAACTGGACAAGTTATTTATACTTAATGGACTCCAAAGGCCTTTTTGAAAACGTTTTTAAAGCTTTGGCTGAGAATGAGAAAGGTTTAGTATTTATTGACAACCTCAATATATGGGGATTGGTTTTAATTGGATTATTTTTAATGCTGGGATTGTTCACCAAACAAGTCACTATTGCAGCAATTTCCTTATTATCATTGTATTATTTATCTCATCCTCCATTTTTCAACCTTGATTATGCAATGCCAAGTACGGGGAGTTACTGGATCGTTGATAAAACCTTGATTGAAATGATCGCTTTGGTAGTGCTATTCGTATTTCCAACAAGTAAAGAAATAGGGTTAGACAGATTGATTTCGAAAAAAAAATAAAGAGTTATGGAAAGAAGAGAAGTACTTAAAAGCCTTGCAACCTTACCATTTGTTGGAGCATTGTTTTATGGCTGGTACAAAAAAAATC
This sequence comes from Flavobacteriaceae bacterium, assembly GCA_016744615.1. Taxonomy (GTDB): domain Bacteria; phylum Bacteroidota; class Bacteroidia; order Flavobacteriales; family Flavobacteriaceae; genus Lutimonas. Next base: position 25,546 of record JADGEA010000032.1, read on the forward strand.
AAATTGATAGCTTATTAATAAATTCCAAGAAAAAAGAATTAGAATTTAGTGCTTACAATCCTATAGTTGATAAAATTGTCACAGGAAATAAAACCATCAATGTTGGAATCATTGGTACAGGAATAAGAGGAACTCAACTTTTAAGAGGAGCCGGTTTTATTCACCCCTCTTTGGTGGAAGAATGGAAAAAAAATACGGACACCAATCCAAATGATCATCGCTATCAAGATTATCTGGAACAAGATGACCTCAATATAAGAGTAACGGGAGTTTGTGATATTTATGATGTCCGAGCAAATAAAGCAATTGAGGCAGGAGCTAATATCAAAAGAGGTGGCTATGATGCCGAAATGGCTGAAGCTCCGGTAAGGTACAAAACATATAAAGAAATGCTTGCTTCAAAAAATATTGATGCAGTTATTATTGCCTCGCCAGATCATTGGCATGGTACCATGATCATTGATGCTGCCAAAGCAGGAAAACATGTTTACTGTGAAAAACCTATGACGTGGACAGTTCCGGAAACCTATGAAGTTGTAAAGGCCGTAAAAGAAAATAATATTGCTTTTCAATTAGGGCATCAAAATCGACAAAATGATAGTTATTACAAAGCGAAAGAAGCTTTTGAAAATGGCACAATTGGTAAGGTAAATTTAATTGAAGTTACTACAAATAGAAACAGTCCAAATGGTGCTTGGGTTTACGATATTGATGAAGATGCAAATGAGAAAAATATAGACTGGAAACAATTTATCGGTCCAGCTCCTGAGCATGAATTTAGTTTAGAAAGATTTTTTAGATGGAGATGCTGGTGGGACTACAGCACCGGGTTATCAGGTGATTTGTTTACACACGGTTACGATGCAATGAATCAAATACTTGATCTTGGCATCCCTCATTCCGTAGTATCATCAGGTGGAATTTATTATTTTAAAGATGGCAGAACCGTACCTGATGTTTTAAATACAGTTTTAGAATATCCTGAAAAAGAACTTTCCCTTGTTTATAGCGCATCCTTAGCAAGTAATAAAAACAGAGGAAGAACTATAATGGGGCACGATGGTTATATGGAAGTAGGAGGTGAATTAAAAGTTTTTGCCGATAGAAATTCTACCAAATACAAAGAAGACATTAAAAATGGTCTGATTGATCCAAGTATACCTATTTATTCCTATGCTCCTGGGCAAAAAAAGGTTGATGGGGTAACTTCGGCAACAGAACAATATTTTGCTAGCCGTGGTTTACTTTATTCTTATCAAGGAGAAAAAAGGGTGAGTACTACTCATTTACATATAAAAGATTGGATAAATGCAATTAGAACCAATACGCAGCCCGCCTGCAATATAGATCAGGGTTTTGAAGAAGCTATAACAGCACATATGGGAACCATTGCTTATCGTGAACAAAGAAAGGTTTTTTGGGATCCGGATAAGCAAAAAATTATTTAATTATCTCTGATTCTATTTAGAAGTCATTGATCTTAAACTAATTATTAATGTAATTACAATTGAAAAACAAAACCTCTAAATAATATTTAGTGACATACTGGGAACTAAATTTGGTTTTAAGGGTTATTGTTTTTTAATTTTTAACCCATAAATTAATTGACTACATTTTATACCATGGAGGTCAATAATATCAGGAAAGCAACCCCATTTTTCAAATTTAAACTTTTCCAAAACCCCAATACTTTGGGTATTGATATCTAAAAGAATTGCAAGCAGGCTTTCTTTTTTGATTCTTTTACAATCCGCTATGGCATGATTGATTAATGCCGTTCCTATCCCTCTTCTATGATAGGAATAGTCAATATAGTAACTTATTTCAGCTACTTTTGACATTGCCTTCCTTCCTGGTCTGTAAGGTGATATAGTACAATAACCAATGACTCTATTGGCAATTTCTGCCACATAAAGAGGGTATTTGTTATTGTCATATTTAGAAAACCAGTCAATTCTATTGGCAACATTAAATTCATTGATATCTCCTGTTGCATTACCAGATCTAATTGCCTGATTGTAAATATTTACAATAAAAGGCAAATCTTCTATTTTCGAGAATCTTATTGTTAATTCGCTTTTCATACCTTTTTTAATTGAGTAAGTAAACCCTAGGGCAAACGCACACTTTTTTTAAGTTAATTTCTTTGAATTTAAGTTGTTTTATTATTAATTATTCGTATATTATATTGATTATCAGATAAATAAAAAC